>NZ_CP033073.1:7428152-7756671 GCF_003675325.1 Streptomyces dangxiongensis
TGCCGGCCGCGTGCAGCGAGTTCAGCCTGTCGCCCAGGACGAAGCCGCCGTCGCCCAGTTTCCGTACGTATCCGTCGTGGACCAGGGTGCGCAGCAGGTGGTAGGCCGTGCCCAGGGGCAGCTCCGTCTCGCGTGCCAGCTGTTTGGCCGGCGCGCCGTTCTCGTGCGCGCTGACCGCCTCCAGCAGACGGAGGGCACGCTGCACGGACGTGATGAGGGTGGGGCCGTCCTGAGCGCCCATAGCACCAGGTTGCGCCCGGCACCCGGCGCGGGCAAGACCGGGGCCGGGGGCCGGCAGAGTCCGGCCGGGGGCCGGCAGGGCCCGGCCGGGGTGCGCGCCGTAGGGCCTACCGTCCAGTAATATCCGGCGGCAGGCCACCAGAGGAGGAACCGTGTCCCGGTCCGAACGCTCATCCCTGCTGCTCGCCGGCCTGCTGGCCGTGTCCGGGGTCGCCCACCTCGCCGCCCCGCGGCGGTTCGACGCGACGATCCCCCGCCGGCTGCCCGGCTCACCCAGGGCCTGGACGTACGGCAGCGGCGCCGTCGAACTGGCCCTGGCGGCCGGTATCGCGGCCCCCCGGACGCGCGCCGCGGCGGCCGGGGCGGCAGCGGCCTTCTTCGTCGGGGTGTTCCCGGCCAACATCCAGTTGGCCGTCGACTCGCGCGACCGGCCCACGCCCCAGCGGACCGCCGCTCTCGCCCGGCTCCCGCTCCAGGCGCCGCTGGTGCTGTGGGCCCGCACGGTGGCCCGCGGCGCGGCGGACGCGACCGGACGGCCGGGGAAGGGGCAGCGGTGACCCGGCGTCCCCTGGCGGCGGGGGACAAGGTGGAGGACTTCGCCCTGCCCGACGAGACCGGGACGGTCCGCCGGCTCGGTGAACTGCTGGCCGACGGACCGGTCGTCCTCTTCTTCTACCCCGCCGCCCTCACCCCCGGCTGCACCGCCGAGGCCTGTCACTTCCGCGACCTCGCCGCCGAGTTCGCCGCCGTAGGCGCCCGCCCCGTCGGCATCAGCGGGGACGGCGTGGACAAGCAGCAGGAGTTCACCGGCCGGCACCGCCTCGGCATGCCGCTGCTCTCCGACGCCGACGGCACGGTCCGTGAGCGGTTCGGCGTGCGGCGCGGCTTCTCCCTGGCCCCCACCAAGCGCGTCACCTTCGTGATCGACGCGGACCGTACCGTCCTCGACGTCGTCCGCAGCGAACTGCGCATGAACACCCACGCCGACCGGGCCCTGGCCGCCCTGCGCGCCCGCAAGAGCTGAACCGGCTCCTCGATCGTCGCATGGACCACCGCCTTCCAGCGCCAGGTGCCACCGGCCGAGCAGGGCCGCATGGGCGCCTTCAACGGGGTCGGTGAGCGCCTCGCCGTTCCCCCCGGCTACCTCGCCGCCCTCGCCGCGCACGCCTGGGACAGCGGGGGCGTGCTCCTGGCCTGCGCCGGACTGATCGCCGCCGCTGCCGCCCTCAACCTCTGCGTCCCCGACCTGCGCCGGACGGACCGGCACCGTGGACGCCCCACCCACCGCCGGCGGCTGACCACCGTCACCGCTCGCATTCGGCCGCCGCGACCTGGGCCAGGGTGCGTCCCGTGCGCACCGATCGGGCCCGCCGGGGGTCCGGGGTGCCGTGCGCGTCCGGGCGGGCCGGGCCCTTGCGAATCAGCAGCCAGGACTCCTCCCCGTCCGCGCCGCCGCGGAAGCGGGTCAGGGCGTACTCGCCGCGCAGCTTGGCGCCGCGCAGCCGGAAGGTGGCGTGCCCGCGCTCCAGGGATTCCGCGAAATCCACCGGGCGGCCCCCGCGGTCGTGGCTCAGCGGCTCGTACGTCCCCCGGTCCCACACGATCACGGTCCCGCCGCCGTACTCACCCTTGGGGATGACGCCCTCGAAGTCCTCGTAGTCCAGCGGATGGTCCTCCGTGGGCACCGCCAGCCGCTTGTCCCCGGGATCGTCCGACGGGCCCTTGGGCACGGACCAGGACTTCAGGACGTCGCCGACCTGGAGCCGGAAGTCGAAGTGCATCCGGCGGGCGTCGTGGATCTGCACCACGAACCGGGGCCCGTCACCGCCGGCACCGGCCGCCCGGCCCGACGGCTCGCGGGTCCGCCCGAAGCCGCGCCTGCCGCGGTACGTCCGCAGCCGGTCCTCCGCTGCCACCAGCGGCTCCTCCCGTGCGTCCGCCTCCCGCACCCCCGGGTACCCCCGGGACCTCCGGTCCAGCCCGCGACGCCGTCCGGCGGCAGCAGCACGGGAAGGGAGTTCGCGGTGCGGGGGCCGCGGTGTCACGATCTGAGCGGAGCCGGTAGGGACGAGCATCGGAGCGCGCATGACGACGCACAGGGTCACAGCGGGACAGCCGGAGCGGGGCGCGGACGCGCCGGGAGCGCCGCCCGCCGACGGGGCGGCGAGGGGTCCCCGTGCCGGGGAGACGGCCCCCGGTGCGGACGTCACGGTCTCCGGGGTGGAGGTCCGGCCCGTCGCCGGGCACATCGGTGCCGAGATCACCGGCGTCGACCTCACCGGGCCGCTCGACGACGCCGTGGTGACCCTGGTCCGGCAGGCCCTGCTGCGCTGGAAGGTGGTGTTCTTCCGCGACCAGCGGCTGGACCACGCCGGCCATGTCGCTTTCGCCCGCCGCTTCGGCGAACCGATCGTCCTCCGCCGGCGGGGCGGTGCCTCGCCGGCGGGCTTCCCCGAGGTGGAGACCACGGCGGACCGGCTGGAGCTGGGCGGACGGTTCGGCATGGAGCACGAGGAGTGGCTGCGCCGCCGCCGGCACACCCTGCTGCGCGGCTGGCACTGCGACCACGGCGCCCGGATCGACCCGCCGGCCGCGACCGTCCTGCGCGCCGAGACCGTACCGCCCTACGGCGGCGACACCACCTGGGCCGGTCTGGCCGCCGCCTATGCCGGACTGTCCGCACCGGTCCGAGCCTTCGTCGACGGGCTGCGCGCCGAGCACCGGCTCGGCGTCGGCTACCAGCCCCGGCCGGGCGACGACGCGTACGTCCGTCACCTCCTGGACCACCAGGTCGCCTCCGTGCACCCCCTCGTCCGCGTGCACCCGGAGACGGGGGAGCGGGTGCTGTTCGTCAACGGCTACTACGTGGAGCAGATCGCCGGCGTCTCCCGCCCCGAGAGCGCCGCACTGCTGGAGATGCTGCTGGAACAGGCGGTCCGCCCCGAGTACACCGTCCGCTTCCGCTGGGAGCCCGGCAGCGTCGCCTTCTGGGACAACCGGGCCACGATCCACCTCGCCCCGAGCGACCACGCCCACCTGACTGCTCCCCGGATCATGCACCGGGTGATGCTCGCCGGGGACGTGCCGGTGGGCGTGGACGGCAGGCCGTCGGAGCCGCTCACCGGCCCGGCGGTGGGGCAGTGGTGAGTCAGCCGGCGGGCCGCCACCCCAGCGCCGGACCCAGCTTCGTCGCCATGTCCGTCAGGATCTGCACGTAGTCCTCGTGCTCGAAGGTGAACGGCAGCGCGAACGCCACCTCGTCGACCTCGCGGAACGCCGCGTGGGCGTGCAGCCGTTCGGCCAGTTCCGCCGAGGTGCCTACCAGGTCCGGCGCGAACAGCAGCCGCGCCGGTCCCTGCGGGGAGGCGGTACGGGGCAGCCGCCGGGCCGCGTACTCGGCGTACCGGGCGCGCTGTCCGGGGCTCGCGGAGTCGGTCGGGATCACCACGAGCCCCTGGGAGACGCGGGCCGCGTCCCCGTCGGGGTGGCGGGCCCGGAACTCCCGGATGTGGGAAAGCTGTGTACCGGCGAAGTCCAGCGGCCCGCCCACGCTGTCCTCGGCCTTGACGACACTGCTGGTCAGGAGGTTCATGCCGTGCTCGCCCGCCCAGCGGGCCGAGCCGAGGCTGCCGGCGCCGTACCACAGCCGCCGCCCGAGGCCGGGGGAGTGCGGCTGGACCACGGAGGAGAACACCTCGAAGCCCTCCTCCCCGTGGAAGCCGGTGGCGGGCTCGCCGCGCACCAGGTCCACGAGCCGGCGCACCCGCTCGTGGCCGAAGTCCTCCGCGTCGGCGGTGTCCGGGTAGAGGGCGTCCCTGACCTGCTCGAAGTGCTGGGGCGGGCCCACGCTGACACCGGGGTTGAGCCGGCCGCCGGACAGCACGTCGACGGTCGCGAGGTCCTCGGCGAGCCGCAGCGGGTTCTCCCAGCCGAGCGGGGTCACCGCAGTGCCGAGTTCGATGCGGCGGGTGCGCTGCGAGGCGGCGGCGAGGACGGCGACCGGGGACGAGATGCCGTACTGGAGGTGGCGGTGGCGGACCCAGGCGCTGTCGAAGCCGAGCCGTTCGCCCAGTTCGATGATCTGGAGCGTGGACTCGTGGCCGCGGCCGGGGTCCGCCGCGTCGAACAGGCCGATGGTGAGGAAGCCCAGCCTGCGCAGGGGGCGAGGGGTGGACGGCACGGGCTCCTCCAGCGGTCGTACGTCGGTGCTGCCCCGATTCTGGCAGGCGAGTGTGACAACCGTGTGATCAGTTCGGCGGGCCGGGGAGCGGGATCACGACCTCGTCCTCGACGGGCGGGTCCAGTTCCTGGGGGCGGTTGCCGGTCGCGGCGAACAGCGCAGCCGGACCGCCCCGGGGCCGACGTCCAGCCGCAGGAAGCACTTGCCGCCGGTACGTGCCGCGTTCGGCGACGCCCCGGCCGGCGCCCTGTGCGGTATCGCGTGAGGAGTCGGACACGCGGTGCACGGTAACTACCGGGGGCACCCGGAAACCCGGACCGGCGGGTCAGCAACCCGTCAGGGCACGTAAGTTGTGCCGTGAATGATCCACGCCTCGGCTGAAAGACGGACACGACCCATGACCGACCCTGTGACGACGCCCGAAGAAGCGATGCGCCAGAAGATCGACACGTCGGTGCCGCACTCCGCCCGCATCTGGAACTACTGGCTCGGCGGCAAGGACAACTATCCCGTCGACGAGGAGGCCGGCGACGCGTACACCGCCGTCTTCCCGGGCATCGTCACCATCGCCCGCAGCAGCCGTGCCTTCCTGCGCCGTACCATCACGTACCTGGTGTCCGAGGCGGGCATCCGGCAGTTCCTGGACGTCGGCACCGGCCTGCCGACCGCCCAGAACACCCACGAGGTCGCGCAGGGCCTCGCCCCCGAGGCGCGCATCGTCTACGTCGACAACGACCCGATGGTCCTCGCCCACGCCCGTGCGCTGCTGTACTCGTCGCGCGAGGGCGCGACGGCCTACATCGACGCGGACGTCACGGACCCGGACCGCATCCTCGAGGCCGCCGCCCGGACACTGGATCTCGGCCGGCCCACCGCGCTCATCCTCAGCAACATCCTGGGACACGTCGCCGACCACGACCGGGCCCGCTCCATCGTGACCCGGCTCATGGAGGCCCTGCCGTCCGGCAGTCACCTCGTCGTCAACGACGGTTCGCGCGGCATCGACCCGGTCTTCGAGGAGGCGCAGGACGCCTACAACGACAGCGGTGCCGTCCCGTACAACCTGCGCACCGTCGACGAGATCACCGCGTACTTCGACGGCCTGGAACTGATCGAGCCCGGCGTCGTCCCGGTCACGCGGTGGCGTCCGGAGCCCGGGGCGCCCACGTCCGAGGTCGTCGCCGAGCACGGCGGCCTGGCCCGCAAGCGGTGACCCGCGCACGCACCGGCCGGCGCCCCCTCTCTTCGCCGGGGAGGGGGCGCCGGCCGTTGCGGGGGGTCTCGGCACCGGCCGGCGCGGCGGTGGCGGGCGGACCGGGGGAAAACCCTCGATTGACCCGGCGTTGGGTGACATGGCCCGGTCAGGGCTGTCATTCTCCTGCCGAACGCTGATCCACCCCACCCGCACACGGATCACGGTCCCGCACAGCTCAGCTCGCCCGGGCGGCAGACCCGTCCGCCCGGTCTGTCATCGGCCGCGAACCGGCGGCCGCAGCAGGAGGAGTACGAGTGAGACCCCACAGAGCCCTTCCCCACAAGCGGGCCACGGTCGGAGCCGCCCTGGTCTCCACCGCGGCCTTCCTCGCCGTCGGTCTCCAGGCCGTACCGGCCACCGCCGCACCGGCCGCTCCCCCACCCCAGCCCGCTGCGCGGCGGCGGCCTGGCGGCCGGCCTCAGCCCGGCCCAGCACCAGGCGCTGATCAAGAGCGCCCGGCAGAAGACCGACACGACCGCCCGCACCCTCGGGCTCGGCGCCCGGGAGAAGCTGGTCGTCCGGGACGTCGTCAAGGACAACGACGGCACCCTGCACACGCGGTACGAGCGCACGTACGCCGGACTGCCCGTCCTCGGCGGCGACCTCGTCGTGCACACCCACCCCGCCCGCCTCGCGGGCCAAGGGGACGGTGAGCACCACCTTCAACAACAAGCGCACGATCACAGTGCGTTCCACC
The DNA here is from genome assembly GCF_003675325.1 of Streptomyces dangxiongensis. Classification (NCBI taxonomy): domain Bacteria; kingdom Bacillati; phylum Actinomycetota; class Actinomycetes; order Kitasatosporales; family Streptomycetaceae; genus Streptomyces; species Streptomyces dangxiongensis. Next base: position 7,434,525 of record NZ_CP033073.1, read on the forward strand.
ACCGCGATCTTCACCAAGGCCGCCGCGGAGACCAGGGCGCTGAAGGCCGCGAAGGCCCTGGACGCCAAGAAGCCCGCCACCGACAGCGCCCGCAAGGTGATCTGGGCGGGCACCGGCACCCCGAAGCTCGCCTGGGAGACGGTGATCGGCGGCTTCCAGGACGACGGCACCCCCAGCCGGCTGCACGTCATCACCGACGCCACCACCGGCAAGGAGCTGCACCGGTTCCAGGCGATCGACACCGGTGTCGGCAAGACCAGGTACAGCGGCCAGGTGACGCTGACCACGACCCAGTCGGGCTCGACGTACACGCTCACCGACGGGGCCCGCGGGGGCCACAAGACGTACAACCTGAACCACGGCACCTCGGGCACCGGAACGCTGTTCTCGCAGACCAATGACACCTGGGGCGACGGCACCAACTCCAACGCCGCCACCGCGGGCGCCGACGCGCACTACGGGGCGCAGGAGACCTGGGACTTCTACAAGAACACCTTCGGCCGCAGCGGTATCAAGAACGACGGCGTCGGCGCCTACTCCCGCGTCCACTACGGCAACGCGTACGTCAACGCCTTCTGGGACGACGGCTGCTTCTGCATGACCTACGGCGACGGCTCGGGCAACAACGACCCGCTGACCTCGCTGGACGTGGCCGGCCACGAGATGAGCCACGGCGTCACCTCCAACACCGCCGGCCTGGAGTACAGCGGTGAGTCGGGCGGTCTGAACGAGGCCACCTCCGACATCTTCGGCACCGGCGTGGAGTTCTACGCGAACAACACGTCCGACGTCGGTGACTACCTCATCGGCGAGAAGATCGACATCAACGGTGACGGCTCGCCGCTGCGTTACATGGACAAGCCGAGCAAGGACGGCGGCTCGGCCGATAGCTGGTACTCCGGCGTCGGCAACCTGGACGTGCACTACTCCTCGGGCCCGGCGAACCACATGTTCTACCTGCTGTCCGAGGGCAGCGGCACCAAGGTCATCAACGGCGTGACCTACAACAGCCCGACCTCCGACGGCGTCGCCGTCACCGGCATCGGCCGCGACGCCGCGCTGAAGATCTGGTACAAGGCGCTGACGACGTACATGACGTCCAGCACCAACTACGCCGGCGCCCGCACCGCCGCCCTGAACGCCGCCGCCGCGCTGTACGGCACCAACTCCACGCAGTACGCGGGAGTGGGCAACGCCTTCGCCGGCATCAACGTCGGCAGCCACATCAACCCGCCGAGCAGCGGGGTGACGGTGACCAACCCGGGCAGCCAGTCGACCACCGTGGGCACGGCCGTCAACCTGCAGGTCCAGGCGAGCAGCACCAACAGCGGCGCCCTGACCTACAGCGCCTCCGGTCTGCCGGCCGGCCTGTCGATCAACAGCTCGACCGGCCTGATCTCCGGCACGCCCACCACGGCGGGGACGTACAACACCACCGTCACGGTGACCGACTCCACCGGCGCGACCGGCACCACCACCTTCGGCTGGACGGTCAGCACGACCGGCGGCGGCTGCTCCTCGGCCCAGCTCCTGAGCAACCCGGGCTTCGAGTCCGGCAGCACCGGCTGGACCTCGACCAGCGGCGTCATCACCACCGACAGCGGTGAGGCGGCCCACGGCGGCTCCTACAAGGCCTGGCTGAACGGCTACGGCTCCGCGCACACCGACTCGCTGTCCCAGTCGGTCACGATCCCCGCGGGCTGCAAGGCGACCCTGACCTTCTATCTGCACATCGACACCGCGGAGACCGGCAGCACCCAGTACGACAAGCTGACGGTGACCGCCGGTTCGAAGACCCTCGCGACCTACTCGAACGTCAACGCGGCCTCCGGCTACAGCCAGAAGTCCTTCGACCTGTCCTCGCTGGCGGGCTCGACCGTCACGCTGAAGTTCAACGGCGTGGAGGACGCCTCCCTCCAGACCAGCTTCGTCGTGGACGACACGGCCCTGACGACCGGCTGATCCCCGTATCCGACCGCGGTCCCGCACCCGTTCCCCGGGTGCGGGACCGTCGTCGTGTCAGCTCAGCGGGTCCAGCGTCAGATACGCCTGCTGCGGGCTGCCGTCGTGCACGAGTGACTCCTGGCTGCCGACGTCGTCGAAGGCGAACGCGTAGGCCTTGCCGTCGGCCATCTGCGCGTGGATCTTGCGCGCGTAGTGGTTGGTCACCGTGTCCTGGTAGAAGTTCGCCGTCGTCGTGTCCGGCTGGTTGGGGTTCACCAGCAGGGTCGACCGGTTGAAACCGGCGCACAGCGTGCGGGAGACGGGACCGCGCACGTTGTCGTTGGGCGCGTCCAGCAGCTTGTGACAGCCGAAGATGCTGGAGGCGTCCGGCTTCTGGAAGCTGGTGACCACCGCGCCGGAGGGGTTGGTGAAGTTCATGACGTTGCCCGAGACCCGGCCGTAGTACTTGGTGTTCGGCTCGTTCGCGAACGGCGTCACCGTCAGGGTCGACGTCGTGTACTTCTGCCAGACCCGGTTGACGTAGTCGTCCATGACGTTCGCCGGCAGGGCGCCGGTCTCCACGCCGTACAGCGGGGACAGCGCGCGCAGCACGGTGCCGTCCGAACGCGTCTGGACCAGGTTGGCCCAGCCGCCCGGCTGTCCGCGCAGCGCGTTGAAGAAGCCGCTCCAGCCACCGGACTTCAGGTGCCCGGTGGTGCTCACGCTGCCGTCGGTCCGCTGCACCCCGACCGCGTACGGCGCCGAGAACATGTCCACCTGGGTGCTGTTGAGCCACAGACCGGAGTCGTTGAGCGTGTACTCCGACCAGTTGAAGAGGATGTTCCGGTTGGGGTCGGAGAGGTTCTGCACGGCCGGCTGCACCAACCCGCCGGTGGTCAGCCGGAAGTCGAGCTTCTGGCCGTACGAGAAGTAGATCCGGCCGGAGAACTTCGGGATCCGGATCGTCGTGGACTGTCCGGCGGCCGGGCCGGGTATGGCCGCGTCCGGTGCGGGGGTCGGCGGGTTGCCGCCCGCCGGCCAGGCGTGGAACGTGCCGTTCGCGTCGGCCCAGCCCTGCCGTCCGGAGGACAACTGGGTGCCGAGGTCGTAGACGTAGACCTGGTCGGAGCGGCCCGAGTTGTTGGTGATCTTCAGCGGGATGGTGTCGGGGACGGCGGCGTCGGCGCGGACCGGTGCGCCGAGCGTGAGGGCTCCGCAGATCAGCGCCGCGGCGGCGGCCAGGGGCAGGGCGGGGCGTGTGAGCCTGTGAGGCACTCTCCACCTCCGTGTGGGGTCGGGGTCGTACGGGTCTGGTCCGTACCTGTTGTGAGAGCGCTCTCAGATTCATCCCCCGGACACGTACATGTCAATGTTCAGGACCGGATCGGCCCGGCGCCCACCGGTCCGCGGGTGCCGGGGCCCGGGGTTAGAACGCGCGCTCGAGCAGGCCGAGCAGGGCGGCCCAGTGCCGTTCGTCGGCCTCCCGGTCGTAGGCCGGGGTGTCGGCCTGGGTGAAGCCGTGGTGCGCGCCGGCGTAGACCTCGCAGGTGTGCCGGACGCCGGCGGCCGTCAGGGCCTCCTCGAAGCGCGCCACCTGCTCCGGAGGCAGCGACGGGTCCTCGTCGGCGTGCCCGAGGTACAGCTCCGCGGTGATGGCCGGCGCCTCCAGGTGCGGGCTGTCCGGGTCGTCGGTGGCGAGCCGGCCCCCGTGGAAACCGGCCGCCGCCGCGACCCGGTCGGGGTGGGCGCCCGCGGTCCACAGGGCGAGCCGGGCGCCCATGCAGTAACCGGTCAGCGCGACCGGGCCGTCGGCCGCCGCCGGACTGCCGGCCAGCCACCGCAGCCAGGCGCCCGCGTCCCGCTTGACCAGGTCGGGCGTCAGCCCGGCCAGCATCGGTCCGAGCCGCTCCCAGAGGGTGGGGTCGGCGGCCGGGTCGATGAGCGCGGGCAGCTCCAGCACCGGGGCCCGGCCGAGGCGGTAGAACACGTTCGGCACCAGCACCGTGTAGCCGGCACCGGCGAGCCGTTCGGCCATGGACCGCAGATGGGGGCGCAGCCCGTAGGCGTCCTGGTAGAGCAGCACGGCCGGGCGCGGGCGCCCGTCGGCCGGCTGGACGAGGCAGGCGTCGGCGACACCGTCCTCGGTGGTGATGTCGACGCTGGTCACCCGGACATCGGTCATGGTCGAAAGCCTTCCCTCGGGGACGGACGCGGGCGGATCGCTGCCCGGCGCCACGACTGAGCCCATGCTGCCACGCAGGATCGGCGAGCCGTGTCGCGAGGGCGGCGTCCGGCCACGGCCGGGGGAGACGTCCACCGTGAGCCCGGATCCGGACCGGCTACCGGGGCGGGCACGGCCCGGCGGCCGTCGGTCGCCTCCGCTTTCCCGGCGGGGTGAGGGTGCGGGTGCGGTGGGACGGGCCGTCACCGAACCGCGCCGCGAGGACGTGAGCATCTGTCTGCTCGGCGGGTGACGGCGGCATGCCCGATCCCCCGCGCGCTCACTCGAAGCGGCTCGTGTCGCCGGCGCCCCGCCGCACGATCTCCGCCTCCCCGCCGGAGAAGTCGACCACCGTCGTCGGCTCGGTGCCGCAGTCGCCGGAGTCGACCACCGCGTCCACCACGTGGTCGAGCCGGTCCTTGATCTCCCAGCCCTGGGTCAGCGGCTCCTCCTCGTCCGGCAGCAGCAGTGTGCTGGACAGCAGCGGCTCGCCCAGCTCCGCCAGCAGCGCCTGGGTGACCACGTGGTCGGGGATGCGCACACCCACGGTCTTCTTCTTCGGGTGCAGCAGCTTGCGCGGCACCTCGCGGGTGGCCGGCAGGATGAAGGTGTAGCTGCCGGGTGTCGAGGCCTTCACGGCCCGGAAGACGTCGTTGTCCACCCGGACGAACTGGCCGAGCTGCGCGAAGTCCCGGCACATCAGCGTGAAGTGGTGCCGGTCGTCCAGCCGGCGGATGGAGCGGATCCGGTCCATCCCGTCCCGGCTGCCGAGTTGGCAGCCGAGCGCGTAGCAGGAGTCGGTCGGATATGCGATGAGAGCCCCCGAACGGACCGCGTCGGCGACCTGGCCGATGCTGCGCGCCTGCGGATTGTCGGGGTGCACGTCGAAGTACTTCGCCATCCGACGAGCTTATTCCGTCGGCGGACGCCCTGCTCGCAGGGAGGCGCCCCGCCGGCACCGCCCGAGGGACCCCGGACCCGTTTGACATAGGTATGACGTCATACCTATCGTGGCGGTCATGCCCGGATCCAGCGCCCCCCAGCGGGACGTCGACAGCGTCGCCTCGGCGCTCGCCGACGCCCTGCCCGCGCTGCACCGGGCCCTGGACCGGCTGGTCGCCCGCGACTACGCCCGTCCCAAGCCGCCCGAGGGCCCGCTGAACCTGCTGCGCTTCCTCGCGGAGCACCGGGGTGCCACCGTGCGCGAGGCCGCCGACGCCCTGCTGATGAAGCCCAACAACGTCAGCGCGCTGGTCTCCCAGCTCACCGGACAGGGCCTGCTGGAACGCCGGCAGGACAGCGCCGACAGACGCGTCGCCCGGCTGCACCTGACGCCGGTCGCCCGGCGCCGCCTCGGCGAGGTGCGCGCGCTCCAGGTCTCCCACCTCACGGGCGCCCTGCTCTCGCTCACCGAGGGTGAGATGGACGCCCTGGGCTCGGCCCTCGGCGCCCTCAACTCACTGACGCACCGGCTCCACCCCGCCGCCCACTGACACGCGCACCCCTACGGCCCCGGGCGTGCCGCCGGGCCGCCGCCAGTGCCGTGCCGTGCCGCGGTTCGCACGCCCCGGGCGCCCCGCCGCCCGGGCCGCTGGCGTGCCGCGTCGCGGTCCCGGGCGCCCGCGCCGTCATGGGCGCCGTCCGCCCTGCCCCTTCCCCGTATCTGATCTCCGCACCAGACGAGGCCTCTCCATGCCGTCCACCTCCGTGGATCACTCCGCCGTGCCCGCGTCCACCGCGCTGCCGGCCACCGCCGCCGCCCGACGGCGCGCCAACCCCTGGCTGACGCTCTGCGCGGTCGCCTTCGGCCTGTTCATGGTCCAGCTCGACGGCTCCGTCGTCGCCATCGCCAACCCCGCGATCGGCCGTGAACTGCACGCGTCCACCGCGCAGTTGCAGTGGGTGACCAACGCCTATCTGCTCGCCCTCGCCGCCACCCTGATCCTCGGCGGCACACTCGGCGACCGGTTCGGCCGGCGCACCTTCTACCTCGCCGGAGTCGCCGGCTTCGCGCTGTCCTCCGTCGCCATCGGCTTCTCCGGCTCCATCACGGGCGTCGTCGCCTTCCGCGCGCTCCAGGGCGTCTTCGGCGGACTGCTCATGCCCAACACCCTCGGTCTGCTGCGCGCGGTGTTCCCGCCCCGCAGGTTCGGCATGGCCGTGGGCATCTGGGCGATGGTCTCCGCCGTCTCCACGGCGCTGGGCCCGATCGTCGGCGGCCTGCTGGTGGAGCACGTCAGCTGGGAGTCCGTCTTCTACATCAACCTGCCCATCGGCGTACTCGCCTGCGCCTTCAGCGCGTTCGTGCTGCCGCAGTCGAGGAACACCACCGGTCACCACCGCTTCGACGTCACCGGCGTCGTACTGCTCGCGCTCGGACTGGTGAGCGTCGTCCTCGGCGTCGTCAAGGGCGAGACCTGGGGCTGGGCGTCGGCCGCCACCTGGGGCGCGATCCTCGTCGGCCTGCTGCTGCTCGTCGTCTTCGGCCGCCACGAGACGCGCGTCGAGCATCCGCTGCTGCCGATGCGGCTGTTCCGCAGCCGTTCCCTGACCGTCGGCGCGGTCATCACCGCCCTCAACTTCTTCGTCATGCTGGGCGTGATCTTCTTCGTCATGCTCTACCTCCAGAACGTGCGCGGCCTGACACCCGTCCAGGCGGGCGTGCGCACCCTGCCGATGAGCCTCGCCTCACTCGTCGCATCCCTGCTGGGGGCCGTCCTGACGGCCCGGTTCGGCGCCCGGTTCTGCATGCCGCTCGGCATGCTGCTCCAGGCCGCCGCCTGCTTCACCATGCTCACCTGGTCCGGCGACTCGGCGTACGCCACCATGTGGCCGCCGTTCGTCGCGCTCGGCCTCGGCGTCGGCATGGTGCTGTCCGCCTCCTCCGACGCCATCGTCGGCAACGCGCCCGTGCGGGACGGCGGTGTGGCCGGCGGACTCCAGGCCACCACCCTCCAGATCGGCGGCGCCCTCGGCACCTCCGTACTGGTCTCGGTGATCAGCGCCCGGGTCGGCGCCACCCTGGAGACCGAACTGACCGGCGCGGGCGTGCCCCGAGCCCTGGCCGGGAAGCTGGCCGGGGCGAAGGACGCGGTGGCGATGGGTGTCGCCCCCGTCTCCCGCGACATGCCTCAGCGCCTCGGCTCGGCCGTGACGGAGGGCAGTATCCGCGCGTTCATGAACGGCCTGCACGCCGCCGCGGTGATCACCGGCCTCCTGTGCGTGCTCGGCGCGGGCCTCGCAGCGGCCGGCATGCGCAAGGGCGCCGCGGCCGCCACGGAGTGACGGCCACGGGGCGCGGAGCCGGGCGAGCCCGGGACCCGCGGGAACGCCGCGCGTACGGCCGTCCGGTCACGCCTGTGTCCGCCGCCCCGTCCCGTCCCGTCGAACGCCCCGCAGTGCCGGTGCGTACTTCCCGGGAACCGGGGCAATCGGTGGAGGAGCCGCCCGGGGCCGTCCCCCCCCCGCCCCGGGCGTGGCGTCTCCGCCGGCGGCCGATCCCCCCCCAGGCCGCCGGCGGAGCCATGTCCGCTCCGCCGGCCCGCCCCCGCTCACTCAGCGGCTGCGCGCCTCACCTGGCCGCCGGCTCGGCCGGCAGGTCGAACACGTGCCGGGGGGAGACGATCCGCGTGACCGCCCGGCCGAACAGTGTGCTGGGTTCGTCCTTGCCGTGGTCGATGTCGGTGTTGAGGACGATCACCAGGGTGGTGCGCGTCGACGGGAGGTAGATGGTCAGCGACTCGTAGCCGGGCAGGGAGCCGTTGTGACCGATCCAGCCCTGCACGTCGAAGATGCCCAGCCCGTATCCGGCGCCCGGGATCGGCGTCGCCGGGGTGACGAGGCGCTGCTTCTGCGTGGCGGCGCCGACCATCCGCCTCCCGTCGGGCAGTCGGCCGGTGGCCACCGTGGGCGCCCAGATGCGCAGATCGTCCAGGGTCGAGATCATCGCTCCGGCCGCCCAGCCCCAGGACGGGTCCCAGCCGGCGGCGTCAGCCGTCCTCCCGTCCGCCGTCTGGTCGGTGTAGCCCTGCGGGTGCGGTGCGGGGAACTCGTTGCCGTGCGGGAAGAGCGTGTGCTTCATGCCGGCCGGATCGAGGATGTGCCGCTGGATGTACTCCCCGAGGTGCGAGCCGCTCCTCTGCTCCACGACCAGGCCGAGCAGGATCAGGTTGGTGTTGCTGTAGGAGAACTTCTCGCCCGGCCGGAAGAGCACGGGGTGCTTGAAGGAGTAGGCGAGCAACTGCTGCGGCGTGAAGGGGCGCCGGGGGTCGGAGGTGAGCGCCTTGAAGAAGGCGTCGTCCTCCGAGTAGTTGAACAGCCCGCTGCGCATACCGGCCAGTTGACGCAGCGTCATCCTGTCGCCGTTGGGTACGCCGTCGACGTATCTGCCGATGGGGTCGTCCAGGCCGACCTTGCCCCGGTCCACGAGCTGGAGCAGGGCGGTCACGGTGAACGTCTTCGTCTCGCTGCCGATGCGCGTGTACATGCCCCGGGCCATCCGGCGACCGGTCGACTTGTCGGCGACGCCGAAGGAGCGGACGTAACCGGGTTGTCCCGGCGTCCAGATGCCGACGCTCACGCCGGGGGTGCCGGTCTCGCGCATCACCCGCCGTACGGCCGCGTCGACCCGCCGTGCCACGCCGGGGGTGAGGGCGCGGACGTCCGGGCCCGAGGCCGACGGACCGGGAGTGTCGGAGGCGGGCGCGGCCGGTAGGGCCGCCGGTGCCGTCCCCGCGGCGAGGGGCACGAACAGCGTTCCCGCGAGCGCGGCGGCGGTGGCCCCCTTGCGCAGGCGTGCGGACGAAGGCGGCATGGGCTCACTCCAACCACGTGACAGACGCGTGAGAGACGACCTGAGCGAGACGTCCGAGCCCGGATCTCCCCAGCATAGGAGCGCCCGGTCCACCACGCGCGTCGGTCGGACCGCGCCACGGCCACATCGCGGTCCTCTCCGGCCCGGCCCTCCTCTCCCGGCGCGAGCCCGGACCGCGGTGATCCGCTACCGCCCGTACAGTGGTGCCAGAACGGCCAGGGTGCCGTTGGCCTGCCGCAACGCGTCCTCCAGGGCGCCGGGCGCATGGAGGGCGCCGGTGCCGTCGGGCGGTACGAGCCACTCCAGGTAGCGGGCGGGCCGGTACGGCGGCGGTACGGCGACCCAGGCCCCCCGGCTCGCGTACCGCAGTCCGGCGCCCACCCAGCCCCCGGCCGGGTCCGGCGGCAGGAAGAAGCCGACCCGCTCGGCCGCGGTGTCCACCAGGGTCGGTCCCGGCACCGGCAGCGCGGGCCCCCACAGCAGGTCCAGAGTGAGCAGCCCCAGCCGGTCGGGAACGCTCAGCACGTCCCAGAAGCGGCCCGCCTCCAGCAGGGCGATGCCCTCGCCGTGATCCCACTCCCATTTGCAGCCGCGCGGGTCGGCCGCCGACGCGGCGAGCCACTCCACGCCCCGCGTCCACATCGCGCCGACGGGACGGGTGACGCCGGCGGCCCGGGTGTCATCCGCGGGTCAGGCCGCCGCCGGCCGGCCGGATCTCGTCGGCGGGTCGGGGGACAGCACCAGCATGGTGGCGTCGTCCCGTACCCCGTAGCGCCGCCGGGCCAGGTCCGCCCACACCGCTCCCGGCAGCTCGGCCGACGGAGTGCCGGCCAGCGCGGCCAGCCGCTCGGGCAGCGGATAGAAGGCGCCGGTGGTGTCCCGCGCCTCCCACACCCCGTCCGAGGCCAGGAACAGCCGGTCGCCCGGACCGAGCGCCACGGTGACCTCCTTCGGCGGGCCGACGCCCACCAGGCCGATCCCCAGCGGCGGGCCGGGCGCGACGGTCACCTCCCGGGCCTGCCCCTCGCACAGCAGGACGGGCGCCGGATGACCGCACGCCACCAGCCGCACCGCGGCCGTGCCCCCGGTGAACTCCAGCAGCAGCGCCGTCGCGAACAGCTCCGCGTGCCGTGCGTCCGCCGAGTCCACCGCCAGCCGGCGGTCCATGCGGGCAGCCACCGACTCCAGGTCCGGCTGGTCCAGGGCCGCCTCCCGGAACGCCCCCAGCAGCGACACCACCGTCGCGACCGCCGCCAGCCCGTGCCCCTGCACGTCCCCCATCACCGCGCGGACACCGCCCGGTCCCTCCCGCACGTCGAAGAAGTCCCCGCCCACCAGCGTGCCGTTCTGCGCGGCCCGGTAGAACGCCGCGCAGCCGACCCGCCCGACCCGTTCCGGCAGCGGCGGCAGCACGGCTCGCTGCACCGCCTCACCGATGGCCCGCTCCGTGTCCAGTTGGGCGTCCCGGCGGCTGCGCACGAAGGACACGAACACGCTCAGCGCGGCCACGAACACGATGGTGAGCAGGTCGGTGCTGCCGGGCCGGTTCAGATGCGTGGCCGGCGCGTTCAGCACCACGATCACGCCCGCACCCAGCAGTCCGGTCATCACCGGGCCGTACGACAGGACCGCCAGCGGCGGGATGGCGCCCAGCAGGAAGCCCAGATCACCCGCGCGGGGCGTCATCAGCGTGGTGACGGTGACCCCCACGAGCAGGAGCACGGGCAGCACCCGCACCCACCACGGCGGTGGCGCGCCCCGCAGCCAGCCGCGATTCTCCCGGTCCCCGCGCGGCAACCAGCCGCGCACCGATCCCACATCCCCAAGCTACGCCGCCCCCGTCGGAGCAGCCCGCCGCCGGGCGCACCAGGACCGCGCCGAAAACCGGTGGACGCCCGCCCCGCGCGCCGTCTAGCCTGTGGCGCACCACGCCCGAGACGGACGGAAGAAGGAGGCGAGCACGATGCAGGTCACCACCATCCAGCGCTCCCCCCTCCCCGTGCCGCGGGCGTGTCACGTCTGATCCGACCGGGAGCGCCGCACGCATGACGCATACCGGAGGACTCCTTGACCGACCTGGTCATCCGCACGCTCGACGCGAGCAGTGCCGCCCTGTTCCGTACCATGCCCGACCCGCTCGCCCTGGCCGAGAAGCACCGGAACACCCGCTACCGCCCCGACTGGCAGCGCGTCGCGCTGCGTGACGGCCGCACCGTGGCCCGCGCCGCCTGGTGGGGCCGCCCCGAGGACCCCGAGCCGCTGCTGATCAACTGGTTCGACGTCGCCGAGGGCGAGGAGGCGGCGGGTGCAGAACTGCTGCGGACCGCGCCCTGGCGAACCCCCGAACTGGAACTCGACCTGCCCGCCGGCTGGCGCGACGACCCGCGCCTGCGGGCCGCGGCCGGCACACGCACCGCCGCCGCGCGCCAGGCCGGCTACACACCCCTGGTGGACCGCTTCCTCTACCGCTGGACCCCGGACCTGGGCCTGCCCGAGCGGACCGGCCGACTCCACTTCACGCCCGAACCCGACGACGCCGTCTTCCACGGCCTCCTGCGCCGCATCCACTCCGTCACCCTCGACGCGCACGCCCGCCGGGCCATCGAGGAGGACGGCGTGGACCGGGCGGCCCAGGAGGAACTGGACACCCTGCGAGGACTCCCGTCCCCACGCGCCTGGTGGCAGATCGCCCGCACCCCCGGCGGCGATCCGGTCGGCATCCACATCCCGGCACACAACTCCTCCGGGCCCTGCGTCGGCTTCATCGGGGTGGTGCCGGAACACCGCGGCCACGGCTACGCCTACGACCTGCTCGCCGAGTGCACCCACTTCCTGGCCGCACACGGCGCCGAGTTCGTCGCCGCCGCCACCGACCAGGGCAACCTCCCGATGGCCGCGCACTTCACCACGGCCGGCTACCCCGTCGTGCGGGAACGAGTCAACTACTGGACGGACGACGCCACCGGAGCCGGGTGACCCCACCGACAGCCCGGCGCCCGGGCCGTCGCTCATCCGCGAACCCGGTGCTACGCGCGCGGGCCGGCTTCCGTCCGGTCGGGAGCCGCCTGGTCGGTGCCCTGCGACTGGCGGCCCTCCGACAGGCGGGTCTCCGCCGTCGCCAGGATCTCGGTGACGCGGAGGCCGAAACCGGCGTCGCAGGGGTGCGGGCGGCCGGTGCGGGCCGCCCGCACCAGGGCGTCGGCGGCCCGGGCCAGCGCCGGGACCGCCCCTTCGCTACTCCCCGGCAGGACGGTGACCCCCGCCTCGCCCCGCAGTTCCACGTCGGCCCCGGCCGCCGCGGGCGGGGCCGTCAGGCTCAGGGTGAGCGTGCTCGTCGCGCCGGTGGCGTGGTCGAGGACCAGGTGGACGGTGTCCGCCGGACCGTGTGCCGCCGCCAGGACCTGCCGTACGTCGCCCAGGACCGGCAACAGCACCGACAGAGCGTGCGGGCCGACGTCCCACAGCGCGCCCTTCTCCCGGCGCCACGGGGAGGCCGCGAACGGGCTGTCGGTCGTGAACACCGCCCCGAGCCACTGCGCCCGTGCCGTGAACCAGCCCGCCACCGCGGCCTGTTCCTCGATCCAGGCCTCCGGCTCCTTCTGGAAGCGCGCGGTGAAGAACACCACCGACGCCACCCCGGCCCGCTCCACCGCGTCCGCGACGGCCCGTCCTTCGGCGACCGACAGCGCCAGCGGCTTGTCGAGCAGCAGATGCCGGCCCGCTGCCGCCGCCCGCACCGCGAGTTCGGCCTGCACGGACGGAGGCAGGGCCACCGCCACCGCGTCCACGTCGGCCAGCAGCGCGTCCACATCGGCGTACGCCGGCACGTCGTACTGCTGCGCCAGCTCCGTGGCAGCCTCCGGCCGGCGTCCCCACACCCCGGCGAACTCCAGGCCGGTGTGCCCGGCGAGGGCGGGGGCGTAGGCCGCCCGTGCCCACGGGCCCGTTCCCAGCAGTCCGATGCGCATGTCGCATTCCCTTCTCCGAGCCGATCTCCGCACCCTCAAGACGCCGCACTCCGGTCGCCCTCCGCACGGCTGCGGCCCGGATCCGTTTCCTCCGCGAGCCATGCGGCGATGGTCGCGGCGATCGGCTGCCCGGTGTCCATCTCCACGAACCCGAACTGGCCGGACTGATTGCACTCCAGGAACCACCAGATCCCGTCCGCGTCCTCCGCGAAGTCGAAAGCGCCGTAGGCGAGTCCCGCGTCCCGCAGGTAGCGCAGCACGCCCTCGGCGACGCGCGGCGGCACGTCCGCGGGCAGCCAGGGGGAGACCGACGGGGCGAAGCGGACGTCCACGTCGTCGGGGCCGGCGTCCGGGTCGGTGGGCTTGCGCGCGGCCAGCAGCGTGCCGCCGACGGCCGTGAGCCTGATGTCGGCCCGCTTGGCGATCCGCCGTTGCAGCAGCGTCGGTCCGAAGGCGACCGCGGTGAAGTCGGCGTCCGGTGCGACCCGGCTGGTCGGCACCGCCCGCGGCGGCTCCTGCGGATGCGCGCCGGAGACCGGTTTGACCACCAGGTCCGGGAAGCGCTCCGCGAACGCCCGCGCCGCCTGCGGGAACGTCGTGATCAGGGTGGCCGGCACCGGCAGGCCACAGCTTTGGGCGAGACGCAACTGCCAGGGCTTGTGGCGGGCCCGGTGGGCCGCGTCCGGGTGGTTCATCCAGCGGGCGTCGCTGGAGCGCAGCATGCCGTACAGCGCCTGCGACGACTCCTCCGTCAGCCAGGCCGACGGCTGGGCGGCGCGGGCCGCGGGACTGCCCGGTCTGCGCACCCACACGGAACGCAGGCCGTTGATGCCGACCAGGCGTCCGCCGACGGACAGGTGCCCGCGGCAGGCGCCGTGGACGAACTCGCCCGACAGCGCCACCCCGTTGGTCAGATCGGCGGGGTCGAGCCGGACGACGGGCACGCCCGCCTCGCCCAGCCGGAGGACCACCATGTCCGCCGTCACGTCCTCTTCACTGGTCAGGATGAGCACGGTCATCTTCTCGACGCCCGCGGTTCAGTCGTCGAAGTGCGTCTTGGAACCGGCGGTCGAGGTCGTGGTTCCGAGCGCTCTCAACGTGGCGTGATCGGTGGCGGCGATTCGCCCGTCGGGGAGGACGTTCAATTGCAGTCCGGAGTCGTACGCGTACGGAGTGGTGACGTCCAACTGCACTGCGGGCCGCGCGTAGTTGAGCGTGAACGGTTGCATGGTCTCTCCCTGATTAGGCTGTCACGTCCTTATACGAGTCGAACGGGTGATTGGTTTCCTTACGCTCCGTGATCACGCACCGGAAGTGGTCGGGGACCGTGCCTGAGCAAGAAGACAACACTTCGCCGTTCCGTCGACGCGACCGGACGGCCGCGGCCCGCGGCGCCCGCGGCCCTCGGGGTACGGGTACCCGGCATCCGGGCGGGGGAGGCCGGCCGCGTCACCGTCCGGACACGGGGGAGGAGCCGCGCCGCCGGGCGGGTGGGTGCCGGGTCAGCGCGCGAGCGCGTCCCGTGCCACCTCCAGGGCCTGCTCCGCGTACGACCGCCCGAACAGCACGACGTGCACCAGGAGGGGGAAGAGCTGGTGCAGGCCCACCCGCTGCTGCCAGCCGTCCGCCGGCGGGGCCGCCTGCCGGTAGCCGGCGAGGATCCGGTCCAACTGGGGGCAGCCGAACAGCCGGAGCATCGCGAGGTCGGTCTCCCGGTGTCCGCCGTGCGCGGCCGGGTCGATGAGCCGGACCTCGCCGTCCGCGCCCCACAGCACATTGCCGTTCCACAGGTCGCCGTGCAGCCGGGCCGGCGGCTCCGGGGGACCCGCCAGTTCCGGCAGCCGCTCGCAGACCCGCTCGAACAGGGCCGCCTCGCCGGGGCGGAGCGTGCCCCGGTCCACCGCGTCGCGTACGTACGGCAGTACGCGGTGTTCGGCGTACCAGCGGGGCCAGTCGGTGCCCGGCGCGTTGCGCAGGGGCGCGGCCCCGATGTACGCGTCCTCCGGGCCGCCGGGCGGAGGTGCCCCGAGGTGGGGCGCGCCGGCCGCGTGCAGGGCGGCGAGGGCCTGGCCGAAACGGAACGCCGCCTCGGGGCCGGGGCTGCCGACCGGGACCCGCTCGGTCACCATCCAGTGCTCGTCGTGACCGAGCACCGCGGGCACCCGGACCGCCTCCGCCGCGGCCAGCCAGCGCAGTCCCGCCACCTCGGCGCGCACGGCCCCCGGACCGTCGCCGCGTTTCACCATCACCGGGGTCCCGCCGTCGAGCAGCACCTCGGCGGGTGACCCCGGCGTCGTGCGCACCCGATCGGCCGGGCGCCCGGTGAGCCGGGCCGCCACCTGCCCCGGATCCTCGTCCCGGTTGACCACGACCCCAGCGTACGACCCCAACCGAGGCCACGCACGCGGCACTTCGGCCTCGGACACGACCGTTACGGGTCACACCCGGGCGGTCGCCACCCGCGCCGCCTCCCGCCCGGCGCGTGTGAGCGGGGGGAGGGAGGGCGGCGGGCGCCGCCACCGGCAGGTACCGCCGTGCGCCACGGACCGGCGGCCCGCGTCCCGTGTGCCCCGCGGAGCACATCCGCTCGGTGCTGACGGCCCCCATCGGGGTGCGCTTCCATACGCCACGGACCGGCGGCCCGCGTCCCGTGTGCCCCGCGGAGCACATCCGCTCGGTGATGCGACCCCCACCGGGGTGCGCTTCCGTGCGGCGGGGTCCTGAGGCGGCCGGCGACCGGCGGCCGCTCCGTGCCGCTGGACGCGCCCGCGCGGGACTCAGCCGGCGACGGGGTGCGACGCCCGGGGCAGCCCGACCGGGTTGCCGGGCGGCAGCAGTCCCGACCTGAGGACGGTTTCGGCCAGCGGCTCCAGCAGTCCGGCCAGGCGCCCGGTGCGCTCGGCCCCCAGCGCGGTCCACGGCCCCTCGGCCGCCGCGTCGGTGAGCGCCTCCGCCTCCGCGCGCACCGCGGCCCCCGCCGGCGTGAGCGAGCCGTCCGCGGCGAGCCGGCCGGACGCGCGCAGCCGGGCCACCGCCGCGTCCCAGTCCGCCTCCCCCCACTTGCGTGTCGTACGCAGGAACGCCCCGTCGGACTCGCCGCCCGCCGCCTTGAGCACCATGGCCTCGACCGGTCCGAGCCCCAGGCTCACCAGCACCGCGACATGCGAGTCGCCCCGATGCTCGCGCAGGGTCGTCAGGGCCTGCCACAGCCGGGCGGCGGGCCGCTCGGGACGCTCCAGCGCCTGGTTGGCGGCGGCCAGCACCCGGCCCGTGGTGTCCGCCGCCGTCGCGGCCTCCCACGCCAGGTCAGCGGCCTCGGCGAAGTCGGCCGAGTCGACGGCATCCGCCTCGAACAGGCGGGTCATCGCCGCGTTCATCGCCTCTTCCCGGGCCGCCAGGACGTCCGCCGGGGCCGCGTACCGCCAGGCGTCCGGCAGCGCCCGGGTCACCCGGACGGGGTGGAAGACGTAGAAACAGCTCGTCACCACGGCCGGCGGCACCGCGCCCAGGGGTGCGGCGCGCAGGGCGAAGTAGCCCATCCAGTAGCCGCGCATGCCGAGCCCGTCCGCCGCCCGGTGCGCCTCCGGCGCGAAGTACACGAGGTCGTGCACCGGTTCGTACCGTTCCCACAGTGCTCGCGCCATCCCGTCCGCCACTGCTTCCTCCCACCGCCTCGGCCTGCCGTGCTGTCGGCACCAGCCTGCTTTATGACGGCTGTCATAACAAGGGGCGGGGCGTCACCGGACCGGCACGCGGACCCGGCCGAGGCATTGCCGAGCAGTTCCGTGAACCACAGGGCCCGGTCCGGACCGATCTCGGCCGGTGCGGCGTCCGGGCCGGAGGTCGGTAGGCCGGTGACCATGCCGTCGGCCGCCGTCCGCCCGATCCGCCCGGCGCCGTGCTCCGCGAGCCACCCCCCCCCGCACCCCTGGAATGTTCCACGGCATGGGGCGCCCGCCATCCCGATTGACCCGTACGGGGGGCCGAGGGGGAGCCGCGCTGGGGCAGACGGGTGGCGTGATGACCCGGCTGGACGGCTCGGATGGTGGTCGGTGACGGCCTCGCTGACGGTGGTTCATGTCAGGGCCGGGTCCACCCAGCTGATGAGGTATCCGCTGACCGGCCATGGCGGAAGGACATCACTATGCGCTCTGCCCGCATGCTCCTGGCCACCGCGGCTGCCACCGCCGCCTTCTCCTTCGCCACTCCCGGTGCCGCGTTCGCCGTCCCCGCCGGCGATCACGACGACTCCTCGTACAGCAAGGAGCACGACAGCGACTCCGGCCGTGACCACGACAGCGGCTCCGACAGCGACCACGACAAGGGCTCCGGAAAGGATCACGACGAGGATTCCGGAAGCGATCGCGACAAGGACTACGGCAACAAGCGCGGCGGCGGCCGGGAACACGACGGGCCGCGCGGCGGAATGCACACGGGTGGCGGAGCACTCGCCGCGGTGCGCGGCGACGACTGGGGCTCGGACCACGACGGCAGCCGGTTCGACCCCGAGAGCTACAAGGACAAGGGAGAGAAGGGCGACAAGGGGGACAAGGGGGACAAGGACAGCGGTGACAAGGGCAGCGGCGGCGGTCACGACAAGGGCGGATGGGGCGACGACCACGAGAAGCCGCGTGGTGGCATGCACACCGGTGGAGGTGCGCTCGCAGCTCCCGGGGCCACCGCGGGCGGCATCGCCGTCCTGGCCGTAGGCGCCGCCGGCGCTTACGCGCTGCGCCGCAAGAAGGCCGTCCAGCCGGCGTCCTGAGGGACGGCACGTCCCAGGGGCCGCGGACGCCGCCGGCGCACGTTCGTGCCGGCGGCCCGTGTCCCGGCCCCGGACGCCGTCCCGCGGCGTGCCTTCCCTGCCCCGAGTCCCGTGCTGCCGTGCCCGAGTGAGGTGGTGTCCGATGGCAGCAGATACGTCCTCCCCGGCCCCCGCGCCGGACGAGCTCGGTTCCGGCCACGGCGGGCGGCTGACGCTGTGGGGTGTGGCGGTGGCCGTCCTCGCCGTCAGCATGTTCGGCGGTCACCAGCGGCCGGACGTCACGCCGGGGGCACCGCCCCGCCCCTCCGGCGTCACGGCCGCCGCGCAGGCCGACCCGCACCGGGTGGGCGAGGCGCTGCCGCGTTCCGAGCCGACCCGCCTGCGCATCCCGAAGATCGATGTCGACGCCCCGTTCACCACCCTGTCCATCGGCGCCTCGGGCCAGCTCGAACCGCCGCCCGCCGCGGACACCAATCTCGTCGGCTGGTACGCCAGGGGCGCCTCGCCCGGCGAGAAGGGCACCGCGGTCATCGCCGGGCACGTCGACACGAAGGTCTCCGCGGCGGTCTTCGCCGGCCTGGACCAGCTGACGCGCGGCGACCGGTTCTCCGTGGAGCGGGCCGACGGGCGTACGGCCGACTTCGTCGTGGACGACGCCGAGTCCTTCCCGAAGGACGACTTCCCCAGCTCACGCGTGTACGCGGACGCCACGCGCCCCGAGGTCCGGCTCATCACCTGTTCCGGGGCCTACGACCGCTCGGTGCGGGACTACACCGAGAACCTGGTCGTCTTCGCCCACCTGGTCTGAACCGGCGGCGATGCGGGTGTGACGCCGGGGGCCGTCCGACATCGGCGCCGGTGTCCCGCGCGCCGTGGGGCCCCGGCCCGCCGGGCCGGACCCGGCCCCATGGCACGGACGCGCCCACCGGGGCCGCGGAGGTGCGGGGCCGCGCGGTCAGGCGTTCGAGGATGCCGCGCCCCGCACACCCGCGCAGTGGGAGGCTCAGGCCGGCGTGACCCCGCACACCGTGGCGGACCTGCGGCTTGTGTCGCGGAGGGCGCCATGGAACGCTTCGGTCCGCCGCCCGCGCGCACGGGCGCGGGCCCGGGCGTGCGACCGGCGCGGGAACGAACGGGGAGTGGACCGATGGAGCTGGAGCTGCGGCACCTGCGCGTGCTGTGCGCGATAGCGGACGCGGGCAGCGTGGGCCGTGCCGCCGCACAGCTGGGCTACTCGCAGCCCGCGGTGAGCACCCAGCTACGGCGCATCGAACGCCACCTGGGCGAGCCGCTCTTCGAGCGCGGCCCGAGCGGGGTCCGGCCGACACGGTACGGCGCCGAGGTCGTCGAGCAGGCCCGGGACGTGCTCACCCGGGCCGCCGCGATCGGACACCGCCCGGCCGCCGGCCCTGCGCACCGGACGCTGCGGGTGGCCGCGACCAACTCGCCCATGCTGTCCGGGACGGTCTCCCGCGTCCGCACCCGGCTGCCGGAACTGTCCCTCGCCGTCACCAGTGTCTACGCCTCCTCGCGGATCGTGGAGCTGCTGGAGGAGGGCGCGGTGGACGCCGCCATCGCCGCCGACTACCCCGGGATGGAACTGCGGCACTCGGCCGGCGTACGGCACCGCGGCATCGTCACCGAACCGACGTTCGTCGCCCTGCCCGCCCGGCACCGGCTCAGGCAGTGCGCGCAGGTACAGCTCGCCGATCTGGCCGAGGACGCCTGGTTCGTCACCCCGGACGACGGCGCGGGCTGGCCCGGGGTGTTCTACGACGCCTGCACGACGGCCGGCTTCACGCCGCTCACCGTCCACGAGTTCCTCGGCGACCAGGCGCAACTGCAGAGCATGATCGCCGACGGGCTCGGGGTCTCCCTCGTCCAGCCGACGCTGCGGCCCGTCCCGCACATCCTGGTGAAACCGCTGGCCGGCTCCCCCCTGTGGTGCCGTTACGTCCTCGCGTGGCGGCCGGACGCCGTCAGCGACGCCGTGGCGGAGACCCTGCTGGGGTCTGCCCTGGCGGCGTACCGCGACCTCGTCGCCCAGGCCCCGCACCTGCGCACCTGGGCCTCGCGCACCTGGAGTGTCGGAGCCTAGGCGCGCAGGTGCGGGGCGTACGCCACGGGAGGCGCCGGGCGCGGACGGCCACCGACGGAGGCGGCGGAGGTCGCGCGGGCGACGGAGGCTGGGCGGGTGACGGGGCTGCTCAGGCGACGGGGGCAGCGCGCGATGGGCGCTGCGGGGTGACGGGGCGGCGCGGGCGACGGAGGTTGCGCGGGCCGGCCGGAACCGTACGCCGCGGGGGCTGACACGTGCTCCGCGCGTGGTTCCGGCGGCCCGTACCAGGTGGTAGACACGGCGGGGTCGTCACAGTTCCTGTCCGCCAGCAGGAAGGTTGCTGCCGTATGTCTGCAACACGCCGTCAGGTCCTGGCCGGAGCGAGCGCGCTGGGAGCGGGCATCGCCTTCACCGGGGCCCTGTCCGAGCTTTTCGCGGGCACCGCCGCCGCGCACGACCTGGGCCGCACCGGCTACGGCCCCCTCGTCCCCGACCCGCACGGCCTGCTCGACCTGCCGAAAGGTTTCCGCTACACGGTGCTCTCCCGTGAGGGCGACCGGCTGCGCTCCGGGGAGGGGCCCGTCCCCTCCCACCACGACGGCATGGCCGCCTTCGCCGGCCGAGGGGGCCGCACGCATCTCGTCCGCAACCACGAGAACCGTGTCACCGCCGAGTTCCCGGTCCCGGTCGTCAGCGGCCTCACCTACGACCCGGCGGGCAAGGGCGGCTGTACGGCCCTCACGCTCGACAGGGGCCGGCGCGTACTGTCCGAACGGGTCGCCATCGCGGGCACGGCCGTCAACTGCGCAGGCGGGCACACCCCTTGGGACACCTGGCTGACCTGCGAGGAGACCGAGGACAGGGCGGGCACCAACGGCTACACCAAGGACCACGGCTTCGTCTTCGAGGTCCACCCCACCGACCCGCACCGCACCGGCGCCGTCCCCCTGCCCGCGATGGGCCGCTTCCAGCACGAGGCGATCGCGGTCGACCCGCGCCACGGCGTCGTCTACGAGACGGAGGACGCCTTCGAGAAGCCGTTCGGCCTCTTCTACCGCTTCCTGCCGGACAAGCCGCTGGGCGGCGTCGGTTCGCTGCGCGCGGGCGGCCGGCTCCAGGCGATGCGGGTGCCCGGTGTCCGGGACCTGTCCACGATCCAGGAGGCCGGCGCGCGCTTCGACGGCATCGAGTGGGTGGACGTACCCGA
This sequence comes from Streptomyces dangxiongensis, assembly GCF_003675325.1. Lineage (NCBI taxonomy): Bacteria > Bacillati > Actinomycetota > Actinomycetes > Kitasatosporales > Streptomycetaceae > Streptomyces > Streptomyces dangxiongensis. Next base: position 7,455,502 of record NZ_CP033073.1, read on the forward strand.
CCCGCTGGCCGCCACCACCCCCACCCGGTTCCAGGACTACGGCGCCGGGGGCATCACGCACGCGCAGAAGCTGGAGGGCTGCTACTGGGGCGCCGGCCGCGTGTACTTCGTGTCCTCCTTCGCCCGCAGCGCGGACGGCTCGGCGGCCGACCACTACGGCCAGATCTGGCGCTACGAACCGGCGAGCCGCCGGCTGACCCTGGTCGTCGTGTTCGGCCCGGACACCGACGTGCAGCTCCCCGGTGAGTCCCCGGACAACATCTGCCTCGCTCCCGGCGGCGGCCTGATGGTGTGCGAGGACGGCAACGGGGCGCAGCACGTCCTCGGTGTGAACCGCACGGGCGAGGTCTACGCGCTGGCCCGGGGCCGGCAGAACATCGGGACGGAACAGGCGCCCGAATGGGGCGAGTTCGCCGGGGTCACCTTCGCCCCGGACAGGAGGACGATGTTCGTCAACTGCTACACCCCCGGCACCACGTTCGCGGTGACCGGCCCGTGGCACCGGTAGGCACCGGACAGTTGTGAGCACGCCGGGGCGGGCACGCGCCGCCCGCCCCGGCCCGACCGGGGGGAGGTCCGCCGCGATGTTATGAGCGGTCAGTGTCATGTGCTATGTCACACACCATTGTTGGGGCGAAGGTGCGCTGAGACAGTGCGTCACACGCCTCGACACCCCACCGAGGCGCATCCCTTCGTGGAGGAATCCCGATGCGCTATCGATTCGCGCTGCCCGGACGCAGGGCCGGACGCAGAGCCGGCCGCCCGGCCGTGCGGCCGGCCGCCGCGGCCGCCGTCTGTGTGACCCTGGCCGGCCTGCTGTCCACCCCGGCGCTCGCGGCACCCCCGGCCCGCCCCGGCACGGCCGCCGCTGCCCGCGCGCACCTCCCCGTGCCGTCGCCCGCCGCCGCGACCACCCTCCCCACCGAGCGTCCCGCGGTCCAGGCCCGGCGCCTCAGTCCCGCCCGACTCCGGCCCCAGCAGCCCCTGTTCACCCGTCCGGCCGCGCGCAGGGCGCAGGTGGCCTCCTGCACCCCGGCCGACTTCGGCAGCCGTACCGGCGCCGCGCTCGTGTCGTACGTGAAGGCCGCGACCGCGGACTGCGTCAACACCCTCTTCCCGGTCGCGGGCAAGACCGCGTACGACGTCTTCCGCCAGTCCCAGATGCTGACCGTCGCGAACGCGTTCACGCGCACCGCCGGGCGGTACCGCGGCGACAACTCCGGCAGCCTGCTCCAGTTGGTCCTCTTCCTGCGCGCCGGCTACTACGCGCAGTTCAACCACCCGGGAGACGTGGGCACCTACTCCCCGCGGCTGACCACGGCCGTCACCGCCGGCATGGACGCCTTCTTCGCCCGCTCCCACTCCCGTGACGTCTCCGCGGCCAACGGTGACATCCTCGGCGAGACCGTCATCCTCACCGACAGCGCCGACCAGCAGGGCCGCTATCTCTCCGTCTACCGGCGGCTGCTGACCGCCTACGACAGCACGTACGACCCGGTCGACAGCATGATCAGGGCCGTCAACGACGTCTACACGCCACTGTGGCGCGGCAACTGGAACCCGGAGTACGTACGGGCGGTCGAGGCCGACCCGCGGATCACCGACACCCTGTACGACTTCGCCCTGGCCCACACCGACCGGCTCGGCACCGGCCTGGCCTTCCTGGACTCCAACGCCGGCATGAACCTGGCCCGTTACACCGAACACCCCGAACTACGCCCCACCGTACGGCCGTTGGTGAAGGACCTGCTGGACCGGACCGCTATCACCGGCCCGACGGCCGGGCTGTGGGTGGCGGTGGCCGCGCAGGCCGACGCCTACGACAACGCCGACTGCGGCTACTACGACGTGTGCGGCCTGCCGGACAAGCTCGCCCGGGCCGTCCTGCCCGTCACCCGCCGCTGCGACGCGAACGTCACCGTCCACGCCCAGGCGCTCACCGAGGCCGACCTCGACGCGGTCTGCGCCGGAGTGCTGCACCAGGACGCCTACTTCCGCGGCATCGTGCGGGCCGACGGCGCGATACCCGGCCAGTACGCCTCCACGGTCCGGCTCGTCGTCTTCGCCAGCCGCGCCGACTACCAGACGTACGCCGGTCCCATGTACGGCATCAGCACCGACAACGGCGGCATGACGCTGGGCGGCGATCCGTCGGATCCGGCGAACCAAGCGATGTCGATCATGTACCAGAAGGACCGGGACGACGGCTTCACGGCCCGGATCTGGAACCTCAACCACGAGTACACGCACTTCCTGGACGCCCGCGACGACATGGCGGGCGACTTCGGCCGGCAGATATCGGTGCCGGACGTGTGGTGGATCGAGGGCCTCGCCGAGTACGTCTCCTACGGTTACCGGGGCCTGGCCTACGACCAGGCGGCCCAGGAGGCCGGCAGGCACACGTACCGGCTGAGCACCCTGTTCGGCAGCACCTACGACAACAGCGACGTCACCCGCACCTACCCATGGGGCTACCTCGCGGTGCGCTACATGCTCGAGAGGCACCCCGACGACGTCCAGCGCATGCTCGCCCGCTTCCGCGCGGGTGACTACACCGGCGGATACGCCGTCTACCACGACGGCATCGGCACCCGCTACGACGCCGACTTCGACCAGTGGCTCACCGCGTGCGCCGCGGGCACCTGCGCCAGGCCGGCCGCGGCCTGAGCGCACGCGCCCGGTAGAGGAAGGCCGTCGGCCGGGGATCCCGGCCGGCGGCCTCAGGCGTACGCGGGGCCCGGGGGATCAGACCGCCGTGGCCGGGTACGTCGGGTACTCCACGCCCGACACGTGCTGGACGACGCGGACGACCTGGCAGGAATAGCCGAACTCGTTGTCGTACCAGAGGTAGAGGATCGCGTTGTCGCCGTCGACCTTGAGGGCGCCGGCGTCCACGATCGAGGCGTGGCGCGAGCCGATGAAGTCGCTGGAGACCGCGTCGGGTGCCGTGATGAAGTCGATCTGACGCTTCAGCGGTGAGGTCAGCGACACCTCGCGCAGGTATTCGTGGACCTCCTCGCGGCTGGCCTCGCGGGCCAGCCGGAGGTTGAGGATCGCGATGGAGACGTCCGGCACCGGAACGCGGATCGAGCTGCCGCTGATCTTCGCCTTCAGATCGGGCAGCGCCTTGGCGACGGCGGAGGCGGCACCCGTCTCGGTGATCACCATGTTGAGCGGCGCGGAGCGGCCACGGCGCTCGGACTTGTGGTAATTGTCCAGCAGGTTCTGGTCGTTGGTGAACGAGTGGACGGTCTCCACGTGTCCGCGCAGCACGCCGTACTCGTCGTCCATCGCCTTCAGTGGCGGCACGATCGCGTTGGTGGTGCAGGAGGCGCAGGACAGGATCTGCTCGTCGGGCTTGATGGTGTCGTGGTTGACGCCGTGCACGATGTTCGGGACGTCGCCCTTGCCCGGCGCGGTCAGCACGACCTTCTCGATGCCGGGGCGCAGGTGCTGGGACAGGCCCTCGCGGTCACGCCACTTGCCGGTGTTGTCGATGAGGATGGCGTTGCGGATGCCGTACTCGGTGTAGTCCACGTGCGACGGGTCGTCGGCGTAGATCACCTTGATCTCGTTGCCGTTGGCGACGATCGTGCTGTTGTCCTCGTCCAACGTGATCGTGCCCTGGAACTGGCCGTGGATGGAGTCGCGGCGCAGCAGCGAGGCGCGCTTGACGAGGTCCCCGGCGGCCCGGCCGCCGCCGCGCACGACGATGGCGCGCAGTCGCAGGCCGTTGCCGGAACCCGACTTCTCGATGAGCAGGCGGGCGACGAGCCGGCCGATGCGGCCGAAGCCGTACAGGACGACGTCGCGCGGCTCGCGCCGCTCGACCCGGTCGTCGCCGGTGGCACCGGCGACGGCCTCCGCGGTGAACTCCGCCACGCTCAGGCCGCGCTCGTCGGCCTGGTACAGGGTGGCCAGCATGCCGAGGTCGATCTGGGACGGCCCGAGGTCGAGGGCGGTCAGCGCCTCCAGGAACGGCATCGTCTCGGTGACCGACAGCTCCGCACCGGCGATCTGGCGGGCGAAGCGGTGCGTCTTGAGGATGCTGACCACCGACTTGTTCACCAGGGAGCGGCTGTGCAGCAGGACGGTCACGTCCCGCTCGCGGTGCAGCTTCCCGATGAGCGGGATCATCGACTCCGCGATCTCCTCGCGGATCTTCCAGTTGGTGAACGAGTCGTCGTTGACAGTCACAGATCCATCTTTCGAGCTAGGCAGCGCTCATATGATAACCACACCCTTTTCGGGGTCTCTGCGGGGGTGGATGCGGCCCGCCCCGCGATGACATGATCCGACCGGGTCCGACGGCACGGACGGGGTCCGCGGCAGCCCGGTGCGGGTCGCTCGCGCGAGTCCGACGGAGCCCGACGAGGTCCGAGGGAGTCCGACGAGGTCCGATGGGGGAGAGGCCGCCGATGAGGCTGCACACGCACGAGTGGGGGACCGGCGACCGGATCGCCGTGCTGGTGCACGGGATCATGTCCGACCACCGCACCTGGCACCGGGTCGCACCAGCCCTGGCGGACAAGGGATACCGCGTCATCGCCGTGGACCTGCGCGGGCACGGCGCGAGCGGCCGGGGCGAGTACAGCCCCGAGTACTGGGCGGACGACCTCGTGGAGACCCTGCCCGCGGGGGCGGAGCTGGCGATCGGCCACTCTCTCGGGGCCATGGTGCTGGCCGGCGCGGTCGAACGGCTGGCGCCCGCCCGGGCCGTCTACTGCGACCCCGCCTGGGAGGTGCGCGAGAAACTGGTCGCGGCCTCCGCCTACTTCGCGGCGTTCAGGACCGCCAGCCGTTCCATGATCAGGAACTTCAATCCGCGCTGGGACGAGGCGGACGTGGACGTCGAGCTGGCCACGCTGGCCGCCTGGGACCCGGCGACGGCCGCCGTCCTGCCCGGCATCTACGCGGTCGGCCGGACACCGGCCCGCCCGGTGGTGCCCTCCCTGGTGGTGCTGGCCGGCGCCGGTGAACTCCACCGCGCCGGCCTGGACGCGGAGTTGAAGCGGCGGGGCTTCGAGGTCCGCACCGTGGAAGGGGCCGGGCACACCCTGTACCGGGACGATTTCGAGGGTTTCATGGGGGCGCTCGACGGCTGGATCTGAGCAGCCCCCTGAACCGCCGCGGCGCCCTCGGGACGGCGGCCGGGTTCCGGACGTCGGTGCGTCGGGGCGGCGGGGTCAGCGCGGGTCGAAGACGACGCTGGCGAAGCGCGCGCCGGCGGGCGCCGACCGGCCGGGGGCGAGCCGCAGCGCCGTCCCCTTGCACTTCTTCCGCGTGTGGACGACGAGCGGCTTCCTGGTCCCGTTGTGCGCGCCGCGCGCTTCCTGGGCCATGTCGAAGCACCGGTGGCTCGGCGGGTCGGTGATGGCGTACGCCTTGCCGTGCGGACCGATCCAGGTGAACGTGCCGTCGGCGGCGAGCGCCGGAGCGGTGGTGGTGAGGGCGAGGGCGAGGCCGCCGAGCACGGCGACGAGCGGACGACACAGGCGCATGGCGGTGTCCTTCGACGAGGGGATGGGGAGCGGACCGGAGCCGCACCCGTAATCTCCCACTCCGTCCCCGCCCGGCCCGGCAGTCGACACGGGAATGTCCACCGTCCGGGTGATCTGCCGTGCGAAGGCCGTGAATCGGGGTAGGCGAGACGCCCGAGGAAGGAAAGGACCGTCTCATGACGACCTACGTGATCAGCGTGCCCGGTACCTTCACCAGCGGGATCGGGGCCGATGCCCGTACCCGGCTGGCCCGGGCGCTGCGGCCCGCCGACCCGCACGGCACGCGGATGGGCAATGCCGAGGACCTCGACGTGCTCAGCCTCAACGAGGACAACACCTTCACCCTCCGCCTGACCGTCGAGGCGGACACCGGCCCGCATGCCGAGGAGGAGGCGCGCCGGCTCGCGGACTCCGCACTGCGGGACGCGGGCCTGGACGAGGGGAAAGCCCCGCTCGGGCCGGCGGTCATCACCGGAATCGACTCCGAGGTCCGCTGACCCGGACCGCGACCGGGCCGGGGTCGAGGGCCGCCGCTGGGGCACGATCACCCCATACGGGTAAAATCTAGGGTTCGTCGAACATTCAGGCGGTCGGCCGTCCGCGCACCACCGCCCCAGCGGAAGTGATCGATGTCCCGCAAACGCTCCACGGACGAAGGCGACGAGCTGCTGGCCAGACTCGGTTCGCTCACCGCCCAGGCGCGTCGGCGCGCGGAGTTCCAGCGCACCCAGGTCGAGCTGGCCATCGCCCTCCAGCGCGGCATGCTGCCCCGGGACCTGCCCGCCGCACCCGGTCTCCACCTGGCGGTGCGGTACGCGCCGGCCAACATCGGTCTCAACGTGGGCGGCGACTGGTACGACGCCTTCTGCCTGCCCGACGGCCGGATCGGCCTGTCGATCGGTGACGTGCAGGGACACAACATCGAGGCCGCCGCCTTCATGGGCCAGGTCAGGGCCGGACTGCGGGCACTCGCCTCCGTCACCGGCGAGCCGGGCGAGCTCCTGGCCTGCACCAACGACCTGCTGCTCTCCCTGGGCGGCGACCTGTTCGCCACCTGTACGTTCATGCGGCTCGACCCGGCCACCGGAGTGCTGGAGAGCGCCCGGGCGGGGCACATCCCCTTCGTCTGGGCCACGGCCGACGGCAAGTCCGGCGTCGTCGACGACGAAGGCGGCCCGCCCCTCGGCATCGAGCGGGACGTCGCGTACCCGGTGACCCGGCACCGGCTCACCACCGGCGGGGTGTTCGTGCTGGTCACCGACGGTGTCGTGGAAGGGCCGTCGCTGGACATGGAGGACGGCCTCGACCAGGTGGTCCGGCTCGCGGGCATCGCCGCCGTCGCCGGCCTGGAGGCCCGCGCGCTCGCCGCGGCCGTGATCAAGGGCGCCGAGAGCGTCGGCCACGAGGACGACGCCGCCGTCCTCGTCGTCGGTCTGGACGGCCCGAGCACCGCCCCGCGACGGGGGCGGGCCGAGCCTGCCGTGACGGGGTGACGGCCCAGGCCGGTCATGCCGTGGCTTGTGGTGCGCGAGGTGCGGGGATGCGGGCGGTGCGCGAGCGCCCCTGCGGCCCGGGCGGGGCACGGCGGGGTCGGCCGGGCCATGTTTCAGCCATAGGGCCGGACCGGACCCCCTGCCGCCTCGCCGAGCCGGGGCCGCCGGTGTGAGATGGCTGGTGTGGTGGGTACCGAGGAGCCGCGCCGGGCGGGCGTCCGAGCCGTCCAGATACTGGCTGTCGCCGCCTGCTACTACGCGGCGGCCCAGCTCGGCCTGCTGCGCGAGCTGACGGTCGGGGGAGCCGTCGTCACCCCCATCTGGCCGCCGACCGGCGTCGCCGTCACGGCCCTGCTGGTCCTCGGACTGGGCTGCTGGCCCGGCGTCACACTCGGCGCCTTCTTCGCGGTCCTGTCCCTCACCACGCCCGGCCCCGAGGTGCTCGGCGTCCTCGTCGGCAACACCGCCGCGCCCGTATGCGCGGCGCTCCTGCTGCGCCGGGCCCGCTTCCGCACCGACCTCAGCCGGTTGCGCGACGGACTGGCGCTCGTGTTCCTCGGCGCGCTGACCGCCATGCTGATCAGCGCGACCATCGGCGTCGGCCTCCTCGTGCTGTCGGGCAGCCTGGCCGGCCACAGCTTCTGGATCGTCTGGCTCGCGTGGTGGGTGGGCGACGCGATGGGCGTCCTGATCGTCACCCCGCTCCTGCTGCTGTTGGTGCACGGCGTGCGCCGGCCGCTGCCGCTGGGCAGGTGGAAGGAGGCGGCCGCGCTGGTCCTCGCCGCCTGCGCCGTCGTACCGCTGTCGGCCTACAGCTCGATCAGTCTGCTCTTCCTCGTCTACCCGCTCATCATCTGGGCGGCCCTGCGGTTCCAGCTAATGGGCAGCGTCCCGTGCGCGCTGCTGACCTCCGTGGTGGCCACCGTCGCCGCGACCGACGAGGTGGGGGCCTTCGCGGGGCTGAACCGGGTGGAGATCATGGTCAAACTCCAGGCGTTCAACGGTGCCATGGCCCTCACCGCGCTGCTGCTGTCAGCGGTGATCATCGAGCAGCACAACACCCGGCGTTCGGTCGAGCGGGCCTGCCAGGAACTGGTCGAGGTACTCGAACACCTCACCGCGGGCGAGGCCCCGCCACCGAGGCCGCACAGCGGTACCGACGGCGACCGGGGACGGCAGCCCGAGGCGCCGTGAGCACGGGGCTGACCGAGGGGTGGTGCGTCCCGGTACGGCCCGGCGGACTCGGCACCGCCCCGGCACCGACGCCTCGCCATGCGGCGCCGGCCCCCGACCTCGGCCCGGCGCACCGGACACGGATGGCCGGAGGGCTGGCGGAAGCGCGTTCGCGGTCCGCTTCGAGCTGCCGGCCGCGCGGCCCGCTCGGCCGCCACCGCACGCTCGTCCCGTAGGTCACGGTCGTCGTCCTTCACAAGGCGCCGGCTACCTGCGCGGTGGCCATCGCCGACGCCGTTCCCCGGCGTGTCGAGCGGCCGCCCATGGGCACTGAGAGACGATGGGCAGAGCCCGCACGGACACAGGGGCTGGACCGGAGGGACAGCGGCGGCATGGAGCGACGGCCGGTGACGGACGGGCCGGACGAGGCCGGCCCGAGGACCCCGCCCCGCCCCCGGCACCCCACCCCCGCACACGGCCGAGCCCCCCACGCCCACCGGCCGCCCCTCCCCGCCGTACGCCGACGAGGGGACTCCGCCGAGCCCGCCGCCCGCCGGCCGGCCCGCGCCCCCGCGCGCCCACGGCCGCGCCGATGCCACACACAGTGCGTCCGCGCCCCGGGCCACCCGCGCGGACCCCGCAGACGTGCGGCGTCGTGTTCCCCGTACCGACGCCCTCCTGCGGGAGCCCCGGCTGGCGGCGGCCGTGGAGCGGCTCGGCGCCGGGCTGGTGAAGACCGCTGTCCGGGAGGCACAGCAGCGGGCCCGGGAGGGGAGCGTGCCGGTGGAGCTGGTGCCGGAGACGGCCCTGGCCCTGCTGCCGGGGAGCGCGGGCGGCCTGCGGCCGGTGATCAACGCCACCGGGGTGCTGCTCCACACCAACCTGGGGCGCGCCCCGCTCTCCGCCGCTGCCCGGCAGGCGGTCGCGGAGGCCGCCGGACCCACGGACGTCGAACTCGACCTGACCACGGGGGTGCGGGCCCGCCGGGGGCGCTCGGCGCTCGCCGCGCTGCGGGAGGGCGTGCCGGCCGCCGGCGCCGCGCACGTCGTCAACAACGGCGCCGCCGCTCTCGTGCTGGCCGCCACCGCCCTCGCGGCCGGCAGGGAGATCATCGTCAGCCGGGGCGAGATGGTGGAGATCGGCGACGGGTTCCGCCTGCCCGACCTGCTGGTCTCGACCGGGGCCCGGCTCCGTGAGGTGGGTACGACCAACCGCACGGCCCCCGCCGACTACGCCGCCGCCGTCGGCCCCGACACGGGCTTCGTGCTCAAGGTGCACCCGTCCAACTTCCGTATCACCGGGTTCACCCGGTCCGCCGAGGTCGTCGACCTCGCGGGCCTCGGTGTCCCGGTCGTCGTCGACATCGGCTCCGGCCTGCTCGCCCCGCACCCGGCGCTGCCCGCGGAACCCGACGCCGACACCCAGTTGCGCGCGGGCGCCGCCCTCGTCACCGCCAGCGGCGACAAACTGCTCGGCGGCCCGCAGTGCGGGCTCCTGCTGGGCCGGGAGGACCTCGTCGCCGCCCTGGCCCGGCATCCGCTGGCCCGCGCGCTCCGTGTCGACAAACTGACCCTCGCCGCCCTGGAGGCCACGCTCACCGGCCCGCCCACCCCGACCGCCCTCGCCCTCACCGCCGACCCGGACCTCCTCGCGGCCCGCGCCGCCCGCCTCGCCGCGGACCTGTCCGCCGCCGGGGTCGACGCGGAACCCGTCGACAGCGCCGCCACGGTCGGCGGCGGAGGCGGCCCCGGCGTCACCCTGCCCAGCGCGGCACTGTCCCTGCCCGAGCCGTACGCCCCCGTGCTGCGCAACGGCCGTGTCCCGGTCGTCGGGCGCCTGGAGGCGGGACGCTGCCTGCTGGATCTGCGGGCGGTGCCGCCGGAGGACGACGAGCGGCTGGCACAGGCCGTACGGGAGGCCCGGGCCGCCGTGGAAGGACGGACGTGATGCGGGTGCTCGCCACCGCCGGCCACGTCGACCACGGCAAGTCCGCGCTGGTCCGGGCGCTCACCGGGATGGAGCCCGACCGGTACGAGGAGGAACGCCGCCGCGGCCTCACCCTGGACCTGGGCTTCGTGTGGACCGAAGTCGACGGGGAGCCCCTCGCCTTCGTCGACGTACCCGGGCACGAGCGCTTCGTACCGACGATGCTGGCCGGCGCCGGCCCCGTGCCCGCCGTGCTGTTCGTGGTCGCCGCCGACCAGGGCTGGCAGCCGCAGTCGGCCGAACACCTGGCCGTGCTGGATGCGCTCGGCGTCCGGCACGCCGTACTCGCGGTGACCCGCAGTGACCTCGCCCACCCGGAACCGGTGCGCGCCGACGCGGTCGAACGCCTGGCCGCGACCTCCCTCGGCACGGCCCCGGCGGTCGCCGTCAGCGCGGTCACCGGGGCGGGGCTGGACGACCTGCGGGCCGAACTGGCCGGTATGGCCGGCCGGCTGCCCGTACCCGACACCGGCGCCGACGTCCGGCTGTGGCTCGACCGGGCGTTCACCGTCCGCGGCCACGGCACCGTGGTGACCGGCACGCTGGGGGCCGGCACCCTGCGCGTCGGCGACCGGCTGGTCACCGGGGACGGGTCGGCCCTGCTGCGGGTCCGCGGACTCCAGAGCCTGCACGAGGAGCGGACGGCCGTCGGCGCGGTGGCCCGCGTCGCCGTGAACGTGCACGGTCCGGGCGACGACAGCCTGCGCCGCGGTCAGGTCCTGCTCACCCCGGACCGCTGGCTGTGCGCCGAGGCGATCGACGTCCGCGTCACCGGCGAGCCGGTGGCCGACCTGCCCCGGGGTGTCACCCTGCACATCGGAACGGCGGCCGTGCCGGTGACCGTCCGCCCGCTCGGCCCGGACACGGCCCGGCTCACCCTCCGCCGGGGGCTGCCCCTGCGGGCCGGCGACCGCGCCGTGCTGCGGGAACCGGGCGGCGCCCGGCTGCCCCGCGGGGTCACCGTCCTCGACGTACGGCCGCCCCGGCTGGCCCGGCGCGGCGCCGGCCGGGCCCGCGCGGCCGAGCTGGCCAGCATGACCGGCCGTCCCGACGGCGCCGCCGAACTGCGCCGCCGCAAGCTGGTCCGGCGCGCCGACCTGTTGGCGATGGGCGTCCCGGCCCCCGGCGACCCCGTCGCCGGGGACTGGCTGGCCGACCCGGCGCACTGGCGGGCCCTCGCCGACCGGCTGGCCGAGGAGACCGGCCGGCACGCCCGCGCACACCCGCTGGAGCCCGGCCTGCCCGCCGAGGCGGCCCGCCGGCTGCTCGGCCTTCCCGACCGTGCCCTCATCGACGCGCTGACCGCCGCGCAACCCCGGGTCCAGGCCCGCCTGGGCCGGCTCTACCCCGCCGGCCGTCCCGGGCCCGCCCTGCCTGGATCCGTCCGCGCGGCCGTGGACGCCGTACGCCGGGATCTCGCCCGTACGCCGTTCCGCGCCCCCGAGGCCGGGCGGCTGGCCGAGCTGGGGCTCGACCGGCGGGCGCTGGCCGCCGCGGCGGCCGCCGGGGCGCTGCTGCGCATCGCCGACGGGATCGTGCTGCTGCCCGGCGCGGACGCCGGGGCCGTCGCCGTCCTCGGCGCCCTGCCCCAGCCGTTCACGCTCAGTGAGGCCCGCCGCGCACTGGACACCACCCGCCGGGTGGCGGTACCGCTGCTGGAGTTCCTGGACGCCGCGGGCTGGACCGAGCGCGTCGACGACCAGCGCCGGCGCTGCCGGGTCCCGGCGGGGAACGGAGGCGGACGGGAATCGAACCCGCCTGCCCGAGATCCTCGGGCACCTCGGTTTTGAAGACCGGGAGGGCCACCAGGCACCCACACGCCTCCACCGTTCGTCAGGCTACTGCTCCGGGAGACCACCGGTATGACACCGACACCGACGCACCAGGCACCCGTACGGCTCACCCAGTTCGCCCACGGCGGCGGCTGCGCCTGCAAGATCCCGCCCGGCGAACTGGAGGACATCGTCGCCGGACTCACCGGGGCACCGGCGGCCGACGGCGACACCCCGCTGCTCGTCGGGCTGGCCACCGGCGACGACGCGGCCGTGGTCGGTCACCGGGGAACCGCCCTGGTGTGCACGGCCGACTTCTTCACCCCGGTCGTGGACGACCCCTACGACTGGGGCCGCATCGCGGCAGCCAACGCCCTGTCCGACGTGTACGCGATGGGCGGCCGGCCCGTCGTCGCCGTCAACCTGCTGGCCTGGCCGCGCGACCGGCTGCCCTTCGACCTCGCCCGTGAGGTGCTGCGCGGCGGCCTCGACATCGCCACCGAGGCCGGCTGCCACGTCGGCGGCGGGCACAGTGTGGACGACCCCGAGCCGAAGTACGGCATGGCCGTCACCGGCGTCGCCGACCCGGGGCGGCTGCTGCGCAACGACGCCGGCCGCCCGGGGGTGCCGCTGTCGCTGACCAAGCCGCTCGGCCTCGGCGTGCTGAACAACCGGCACAAGGCCACCGGCGAGCGGTTCGAGCAGGCCGTCGCCACGATGACGGCGCTCAACCGGGAGGCCTCCGAGGCCGCCCTGGCCGCCGGGGCCGTCTGCGCCACCGACGTCACCGGCTTCGGCCTCCTCGGCCATCTGCACAAGCTGGCCCGGGCCTCCGGGGTCACCGCCGTGGTCGACACCGCGGCCGTCCCGTACCTGGACGGCGCCCGGGAGGCCGTACGGGACGGGTACGTCAGCGGCGGTACCCGGCGCAACCTGGAGTGGGTCGCGCCGCACACCGACTTCGGGGACATCGACGAGGACACCCGGCTGCTGCTCGCGGACGCGCAGACCTCCGGCGGGCTGCTCGTCGCCGGGGAGGTGCCCGGGGCGCCGGTGGTGGGGGAGCTGGTACCGCTCGGGAGCCGTTCGATCGTGCTCAGGTGACGTCGGCTTCAGGTCACGTCCCGTTCAGGTCACATCGTGCGGAGGCCGCATCGTGCGGAGGTGACGTGATGCTGAGGTGACGTCACGGGTGACACTGCTCACTGCGGCGGGTCCGCGTCGCCGGAGACGGCGGTCCTCGGGAACCGGCTCGCCAGGCGGCGGGGCGCGGCGAACGCCGAGGTGCCGCCGAGGCAGGACCGCCTGCGGAGCTCCGGCGACCCGGGGGAGAGTGCCGACGCGTCTCCGCCGGCTGGAGCGGAACAGATCCGCATACCCAGTCGCGGCGCCTTCACACCTGCCACGAGCGAGTTGGTTTCCCGTGCGGGAAGGGTTGGCCGATTGCTTTGTCCCAGCCCGCGGAAGTGGGTTAGCCTGCGGCGTATTTTTCTCATCATGCAAATCCGTGAACTGCGGAAATGCACACACCAACGGTCGGGTCGCAGCACGCTCCCGGCCGCGGTTCCGAGTCCTCGGCGCGCGGGGGCTCTAGGGGAGCGGATCGAGGGTGCGCATGGCCGGCAAGGCGACCGGGACGACCGAAGCGGTCCCGGGTGACCACGAACTGAGACGACTGCTCGCGGGACTGACCGCGGTGCGGGACGGAGACTTCGGCACACGGCTGCCCGACGACTCCACCGGACTCATGGGCGACATCGCCACCGTGTTCAACGGCATGGTCGACCAGCTCTCCGTGTTCACCTCCGAGGTCACCCGGGTGGCCCGCGAAGTGGGTACCGAGGGCACTCTCGGCGGACAGGCGCAGGTGCCGGGCGTCTCCGGCACGTGGGCCGATCTGACCGACTCCGTCAACGCGATGGCCGGCAACCTGACCACGCAGGTCCGCGACATCGCCCAGGTCGCCACCGCCGTGGCCAAGGGCGACCTGTCGCAGAAGATCGACGTGGACGCGCGCGGCGAGATCCTGCAGCTTAAGGAGACCGTCAACACGATGGTCGACCAGCTCTCGGCCTTCGCCGACGAGGTCACGCGCGTCGCCCGTGAGGTCGGCACCGAGGGCCGCCTCGGCGGCCAGGCCCAGGTTCCCGGTGTCGCCGGCGTGTGGCGGGACCTCACGGACTCGGTCAACTTCATGGCCGGGAACCTGACGGCGCAGGTCCGCAACGTCGCCCAGGTGACGACCGCGGTGGCGCAGGGCGACCTGTCGCAGAAGATCACCGTGGACGCGCGGGGCGAGATCCTGGAGCTGAAGAGCACCATCAACACGATGGTGGACCAGCTCTCCGCGTTCGCGGACGAGGTCACCCGGGTGGCCCGTGAAGTGGGCACCGAGGGCCGGCTGGGGGGCCAGGCCGACGTCAAGGGCGTCAAGGGCACCTGGCGTGACCTGACGGACTCGGTGAACTTCATGGGCGGGAACCTGACGGCGCAGGTCCGCAACGTCGCCCAGGTGGCCACCGCGGTGGCGCAGGGCGACCTGTCGCAGAAGATCACCGTGGACGCGCGGGGCGAGATCCTGGAGCTGAAGAACACCATCAACACGATGGTGGACCAGCTCTCCGCGTTCGCCGACGAGGTCACCCGCGTCGCCCGCGAGGTCGGCACCGAGGGGCGGCTCGGCGGCCAGGCGCAGGTGCGCGGCGTCGCCGGCACCTGGAAGGACCTCACCGACAACGTCAACGTGATGGCCTCCAACCTGACCGGCCAGGTCCGCTCCATCGCCCAGGTCGCCACGGCCGTGGCCCGGGGTGACCTGTCGCAGAAGATCACCGTCGAGGCCAAGGGCGAGGTCGCCGCGCTCGCCGACGTCATCAACACCATGGTCGACACGCTGTCGGCGTTCGCCGACGAGGTCACCCGGGTGGCCCGCGAGGTCGGCACCGAGGGCCGGCTCGGCGGCCAGGCGCACGTGCCCAACGTGGCCGGCACCTGGAAGGACCTCACCGACAACGTCAACTCCATGGCCAACAACCTCACCGGCCAGGTCCGCAACATCGCGCTGGTGACCACCGCCGTGGCCAAGGGCGACCTGTCGAAGAAGATCGACGTCGACGCCCGCGGCGAGATCCTCGAACTGAAGACCACCATCAACACGATGGTCGACCAGCTCTCCGCGTTCGCCGACGAGGTCACCCGGGTGGCCCGCGAGGTCGGCACCGAGGGCCGGCTCGGTGGCCAGGCCGAGGTCGAGGGCGTCTCCGGTACCTGGAAGCGCCTCACCGAGAACGTCAACGAACTCGCCGGCAACCTCACCCGGCAGGTCCGCGCCATCGCCGACGTGGCCAGCGCGGTCGCCGAGGGCGACCTGACCCGGTCCATCACCGTCGACGCCTCCGGCGAGGTGGCCGACCTCAAGGACAACATCAACTCCATGGTGGAGTCCCTGCGCGAGACCACCCGGGCCAACCAGGAACAGGACTGGCTCAAGACCAACCTGGCCCGGATCTCCGGCCTCATGCAGGGCCACCGCGACCTGCCGGTCGTAGCCGAGCTGATCATGGACGAGCTGGTGCCGCAGGTGGCCGCCCAGTACGGCGCCTTCTACCTCGCCGAGGACGGCGTGTCCGGACCCGAGCTGCGGCTCGTCGGCGCCTACGGACGGCCCGAGGAGGACTCCCGGCCCATCCGCATCCCGTTCGGCCGCTCCCTGGTCGGCCAGGCCGCGCGCAGCCGCCGTACCATCGCCGTGGACCAGCTCCCGCCCGGGTACGTGACCATCTCCTCCGGGCTCGGACGGGTGGAGCCCACCGCGCTGCTGCTGCTCCCCATCGTCTTCGAGGAGCAGGTCCTCGGCGTCATCGAACTCGCCGCGGTCACCCGGTTCACCACCGTCCAGCGGGACTTCCTCCAGCAGCTGGTCGACACCATCGGCGTGAACGTCAACACCATCGTCGCCAACGCCCGCACCGACGAACTCCTTGAGGAGTCGCAGCGCCTGACCAGCGAACTCCAGTCCCGTTCGGCCGAGTTGCAGGCCCGCCAGGAGGAACTCCAGCAGTCCAACGCCGAACTGGAGGAGAAGGCCTCCCTGCTGGCCGACCAGAACCGGGACATCGAGGCGAAGAACCTCCAGATCGAGCAGGCCCGGCAGGAACTCGAAGCGCGCGCCCAGCAGTTGTCGCTCGCCTCGAAGTACAAGTCCGAGTTCCTGGCGAACATGAGCCACGAGCTGCGCACCCCGCTGAACAGCCTGCTCATCCTCGCCCAGCTCCTCGCCCAGAACCCCTCGCGCAACCTCACCCCCAAGCAGGTCGAGTACGCGGGCATCATCCACTCCGCCGGCTCGGACCTGCTCCAGCTGATCAACGACATCCTGGACCTGTCCAAGGTCGAGGCCGGAAAGATGGACGTGACGCCCGAGCGCGTCTCGCTGCGCCAGCTCATCGAGTACGTCGAGGCCACCTTCCAGCCGATGACGTCCCAGAAGAGCCTGGACTTCACCATCACCACGGCGCCCGGCGCCCCCGCCGACCTGCTCACCGACGACTCCCGGCTCCGGCAGATCCTGCGCAACCTGCTGTCCAACGCGGTGAAGTTCACCGAACAGGGCGGCGTCGAACTGCGCGTCGAACCCGCCGCGGACAGCGAGGTGCCCCCGGGCGTGGTGCGCGGCGGAGCGATCGTCGCCTTCCGGGTGAAGGACACCGGCATCGGCATCCCCGAGCAGCAGCTAGAGACCATCTTCGGCGCCTTCCAGCAGGCCGACGGCACCACCAGCCGCAAGTACGGCGGCACCGGGCTCGGCCTGTCCATCACCCGGGAGATCGCCCACCTGCTCGGCGGCGCCGTCACCGTGGACAGCACGCCCGGCAAGGGCAGCACCTTCGCCCTCTTCCTGCCCGTCGCCCGGCCGGACTTCGAGGAACACCTGCGCGGCGGCCGCCCCGTCCCGCACACCGCCGAACTGGAGCGGCCGGACCACGCGCCCGAGCAGGACACCCCCCTCGGGCTGCCGCCGGCCATCGCCAAGCGGGAGCGCCCGCGCCGCCTGCTCGTCGTGGAGGAACGTCCCCGCGGGCTGCTCACGCTCGTCGCCGAGAGCGTGATCGGGGACCTCGAGCACAGCCGCGCCGACGGCGGCGGCACGCCCGTCGACATCATCACCGCGGTCGGCGCCCAGGAGGCGGCCGGAGCCCTCGCGGACGAGCCCTGCCACTGTGTCGTCGTGGAACTCGGCACGCCCGACGGGGAGTCGGCCCGCTTCCTGGAGGCGCTGCGCGGCGACTCGGCCCTGACGAGCGTCCCGGTGCTGGTGCACGTCTCGCACCGCACCGAGCCCGTCACCGCGGAGCCCGCGGGCAGCTCGCTGGAGTACCTGTTCAGCCTGGACGAGCTGCGCGAGCGGATCGCGCTGCACCTGTCGGCCGAGGAGCCCGGCGAGGTCCTCACCCTCGTCCGCGGGGACGAGCCCCAGCACACGGCGCCGCACCTGGTCGACGACCACACCCGCGGCCGTACGGTCCTCGTCGTGGACGACGACGCGCGCAACCTGTTCGCGCTCAGCGGCATCCTGGAACTGCACGGTTTCCGCGTGCTGCACGCGGAGAACGGCCGCAAGGGCATCGACACCCTGGTGAACAACCCGGACGTCGAGCTGGTCCTGATGGATGTGATGATGCCCGAGATGGACGGGTACACCGCCACGGCGGAGATCCGCAAGATGCCGCAGTACGCTGATCTGCCGGTCATCGCGGTGACCGCCAAGGCCATGCAGGGCGACCGGGAGAAGAGTCTGGCTTCCGGCGCCAGCGACTACGTCACGAAACCGGTGGACACTCATGACCTCATCGCCTGTGTCCGACGCTGGCTCCCCGCATGAGGACCGCACGGCGAGCCCGTCCGTCCACAGGCCGAGGAGTGAGGATCCGGTGAACGCTGCCGAACCGCCCACCGGGCCGGACCTGCCGGCCGGCGTGCCCTCCCCGCAGCCGGCCGCGGACGTCCCGGCCGTCGACGTGGTGCTGCCGGGCTTCCCGGCCGCGGACCTCCCGGCCGTCGACTTCGTGCTGCCGGGCTTCCCGGCCGCCGACCTGCCCGCCACCTCTCCGGTCGGCCGGCTCGCCGCCACCGTGGAGCGGCTGCGCCGGGAGGTACGGGCGGCGCAGGCCGAGGCCGAGGGCCGGGCGCTCGTCGAACTCGCCAAGGGCATCCTGGTCGAGCGCCTCGGCTGCGGCCCGGCGCAGGCCGCCCGCCAGCTCAGCGAACTCACCGAGCAGGCGCAGATGACCCCGCTGGAGTTCGCGGTGGAGGTCATCAACCAGGCCGCCCGGGACCGCGTCTCGGAGGTCACCGAGGCGTTCCTGTCGGCCGCGACCGACCCGGCCGGACCCGTCGAGGGGTCCGCCGCCGTACGCCTGCGCGCCGCCGAGAGCGGTGTCCTGGCCGCCGACGACACCCAGGCGATGGCCGACTCGCTGCTCGACCACGCCCTGCGCCCGCTGGGCGCGGTCGCCGTCGCCATCTGGGCGGCCGGCTCGGACGGCTCCCTCTCCCTCGCGGGCAGCGCCGGCTTCCCGCCGGGCGAGGCGGCCCGCTGGCGCTACGTCCCGCCCGACGTGGCCACCGTGGCCCGGCGTGGCCTGAACCAGCCCGACGGGCAGTGGCTGCCCTCGCTCGCCGACTCCGGGCTGCCCACCATCGGCCGGCGGGAGTACGCCGACGGCGCCCGGATCGCCCTGCCCGCCGGCGCGGGCGGCCGGATCTACGGCGTCCTGGAGATCGCCTGGCCCAAGCCCGAGAGCCCGCTGCCGCGCCCGGTCGTCCGGCAGGTGGAGGCCCTCGCCGAGCTGTGCGCGCACTCCCTGGAGACCACGGCCCCGCAGCCCGGCACCGAGCAGGAGCCCCGGCTGCTGCCCGACGTGGTCGAACTGACGGACCTGGCGGACGGTCTGCACGACCCGGCCCTGGTGCTGGTGCCGCACCTGGACGACGCCGGTCAGCTCGTCGACTTCCGCATCCAGCACGTCAACAGCCGCTTCCTCGACCCGGCGGGCCGGCCCCGGGCCGTCGTGAGCGGCGCCCTGCTGCTGGAGGCCTACCCGATGGCCGCCGGCGCCAGTGAGCTGTTCCAGCGGGTGGAGCGGGTCTACGCCACCGGCGAACCGTTCCGCGCCCACCGGATGCGGCTGACCGCGCTGGTCGACGAGGTGCCGCTGTCCGCCGTCGCCGACATCAGCATCAGCCGGCACGGTTCCAGCGTGCTGCTGATCTGGCGCATCGAGGACGAGGCGGCACGCCTGGCCAGCCTGCTCCAGCACGCGCAGCGGCTCGGCCGGATCGGCGGCTTCGAGGAGAACCTGCTCACCGGCGAGATCACCTGGAACGACCAGTTGTTCAGCCTGTACGGCCGCCCGAGCACCAGCCTCCCGGTCGCCCTCCAGGACCTGCCGGCCCACGCCCACCCGGACGACGCGGTCACCCTCGGCCGTTTCCTGCGCACCGTGCTGCACCACCGCAGGCCCGCCTCGGCCGCCTTCCGGCTGCTGCGCCCGGACGGCGTGACCCGGCACATGCGCGTGGTCGCCGAGCCCGTCCTCGACACCGACGGCCAGCTCTTCGTCGTCCGGGGCGCCTACCAGGACATCTCCGCCCAGCACTGGACGGAGGTCGCGCTCGCCGCCACCCGCGACCAGCTTGCCCACACCGAGCAGCAGGCCGTGGAGCGCAACCGGCTGACCCTCCAGCTCCAGCACGCCATCATGCCCCCGACGCAGGCCCCGCTCCGGGTGCCCGGCCTCCAGGTGGCGGTGCGCTACCGGCCCGCCGAGACCGAGAACCTGGTCGGCGGCGACTGGTACGACGCCGTCGCCCTGCCCTCCGGACTGATCCTGCTGTGCGTCGGCGATGTCGCCGGACACGGCATCGAGGCGGCGACCAGCATGGTCGTCCTGCGCAACGCGCTGCGCGGCCTCGCCGTGACCGGCGCCGGCCCGGCGCAGCTGCTTTCGTGGCTGAACATCGTCGCCCACCATCTGACGGGAGCGGTCACCGCGACCGCCGTCTGCGGCCTGTACGACGGTGAGCGGCGCACCCTGCGCTGGGCCCGGGCGGGCCATCTGCCGCCGGTCCTGGTGCGGGAGACCGGGGGGACCGGCGGGCCGGAGGCGACCGCGCTGCCCCCGGTCAGGGGACTGCTGCTGGGTGCCGTACCGGAGGCGGGCTACGACGAGGAGGAACTCCAGCTAGCCGTGGGGGACACCCTGCTGATGTACACCGACGGCCTGATCGAACGCCGGGACCGCTCGGTGGAGGAGTCCCTGGCCCATCTGCTGGACACGGCGGGCGCGGTCTCCACCACCCTCGACCAGCAGCTTGACCGGCTGCTCACCTACAGCAGGTCGGACACCGACGACGACACCTGCATCATCGGCATAAGGGTGGCCTGACCGGGCCCCGTCCGCGCGGCGGGTTCCGTTCAGCCGGCTTCCGCCGCGAGGAGCGGCACGGTCGCGCTGATCCGCTTGCCCCGCGGCAGCCAGGTCACGTCCAGGCCGCGGGAGACCGTCGCCACCAGGTGCAGCCCGTGGCCGCCGACCCGCCGGGGATCGACAGGGCGCCGCCGCGGCGGGTTCCGGGAGGTGTCCGTGACGGACACGCGCAGCGCGCCGGCCGGCAGCTCCAGACGCAGGGCGCAGGGGCCGGGCGCGTGCCTGGCCGCGTTGGTGACCAGTTCGCTGACGACGTTGCCCTTTCCCTCCGGGGTGAGGGGCCCTTCCTGTGCACAGCGGGGTGGCCGTCCGCCCCTGCCCGGCTACCCACTCGGCCGCGGGTCGAGGGACGTTCCCGGGGAATCCACCGGATGCACACGAATGGCTCGCCAGGGCGGAGCGGCGGGCAGCGGCGGCCGGGGGCGTGACCGGGCCGGTGTACGCGACAGCGGAACGGGTCCGGGCATCCGCTTGCGCTGGATGTCCGGACCCGTTCCGCAGATAACTCGGCGCGCGCCTCAGTGCTTGAAGACGTCCTTCGCCTTCTCCTTCGCCTGCCGGGCGTCTCCGGCTGCGCCTTCCATGCGGCCCTCGGCCTCCAGGCGCTCGTTGCCCACGGCGCGCCCCGCGGTCTCCTTGAGCTTGCCCTTGGCCTGCTCCGCCTTGCCCTTGGCCTTCTTGTCACCGGCCATCGCGTGTCACATCCCAACGTCGACGGGTCTGTGGTCGGTATTCGGATTACCGCTGTGCCCGCGCCCAAACCAGGGGTCCGCCGCCTTCGCCCGGACGCCGTCGCGGGTTCAGCGCTCGTGCCGCCGCCGCAGGAGGTGCCGTACGGCGAACCCCGCGACGACGACCGCGGCGGCCACGAGGACGTAGAGCTGGTAGCGCCTGATCTCGTCGTACACCGCCGTGATGTGGCTGCCGGCCAGGTACGCCAGCGTCGTCCACAGGCCGACCCACAGCGCCGCGCCGAGGGCGTTGAAGGCGAGGAAGCGGCGCCAGTGCATGCCGGTCGTGCCGGCGATGATGCCGTTGGCCTGGCGCAGGCCCTCGACGAACCGGGCCACGGTCACGATCCTGCCGCCGTGCCGCTGGAAGAACTGCTCGGCGGCCTCGAACCGTTTCGGCGTCAGCAGGACGTACCGGCCCCACCGGTGCACGAAGGGCCGCCCGCCGGTCCGGCCGATCAGATAGCCGAGGTTGTCGCCGGCGACGGCCGCGACGAACGCGACGGCCGCCACGGCCACGACGTCCAGCCGGCCCGTGCCCGCGTAGACCCCCGCCGCGAGGAGGATCGTCTCGCCGGGCGCGGGGACCCCGAAGTCCTCGACGAGGACCACGGCCCCCACGGCCCAGTAGCCGTAGTGGCCGAGCAGCGGTTCCAGATGGGCCAGCGGTCCCGGAAGGGGTGGGGACATGCCCTCACGGTACGTCGGTGCGAGCAGGCGGTCGGCAGCGGGGGTGGGGCGGCTGGGACCCGGTGGCGGTGATGTCCTCGTCGTCACCGTTGCCGGGCTGGCACGCGTGGCACAGCTCGTGGTCGCCGTCGCGGGTGACGAGGGTCCCCCAGCCGAGGCACTGCTCGCAGTCGCGGGCGCGGGTCACGTCGGGGTGGGGAGGCAGCAGTGGGCTGGCCTGCTTCGCCGCACCCAGCGCGGCCACCCTGCCCGCCCTGTTCCCGACCGCCGTCCGCTACGCGGCCATGGGCATCGGCTTCAACATCGCCGTGGCCGCCTTCGGCGGCACCACCCCCCTGGTCACGACCGCCCTCGTCGACCTCACCGGCGACGACCTGATGCCCGCCTACTATCTGGTGCTGGCGGGTGCCATCGGCCTGCTCACCGTGCGCCTCCTGCCCGAGAGCGCCCAGGTCCCGCTCAAGGGCTCGCAGCCGATGGTCGGTTCGCGGGAGGAGATGCGCGACCTCATCAGCACCTCGCAGGAGCTGTACGCCTACGCCGAGGAACGGGACGCGGCGCGGCACGGCTGACCCCGCGCGGGGGCCGGGGGGTGGGCCGCGAGGGTTGTCCGATCCTACGAACTTCGCCCGCACCGGGTTACCGGACCCCCCCGCCTTTGATAGGAAACTTTCCTACCAGTGGGCGGTGCGGACCGAACCGCCCACGCCCACCCCCCACTTGGAGCCCCTGTGGTGCACGCACACCGTGAGCCGGCAGCCCCCGCCCGTCTCTCCCGCCGGACCGTCGTCGCCGCGTTCGGCGCCGTCGCCTCGGGCGCCCTGCTCGGAGTCTCCCGCGCGGGCACGGCCTCCGCCGCCGCGCCGGGCCTGGACGATCCGGCGAAGAAGGAGATCGCCATGAAGCTGGTGTCGAGCGCGGAGAACTCCTCGCTCGACTGGAAGGCCCAGTACAAGTACATCGAGGACATCGGCGACGGCCGCGGCTACACCGCCGGCATCGTCGGCTTCTGCTCCGGCACCGGCGACATGCTCGACCTAGTCCGGCTCCACACCGACCGCAAGCCCGGCAACGTCCTCGCGAAGTACCTGCCCGCCCTGCGCCGGGTCGACGGCACCGACTCGCACGACGGCCTCGACCCGGACTTCCCCAAGGACTGGCGCAAGGCCGCCCAGGACACCGCCTTCCAGCAGGCCCAGAACGACGAACGCGACCGTGTCTACTTCGACCCGGCCGTCACCCAGGGCAGGACCGACGGTCTGCGCGCGCTGGGCCAGTTCCTCTACTACGACGCCCTCGTCATGCACGGCGACGGCGACGACCCGACCAGCTTCCGCAACATCCGCGAGCGTGCCCTGCGCACCGCCCAGCCGCCGGCCCGGGGCGGCAACGAGACCACGTACCTGAACGCCTTCCTGGACGCCCGCGTGTGGGCCATGAAGCAGGAGGAGGCACACAGTGACACCAGCCGCGTCGACACCGCGCAACGGGTCTTCCTGCGCAAGGGAAACCTCGGCCTGAACACCCCGCTCGACTGGAAGGTGTACGGGGACAGCTACCACATCGGCTGACCCGCACGGCGTGCGGCCGGCCGGGCCCGGAGCGGCCCGGCCGGTGGGGCGCACATGCATGCCACGCCCCTGACGAGGAAAGATGGGCGGTGAGCGTACGACCCCCACCTATGCGGAGGAACGGACTCATGCCGCACGAGCGCGCCGGCCGGCCGGCCGGTCCCGAGGACCTCGTCGACGTGGCCAGGCTGGTCACGGCGTACTACACGCTGCACCCCGACCCGGCCGACCCGGGACAGCGGGTGGCGTTCGGCACCTCGGGGCACCGTGGTTCGTCCCTGGCGGGTGCCTTCAACGAGGACCACATCGCCGCCACCAGTCAGGCCATCTGCGAGTACCGGGCGGCCCAGGGCACCGACGGGCCCCTCTTCCTGGGCGCCGACACCCACGCCCTGTCGGAACCCGCCAGGGCCACCGCGCTGGAGGTGTTCGCCGCCAACGACGTGACCGTGCTGATCGACAGCGCGGACGGCTACACGCCCACGCCCGCCGTCTCGCACGCGATCCTGACGCACAACCGGGGCCGCACCTCCGGCCTCGCCGACGGCGTCGTCGTCACCCCGTCGCACAACCCGCCCGCCGACGGCGGCTTCAAGTACAACCCGCCGAGCGGCGGCCCGGCGGCCTCCGACGCCACCTCCTGGATCCAGGACCGCGCCAACCAGATCATCACGGGCGGCCTGAAGGACGTACGCCGGCTGCCGTACGACCGCGCGCTCGCCGCGGACACCACCCGGCGCTACGACTTCCTCGGCACCTACGTCGGCGACCTGCCCAGCGTGCTGGACCTGGACGCCATCCGCGCGGCCGGCGTGCGCATCGGCGCCGACCCGCTCGGCGGCGCCTCCGTCGCCTACTGGGGCCGGATCGCCGAGCAGCACCGCATCGACCTGACGGTGGTCAACCCGCACACCGATCCCGCCTGGCGCTTCATGACGCTGGACTGGGATGGCCAGATCCGCATGGACTGCTCCTCGCCGTACGCGATGGCGTCCCTCATCGAGCAGCGCGACCGCTTCCGGATCGCCACGGGCAACGACGCCGACGCCGACCGGCACGGCATCGTCACCCCGGACGCGGGCCTGATGAACCCCAACCACTACCTCGCGGTCGCCATCTCCTACCTCTACCGGCACCGCGAGCAGTGGCCGGCCGGCGCGGGCATCGGCAAGACCCTGGTCTCCTCCACGATGATCGACCGGGTCGCCGCCGACCTCGGCCGTCAGCTTGTCGAGGTGCCGGTCGGGTTCAAGTGGTTCGTGGACGGACTGGCCAGCGGTGCCCTCGGGTTCGGCGGCGAGGAGTCGGCCGGCGCGTCCTTCCTGCGCCGGGACGGCTCGGTGTGGACCACCGACAAGGACGGCATCATCCTCGCGCTGCTCGCCTCCGAGATCACGGCCGTCACCGACCGGACGCCCTCGGAGCACTACGCCGGGCTGACCGCCCGCTTCGGCGCACCCGCCTACGCCCGCATCGACGCGCCCGCGACCCGCGAACAGAAGGCGCTGCTGGGCAAGTTGTCCCCGGCCCAGGTCACCGCGGACACGCTGGCCGGCGAGACGGTCACCTCCGTCCTCACCGAGGCACCCGGCAACGGCGCGGCCATCGGCGGCATCAAGGTCACCACCGACAACGCCTGGTTCGCGGCCCGGCCCTCGGGCACGGAGGACGTGTACAAGGTGTACGCCGAGTCCTTCCTCGGCGCCGCCCACCTCGCCCGGGTCCAGGAGGAGGCCCAGGCGGTGGTCCTGGGGGCGCTCGGCGGCTGACACGGCCGTGGGGGCGGCCTCCGGCACGGTGCCAGATGTCACGGAGGCCGCCCCGGTGCGGTCCGCGGTGTGCGGGCCGCGGTCCCGGGGCGGGGTGCGGGAGGGCCGGTCCGGCTCAGTCGCGTCCGCGGCCCGCGTGCAGCCGGTCCAGCACCGCCTGCGCCATGGCCGCCTCGCCCTCGGCGTTGGGGTGGGCCGGAGCCGCGGGGGAGGCCGGCCGGAGCGGCTCTATCCAGCGGTCGGCGGGCGCCTTGCACATGTCGTGACCGACCGTCGCGCCGTAGGTGTCCACGTAGGCGGCCCGGTTGAGGCCGGCCACCAGGCGCAGCATCAGGTTCAGCCGCTTCTCGGTGTCCCGCAGGTAGGCGAAGTCCTTCCGGGCGAACGGGACCTGCGGGAAACAGCCGTTGCCGTCGTCGGGGAGCAGGTCGGGGTAGCCGACGACGACCACCCGGGCGTGCGGTGCGCGGGCGTGCACGGCCCGCAGCACCCGGTCGACCTTCGGCGCGGTGCGCACGACGGCGAGGGCCAGCTCATCGTGTCCGGACGCGTTGTACGCCCGCTCACAGGGGTTGCCGGCCGGGTCCTGGGCGGCGAGCCGGGCACAGGTGCCGATGATCGAGCCGAATCCGACGTCGTTGCCGCCGATCTGCAGCGTGACCAGGTCCGTGTGCCGGTCGAGCGCGTCCAGCTCAGGTCCGTTCGTGCCCTGCGCCTGCCACATCTCGGCGGTGGTGGCGCCGGCGCAGCTCACGTCCGTGAACGCGGTCACCTCCGCCCGGGCCGCCACGAGCGAGGGGTAGTTGTGGTCGGAGCGCGCGCAGTCGGCGTCCACCTGCCGGGGAATCCCGGGACCCGAGGTGTAGGAGTCGCCGAGCGCGACGTAGGCGACCGCGCGGCCGTGGCCGCCGGGGTGCGCCGCGGCCGGTGTGGTGCCGGCCGCGAGCAGGGTGCATCCGGCCAGTGCCGCCCCCAGCACGGCGGTCCGCCGCCGGTCTGCCGCCCTGCCCGCCGGGCGCCTGTCGTGCGTCATGCGTCCTCCCCCTGAACCGCTGTGTCGCGCGGGCGGCGGCACCTCAGGAGCGGCCCTCGCGCGTCGGACTGGGCATGTATACCGTCCGGTAGGTCTCGCGGACCAGAAGCGGGAGGCGACGAGTTCAGGGGGAGGGGGGCGCGCAACGGGCCCGGAGGTCCGGCCCGTTGCGCGGGGGCCGGCCACACCGGTGGCTTCGCCGTCGGCCGGTGTGCCGGTTCGGTCAGACCGCGGCCGCCGGTTCCGCCGGGCCCGCCAGCTCGAGCAGCGAGTCGTCCTCCGGGCGGGCCCCGGAGAGCCGGTGCCGGGCGGCGATGAGAGCCATGTCGACGTCCCGGGTGCCGGTGGCCACGCACAGCGTGTACGACACGTCCGCGAGCCGCTGCCGGGCCTCCGGGGTGCTCTCCTCGGCCCCGAGCAGCGTGAGGGCCTCGTACTGGGCGATGAGGTCCTGCAGTACCGCGGGGTGTGCCATCAGCATGTGTCCGCCTCCTGGTGTGTCGCCGATGTGCGAAGTCGCAGCGCGAATACCCGCCTTCGGGCACCGCATGCCACCCGTCCTCGACGGTGTCCGCCGCCCGGGGCGCGCTGTGCCATCTGATCGTCTCCGTGGGGGCCGGCGAGGCGGACGTGCCCCGGACCCGGACCCGCGCCGCCCGTCGCCCCGCTCCGGCCGCACTGATCCGCGCCGCCCGCCCCCTTCCTCGTCGTCCGTCGCCACCCGCTCCGCGCGGCCGGAAACCGTGGTGTGGCCGGGAAGCAACCCCCGACACAACCGGTGGCTTTCCTTCCGTCGAAGTGGGGGCGTCTCGTCCGCGCCAAAGCCGACTCGCGCACCACCCTCGCCGCGAACCCCACGCCCCCCTCGCGCCGCCCCGTCCCGGCGTGCGCGTATGCGATATGCGACGCACCGTCACAGCGCCCCCGCACCTTCTTCACGCGAGGGCCACTTTCGGCCGAACCGTGTCCGGGACCGGTGCAGCGGGGCAGACGGCGTGCCGTACGCCTGCCTAGCCTCCCGGGCCATGCGATCACCTCTGCCGAGACGCCTCGGGCTCACCGCCGTCCTCGCCCTCCTCCTCGCCGTCTTCGGCCTCGCCCCCAGCGCGAGCGCCGACCCCGCGCCGGCCTCCCTGACCTTCGCGACCGACAGTGCCACCACCACCCCCGGTGGCACGGTGAAGCTGTCGATGACCATCACCAACAACAGGACCTACGACATCTGGTTCGTGTACCAGACGATCGACCCGACCTGGCTGACCACCCAGCGCCCGGACCTGAAGTACAGCTTCACCGGGTGCAGCCTGGCGACCGCGAGCGGCAGCACCGCCTGTTCCGGCACCGGGCCGAGCAACCTCGGCGGCAACTACGGCGCCACCATCGCGCCCGGGCAGAGCCGCACCGTCACGCTGACCCTCCAGGTCGCCGCCGACTCCGGCTGCAACGGCAACATCGGCTTCTACTCGTACTACTACGCCGAGTTCAGCGACAGCGCCAACACCAACGGCGGACCCGTCTACACGCCCGAGACGCGCGTCGTCTGCGCCTGACGGACTCCTCGGCCCCGTCGACCGGGTGGCCGAAACTCGCCCCGAGGGCGCCGGCCCCGCGCGGTACGGACCCGACATGTCGCCCGGCGGACCGCCATGGTCCGCCGGTGCGCCGCACCCCGGCCGGACCAGCGGGCCGGAGCCCTCCGTCCGCCGTGACCCCCCACATGGTGGCGACGCGAAAACGGTCGTTCAGGTTGCTTCGGGACGCTGTCGGACACCTGCACTTTTCCGTCATGTTCCGTAACTCGACCACAAAAGCTACACAGAGACATCACCATGTGACGCGACAGATGCGTCGACGACCGGCTTCTGAGGGGGACGCCGGCGTCACGCGAGGGGGTGTCCGCTCCATGGGAGCCGTGCTCACCCCTGCCCGGGGAGGGGACTTCACCGCATGAAGCGGACCATACGCACCACCGCGCTGACGGTGGGCGCACTCATCGCCGCGCTCGGCCTGGGGGCCGGCCCGGCCGAGGCCGACGCCACCGCGCCGCGCGTCGACCTCAGAGTCCTGGTGGTGAGCGACGGCGGCCCGGCCACCGACGCCATCGCCGCCGAACTCGACACCGCGGGAACGCCGTACACGAAGGTCGACCTCACACGGTCCGACCGGCCCACCATCGACGCGGGCTTCCTCGCCGACACCGTCGACGGCCGGCCCCGGGCCAGGTTCCAGGCCGTCGTCCTGCCCAACGACAACCCGTTCGCGGCCGGCAGCGCCGAGATGACCGCGCTCGCCGCCTACGAGCAGACCTACGCGATCCCGCAGGTCGACGCCTACACCTACGCCCGCCCCCAGGCCGGGCTCCAGGTCCCCACCTCGGGCGGCTACTCGGGCAGCATCGACGGTGTCCAGGCCCAGGTGACCGCGGCCGGCCGCGGCGGAGCCTTCGGCTACCTCGACGGCCCGGTGCCGTTCGAGGACAACTCGCCCAGCGTCGGCGAGAGTTACGCCTACCTGTCGACGCCCGCCGCCGGCGCCGACTTCACCCCCTACGTGCAGGCGCCCATCCCGGGCACCACCAGGCAGGGCTCCCTGGTCGGCGAGTACCGGCACGACGGGCGGCGCGAACTGGTCGTCACCTTCGTCTACAACCAGTACCAGCAGCAGTTCCGGCTGCTGGCCCGCGGCATCGTGGAGTGGATGACCGGCGGGGTGCACCTCGGCGCCTCCCGCAACTACTTCGCCGTACACGTGGACGACGTGTTCGCCGCCGACGACCGCTGGGACACCCGGCTCAACTGCACACCCGGCGACGTCGACTGCACCGGCGGCGCCGGCACCCCCAGCCCCATCCGGATGACCCCGGCCGACGTCGACCACGCCACCGCCTGGCAGAACAGCCGCCACTTCACCTTCGACATGGTCTACAACGGCGCCGGCAGCGTCGACCAGCGCGAGGACAACGACGGCGTCGACCAGCTCGCCGACAGGCTGATCACCGACCGGAACCAGTTCCGCTGGGTCAACCACACCTACACGCACGCCTTCCTCGGCTGCGAGCAGAACGTCACCGTCGTACCGTGGACCTGCACCACCAACGCCGACGGCAGCACCAAGTGGGTCAGCCGCACCGCGATCGACAACGAGATCCTCACCAACCGCGTCTGGGGACAGGTGGCCGGACTCCCGCTCGACAACACCGAGCTGGTCACCGGCGAGCACTCCGGCCTCAGGATCCTGCCGCAGCAGCCCGCGGACAACCCCAACCTGGCCCTCGCCCTCACGGACAACAACGTCACGTGGCTCGCCTCGGACAACTCCCGCGACCCCCAGCAGCGCCAGGTCGGCCCCGCCACCACGGTCGCCCGCTACCCGATGAACGTCTTCTACAACGCGGGCAGGACCGCCGAACAGGTCGACGAGTACAACTGGCTCTACACCGGCCGCGCCCAGGGCGGCAGCGGCATCTGCGAGGACAACCCGGCGACCACCACCTGCCTGTCCGCGCCCCTGGACACCGGCACCGGCTACACCGGCTACATCGTGCCGCTGGAGACCCGGATCGCCCTCGGACACGTGCTGTCCAACGACCCCAAGCCGCACTTCATCCACCAGTCGAACCTCGCCGAGGACCGCATCGCCTACCCCGTCCTCGACGGCGTCCTGGACGGCTAC
Source organism: Streptomyces dangxiongensis (assembly GCF_003675325.1). Lineage (NCBI taxonomy): Bacteria > Bacillati > Actinomycetota > Actinomycetes > Kitasatosporales > Streptomycetaceae > Streptomyces > Streptomyces dangxiongensis. The sequence continues at coordinate 7,485,382 of NZ_CP033073.1, forward strand.
GACGCCCTGTTCGCGGACAGCACCCCCGTGGTCGACCTGCGGATGAAGGACATCGGCGTCGAACTCCAGCGCCGCGCCGCCTGGAAGACCGCCGTACAGGCCGGCCAGGTGACCGCCTACCGCATCGGTGGCACCGTCACCGTGCAGGGGCCGAACGGCACCGCCGTCCCCGCGACCCTGCCCGCCGGCACCACCCGCGGTACCACCGCCTTCGGCACCGCCTACGCGGGCACCCTCTCCGGCTGGACCACCTCCGCCGGCAGCGCGCTCACCTTCACCCTGCCGTCCTCGGCCGCCGCCCCGGCGGCGACCGCCGGCACCACCGCCGCGGCCACCGCCCCGACCCCGCACACCAGGGTCCCGGCGGGCGTGACCGAACAGGTTCCGTACACCCCGGAGAGCTGAACGGCGCACCGAACCCAGGGCCGGTCCGGCCGGCTCCCGCACGCCTCGCGACGGGAGCCGGCCGGACGGGCCCGGGTTCCGGCCGCCCGTCGGCGCCCGGAACCCGCACGACCACCCCACACCTCGGCCGTGGAGCCCCATCGATGCACGTTCAGCACGGCGCGCGCCGCTCCGGCGCGGCGCACGTCACCCTGCTCACCGAAGGCACCTACCCGCACAGCCATGGCGGCGTCAGCGTCTGGTGCGACCAGCTCGTCCAGGGCATGCCCGACCTCGACTTCGACGTCGTCGCCGTCACCGGCACCGGACGCGAACCCGTCGTCTGGGACCTGCCCGCCCACGTCCACAGCGTGCTCTCCGTACCCATGTGGGGGACCCCGCCGGAGGGCCGTCCGCCCCGGGGCCGGGCCCGCAACCGGCTCACGGCCGCCTACGAACGCTTCCTCACCGCGCTCCTCGACCCGCGCGCCGAGGACGGCTTCCCGCCCGCGCTGTACACGATGGCCCGGGCCGCCGCCGACGGCACACTGAGCGCGTTCCTGCGCGGCGACCGGGCCATCGCCCTCCTCGCCGCGGTGTGGAACCGCCCGGGACTCCCGGTCCGGGAGGCCGCCCCCACCCTGCACGACGCGGTCACCGCCACCGCCCTGCTGGAACACGCCCTGCGCCCGCTCGCCGCCCCCCCGCCCCGGAACGGGGTGGCCCACGCCGTCAGCGGCGGGGTGGCCGTGCTGCCGGGTCTCGCCGGGCTGGAGCAGTACGAGGTCCCGCTGCTGCTCACCGAACACGGCGTGTACCTGCGGGAACGCTACCTCGGCTATCGCACCGCTCCCTACCGCTGGCCGGTGAAGGCCCTCGTCCTCGGCTTCTTCCGGCTGCTGGCGGAGGAGAGCTACCGCCGGGCCGCCCTGATCACCCCCGGCAACCGCTACAACCGGCTCTGGGAGGAGCAGGGCGGCGCGGACCCGCAGGCCATCCGCACCGTCTACAACGGCGTGGACCCGGCCGCGTTCCCGCCCGCCGGACCCGAACCCGGCGTGCCGACGCTCAGTTGGGCCGGCCGCGTCGACCCCATCAAGGACCTGGAGACCCTCATCCGCGCGTTCGCCCTGGTCCGCAAGGAGGTACCCGAGGCCCGGCTGCGGCTCTTCGGCGGCACACCACGCGGTGGAGAGGCCTACCGGGAACGCTGCGAGGCCCTCGCCGCCGAACTGGGACACGCCGACGCCGTCACCTTCGAGGGCCGCGTCGACGACATCAAGGACGCCTACGCCGCCGGGAACGTCGTGATGCTCTCCAGCATCAGCGAGGGCTTCCCGTTCACCCTCATCGAGGCCATGTCCTGCGGCCGGGCCACCGTCTCCACCGACGTCGGCGGCGTCCGGGAGGCCGTGGGCGGCACCGGGCTCGTCGTCCCGCCGCGCGACCCCGCCCGCATGGCGGCAGCGGCGCTGGAACTGCTCGGCGACGCCGAGCGGCGCAGGGCGATGGGGGAGGCGGCCCGGCTGCGGGTGATCGAGCAGTTCACACTGCGCCAGACCATCGACACCTTCCGCTCGATCTACCTCGAACTGCCCACCCGCGTCCGGCCGTCCACCGAGCCGGCCGCGCAGGGCGAGGCGCTGCCCCTCACCGCGGGGAGCCTGTCCGGATGAGCGGCCCCATGGCGCTCGAACCGGGCGGCACCGAACAGGACACCCTCGCGCTGCGGCTCGCCGAGCCGCCCGCGCGCCGCGACGACCACACGCTGGCCCTGCGGCTGCCCAGACGCGGCCCCGACCCGGAGGCGGTCAGCCGGCTGGCCGCCGATCTCGCCGACCGCGTCGGCCCGGCCGTCCATCCGTACGAGGTGGCCGCCCTGCTGGAGGCCGAGGGCCTGACGGCCGACGAGATCAGGCAACGCTACGGCCACACCGGCCTGTTCTCCCTGGCCGCCGCCCTGTACGAGCAGGTGCCCCGGACCTTCCCGGAACCCGCGCCCACGGCCGACCCCTGGCGCCCGGACACGGTCCGCAGCCTGCTGCGCGGCGCGCTGTTCGCGCTGCCGGGCCTCGCCTACCTGCTCACCGCACCCCTGTGGCACCCCGGCCGGCACGCCGCCGCGCTCATCACCGCCGGACTGGTCTCCTGGGCGTGGGGACAGGCCCTCGGCCACCGCGCCCACCTGCGGATGGCCACCGGCCGCCGGGAGGCCGCCCGCACCCTGCTCACCGGCGCCCCGCTGGGCGCGGCGCTGGCCACCGCGTCCGCCGTCCCGCTCGCCGGCGCCGCCGGTCCGGTGCTCGCGGCGGCGGCGGCGCAGTCGCTGTACCTCGCGGCAGCGGGCGTCCTGCTGGTCCTGGCCCGGGAGCGGCTGCTGCTGGCCGCACTCACCCCGCTGATCGCGGGCGCCGCCGTACTGCCCTGGTGGGAACCCGGCACCGCCGTGCGCACCGGGCTGCCGCTGCTCGCACTGCTGGCCACTCTCGCCGGCACCGGCCACGCCCTGCGCACCGCCCTCGCCACCCCGGCCGCGGCCGGCGGCACCCGGCCCCGGCTGCGGTGGTCCTTGCCGTACGGACTGTTCGGGCTGGCCGCGGGCGTGCTGGTACTGCTGGAGGGGCGGCGCGAACCGTACGCGGTGATCGTGCTGACGGTCAGCATGGGCCCCGCCGAATGGCTGCTGTACCGCTACCGGGGCCTGTCCGTCGCCGCCCTGCGCGCCACCGCCACCCCCGCCGCCTTCCTGCTGCGCTCCGCCGCCGTCCTCGGCGGCTGCCTGGTCGCCTACGTGCTGCCGCTGCTGCCCGCCGCCTACCTCACCGGTGCGGCACCGGCTCCGCTGCTGCTGCTCGCGGCGACCCTGTGGACCGCGCTGCTCCTCCAGGCGTTCGGAGCCGCCTGGCCACCGGCCGTGATCTGTCTGGCCGCCGCCGCGACGGCCGGCGCGGCGGCGCTGCTGCACCTGCCACCGGGCCGTACCGCCCTGCCGCTGTGCTGCGGCGCGGCCGTGACGGCCCTGGTGGCCTGCGCCCTGCGGCTGCTCGGCCGGCCCGCCCGGCACGCCTGACCCACACCGCTCGTCCCCGCGCAACCGACCGGAAGGAACTCCGACTTGACCCCCGCACCGCTCGCCGCCGTCACCGGAGCCGAGGGCTTCATCGGCTCCCACCTCACCGAGGCCCTGGTCGCCTCGGGCCACCGGGTCAGAGCCATGGCCCAGTACAACTCCTTCTCCTCCTACGGCTGGCTGGAGACCCTCGCCCCGGACGTCCTGGACCACGTGGAGATCGTCCTCGGCGACGTCCGCGACCCCGGCTCGGTCCGCGGCCTGCTCGACGGCGCCGACGTCGCCTACCACCTGGCCGCGCTGATCGCGATCCCGTACTCCTACCGGGCCCCGCACAGCTACGTGGACACCAACGTCACCGGCACCCTCAACGTGCTGGAGGCGGTCCGCGCCCTCGGCACGCCCCGGCTGGTGCACACCTCCACCAGCGAGACCTACGGCACCGCGCGGACCGTGCCCATCACCGAGGACCACCCCATCAACACCCAGTCCCCGTACGCCGCTTCGAAGGCCGGCGGCGACCGGCTGGCCGACAGCTACCACGCCAGCTTCGGTACCCCGGTCGTCACGCTCCGCCCGTTCAACACCTTCGGCCCGCGCCAGTCGATGCGCGCCGTCATCCCCACCGTCATCGGCCAGGTCGCGGCGGGGGAGCGGACCATCACCCTCGGCGATCTGCGCCCCACCCGTGACTTCACCTTCGTCCGGGACACCGCGCAGGCGTTCCTCGCCGTCGGCACCGCACCCGCCGAGCAGGTCGTCGGCCGCACCTTCAACGCCGGGACGGGTGGCGAGATCTCCGTCGGCGACCTCGTCGCGCTGATCGGCAAGGTGATGGACACCGCCCTCGACGTCCGCGAGGACCCCGCGCGCATCCGGCCGGCCAACTCCGAGGTCATGCGGCTGGTCGCCGACGCAACCCGGCTCGCCGGGGCCACCGGCTGGCAGCCCGCCCACACCCTGGAACAGGGCCTCGCCCACACCGTGGAGTTCTTCCGCGACCCGGCCAACCTGGCCCGCTACAAGACCGCTATCTACAACATCTGACCCGACCGGCACGTCCCCCCTGTGTCCTTGCGTCAACGAAGGAGGAGCCCCATGCACGCAGTGATTCTGGCGGGAGGCAAGGGCGTCCGGCTGCGGCCCTACACCACCGCGCTGCCCAAGCCGCTCGTCCCGATCGGCGACCAGCACGCCATCCTGGAGATCGTGCTGCGCCAGTTGTCGGCCGCGGGTTTCACCCGCTGCACCATCGCGATAGGCCACCTGGGCGAGATCATCCGCGCGTACGTCGGCGACGGCTCCCAGTGGGGCATGAGCGTCGACTACGCCACCGAGGAGAGCCCGCTCGGCACCATGGGCCCGCTGCTCAACCTCAGGGACCGGCTGCCCGAGACGTTCCTGGTGATGAACGGCGACATCCTCACCGACCTCGACTACGCCGACGTACTGCGCCGCCACGAGCGGTCGGGTGCGCCGCTGACCATCGCCACGTACGCCCGCAAGGTCCACATCGACTTCGGCGTGCTCACCACCGACGCGAGCAGGGTCGTGGCGTTCACCGAGAAGCCCAGCATGGACTACCGCGTCTCCATGGGCGTCTACGGCCTCAGCCGCGCGACCCTGGACGGCTACACGCCGGGCCTGCCGCTCGGCTTCGACGAACTCGTCCTGGACCTGCTGAAGCACCAGGACCCGCCGCACGCCTACGAGTTCGACGGCTACTGGCTGGACATCGGCCGTCCCGACGACTACGACCGGGCCAACGCGGAGTTCACCAGCCGCAAGTCCCTGCTGCTCAAGGGAGCCTGAGTACCACATGCGTATTCTCGTCCTCGGCGGCACCGGGTATCTGGGCCGCCACGTGGCCGAGCGGCTGCGCGCCCTGCCGGGCGCGCACGTCGTCGCCGCCGGCCGCACCGCCTCCGCGGGATTCGGCGTCGACCTCGCGACCGACCCGCCCGAGCGGCTCGCGAAGACCCTGGTGACGGCCGCCCCCGACGCCGTGGTCAACTGCGCGGGCGCCACCGGCGGCGACGCCGTCACCCTGGCCGAGGTCAACGCCCGTGGTCCGGCCGTACTCTGCGCGGCGCTGCGCGAGGCGGCTCCCACCGCCCGCCTCGTGCACCTGGGTTCGGCCGCCGAGTACGGGCCGGGCACCGCGGGTGTGCCGGTCACCGAGTCGGCGCCCGCCTGTCCGGTGACGCCGTACGGCGCGACCAAGCTGGCGGGTACGGTGGCGGTGACCTCCGCCGCCCTGGACGCGGTGGTGCTGCGGGTCGGCAATCCGGTCGGCCCCGGCGCACCCCTCGCGAGCCTGCCCGGCCGGCTGGTCGCGCTGCTCCGCTCGGCCGGGCAGGACCCGGAGGCGGTGCTGCGCCTCGGGGACCTCTCCGCGCACCGCGACTTCGTCGACGTGCGCGACGTGGCCCGGGCGGCCGAGTCCGCCGTCACCGCCCCCGGGCCCCTGCCCGCCGTGCTCAACATCGGCAGCGGAACGGCCGTCCCCGTCCGGGAGCTGGTGCACGGCCTGGCCCGGCGGGCGGGGTTCCGGGGACGGATGGAGGAGAGCACGGCCGGCTCGGCGCGCTCCGCGCAGGTGTCGTGGCAGTGCTCGGACGTCTCCGCCGCGGCCCGGGCCCTGGGCTGGCGGCCGGCCCACAGCCTCGACGACGCCCTCGCCGCGCTGTGGACGGCCGACGCGGAGCGCGTGCCGTGAGCCTGCTGGTACCGCTGTACGTGCATCCGGCCGAGGACCCCGGCGCCTGGCACCGGCTGATCGCGGCGGCGGACCGCACCTACGCGGTCGTCCTCAACCCGGCGAGCGGACCCGGCAGCGTCCCCGACCCCGCGTTCACGGCGGCGGCCGGGGCCCTGCGCGCGGCCGGCGCGCGCCTTCTCGGCTACGTCGACACCGACTACGGCGTCCGGGACCGGCGCCGGATCACCGAGGAGCTGCGCCGCCACCAGGACTGGTACGGGGCCGACGGCTGCTTCCTGGACCGGGTCACCGCCGGCCCGGACGGCCTGCCCGCCTGCCGCCGTCTGGTCCGGGACCTGCGGCGGCTCGGCGCCGGCACCGTCGTCCTCAACCCGGGCGTCCACCCGGCGCCCGGCTACACCCGCCTGGGGGACCTGACCGTCACCTTCGAGGGCCACTGGTCGACGTACGTCTCGGCGTTCACCCGGCCGGCCTGGACCGCCCGGCACCCGCCGGACCGGCTGTGCCACCTCGTCTACGGCGTCCCCGAGGCCCTCGTCCCGCTCGCCGTCCGCACGGCACACGAGCGGGGCGCCGCGGTGTGCGGCCCGGTGACCGGTGAACCGCCCAACCCGTGGGCCGGGTTGAGCCCCGCGTTGGCCGGCGGGGACGGTGTGGAAGGCTGAGCCGGGTCCGTATTCCGCAGCACGGGAGGCAACCACCGGCATGGCCGTCATCCATGACACCACCCTCGAGCCGAGCAAGACGGAACTGCTCACCGACTGGCTCCCCACCCGTCCCTGGTACCGCGGCGGTCGGCACGCGCCCGCGCTGGAGAGGTCCGGCGGGTTCCGGCTGGACGACCCCGAGGGCGAGGTCGGCATGGAGTTCATCGTGGCCACCGACACCGCGGGCCCCGAGCCGACGGCGTATCTGGTACCGCTCACCTACCGCGGGGCGCCGCTGGAGGGCGCCGGACACGCCCTGATCGGCACGATGGAGCACGGGGTGCTGGGCAAGCGCTGGGTCTACGACGGCTGCCACGACCCGGTGCTGTTCACCGAGTTGCTGGCGCTGATCGAGGGCCGGGCGCAGGCGGTGGCGCAGAGCGTCAGTGACACACCCGACCACGAGGTGACCCGCTCCCACACCGGCGCCGCCCTCACCCGCGACGGCCTCGTTCCCGAGCCGGCCGACGAGCGGGACGGCACCCGTCTGCCCGCGCCCCACGGGACGGTCCTGCACGTCCACCGCGTCCTGACCCCCGTCGACGAGAATCCGCCGCTGCCGCCGCGGGGAGCGCTCGGGCACGTCGCCACCGGCTGGCCCGGCCCGGACGGCACCCGGCTGCGGGCCGTCCTCATGACGCTGCGCGACGCCTGACCGAGGCGCCGTCCGCCGAGGGGCGGGCGCGCCGAGCGGCGGTGTCGCCCGTGATGCCGGGGGAGGCGCGCCCGCTTTATCCATCTGGCATGAACCGGTCAAATCTGTCAGTCTTTCGGCAGTCGTCCGGCAGTCGTCGCCCCGACCCCATGGGGACGCGACGGGCTCTTCGGCACAAGCGATCGCGCACGTCCCGTACGCGGCCGCCCGGCGAACCCCGGCCGGGCGGCCTTCGAGCAGGCCGCAACCCCGGCCGCCACGAAGGAGTAGCGTGTGAGAACGACCCCCCACAAGGCCCTCGGCGCCGGTGCGCTCACCGTCGCCGCGGTGGCCGCCCTCGTACTCCCCGGCACCCCCGCCGCCGCGGGCCCCCACTCCGCCCCCGCCGCCTGCGCTCCGGCCCAGGTGATCGGCAACGGAGGTTTCGAGAGCGGCACTTCACCGTGGACCCAGTCCCCGTCCACCCTGATCACCAGCCGCTCCGGACAGACCGCCCACGGCGGCAGTTCCTACGCCTGGCTGGACGGCGCGGGCAGCACCCGCACCGACACCCTCGGCCAGAGCGTGACCATCCCCTCCGGGTGCGCCACCGCCACGCTCGGCTTCTGGCTGCACACCGACACCGCCGAGACCACCACGTCCGTCGCGTACGACAAGCTGACGGCCAAGATCGGCAGCACGACCCTGGCCACCTACTCGAACCTGGACGAGAACACGGGCTACGTCCACAGGACGATCGACGTGTCGTCGTTCGCCGGCCAGACGGTGAACCTGTCCTTCACCGGCACCGAGGACTCCAGCCTCCAGACGAGCTTCGTCCTGGACGACATCACCCTGGACACCTCCGACGGCAGCACGCCGCCACCGGCCGACGCCACCCGCACCCCTGCGGCGCCCGCCTACACCGTGAACCTCAGCAGCGACACGAGCGGCACCGTCTGGACCGGCCACGAGAACGTCACCTTCACCAACGCCTCCGCCACCGCGCTCGGCGAGGTCTACCTGCGGCTGTGGGACAACTACCACGGCACCTGCGACGCGATGCCCATCAAGGTCAGCAACGTCACCGGCGGCAGTGCCGGCGCCCCCTCCGTGGCCTGCACCGCCCTGAAGATCGACCTGCCGTCCCCGCTCGCCCAGGGCCGGTCCGCCACCATCGGCTTCGACCTCGGCATCACCGTGCCCAGCGGCGCCGACCGGTTCGGCCACGACGGCGCGTTCAGCTTCATCGGCAACGCGCTGCCCGTCCTCGCGGTCCGTGACAGCGCCGGCTGGCACCTGGACCCGTACACAAACAACGGCGAGTCGTTCTACTCCCTGGCCGCCGACTTCAAGGTCACCCTGGACCACCCGAACGGCCTGCTGGTCCCGGCCACCGGCACCTCCACGGACACCCCCGGCTCCAGTGGCCGCACGGTCACCACGGCCACCGCGTCCAAGGTCCGCGACTTCGCCTGGGCCGCCGGACCGTTCGCCAAGATCTCCGGCACCTCCGCCGCCGGCGTCCCGGTGAACGTGTACTCCGTCTCGGGCATCAGCTCCTCCAGCGCCCAGTCGATGCTGAGCACCGCCAAGACCGCCGTCGACGCCCACGCGGCCCGGTTCGGCGCCTACCCCTACGGCGAGCTGGACGCCGTCATCGACAACAACTACTGGTTCGGCGGCATGGAGTACCCCGGGTTCGTCATGGACCTGGTCAGCACCACCGCCCTCACCCATGAGATCGCCCACCAGTGGTGGTACGGCATCGTCGGCGACGACGAGTACACCAGCCCCTGGCTGGACGAGTCGTTCACCGACTACGCCACCGACCTCGCCCAGGGCAAGACCGGCAGCAACTGCTGGAGCAGCGTCTCCTGGGCCTCCGGCACCGAGAAGATCACCAACTCGATGGCGTACTGGGACGCGCACTCCTCCCGGTACTCCACCGTCGTCTACGGCTACGGCAAGTGCGCCCTGCACGACCTGCGGCGCGTCCTGGGTGACACCGCCATGGCCAAGCTGCTGAAGGACTACGCGACCGCGCACTGGTACGGCGTGTCCACCACGGCCGAGTTCAAAGCGGCGGCCCAGGCCGCCACGAGCACGGACCTGAACTCCTTCTGGACCCAGCACCGCATCGACGGCTGACAGCCACCCGTACGGCTCAAAGACCGGCCGCGGATGGCCTCGTCGGGCGGTACCCGGGGTGCGGGACGACCCGACCCCGGGTCAGATGGAGGGCGTGCGAAACTCCATAGCCCCTTTCCGCGGCCGGTCCCCCCTGTGCCTCACCGGCGCCCTGACCGGCCTCCTCCTGTTCCTGTCCAGCGTCCCGGCCGTGCCCCTGCCGGCCGGAGGCGCTCCCGTACGCGGCAATGCCTACATGGGCATCGGCGTACTCGCCCACGACGGCTCCGACGGCACCCCGCCCCCCGTCCCCCGCGCCTCCCAGGCCGAGGGCGTCGACGTCTCCAGCTATCAGGGAGCCGTCAACTGGAAGACGCTGTGGGGCGACGGCACCACGTGGGCCTACACGAAGGCCACCGAGGGCACCTCCTACACCAACCCCTACTTCAGCAGCCAGTACACCGGTTCGTACAACATCGGCATGATCCGCGGCGCCTACCACTTCGCGACCCCGGACACCGCCGGCGGCGCCGCCCAGGCCGACTACTTCGTGCAGCACGGCGGCGGCTGGTCCAACGACGCCAAGACCCTGCCCGGAGTCCTCGACATCGAGTGGAACCCGTACGGCGACGACTGCTTCGGCAAGTCCAAGAGCGGCATGGTCGGCTGGATCCGCGACTTCCTGAACCGGTACAAGTCCCGCACCGGCCGGAACGCGGTCATCTACACGGCCACGAGCTGGTGGACCCAGTGCACCGGCGGCTACGCCGGGTTCGGCGCGACCAACCCGCTGTGGATCGCCCGCTACGCCTCCACGGTCGGCGCCCTGCCGGCGGGCTGGAAGACCCACACGATGTGGCAGTACACCTCCACCGGCAAGACGGTCGGCGACCACGACCGTTTCAACGGCCCCCAGGACGCGCTGCGGGACTTCGCCACCGGCTGAGTGCCCTCCGTCACGGTTCAGTCCACGTCCACGTCGTCGAAGAGCGCGTGCATCGCTGCGAGCACGCGCAGACACGCATCGACGTCCGCCATGCTCAGATCGCCTCCCACCCGGCGCAGCAGCTCGTGCTCGCGGGCCCGCACCGCCGCGATCGCCGCCCGGCCCGGACCGGTGAGCCGGATCAGCGAGGACCGGCGGTGCGCGGGGTTCGCCACGCTCTCCACCAGACCCTGCCGCGCCGCGTCGTTCACCATGCGCTGGACGAACTGCCGGCTGAGCGCCTGCGCCCGGCCCATCTGCGGGACCGTCATCGGCCCCCGCGCCCGCAGCAGATCGAGCACGGCGCGCACGCCGACCGACAGGCCCTCGATCGGGGCGGCCTGCTCCACCTTGCGGTGCACCCGCCGGTAGAGCGGGCCGACCAGGTCGAACACCTCGGTGAGGTGGTCGGCCAGCTCGTCCGGATCCGGTGCGGCGGCGGGGGCGGTTCGGTCGTCCTTCATACGACCAGGATGACACCTTGGTTGCCAACGTGCGCGAAAAATGACACCTTGGTTGTCATGACTGTCGATCTGACATCCACGCCCGTCCGTTCCCTGGCGACCGCCGACGGCCGCCTCGCCTACCGCGAGGCCGGCTCCGGCGCACCCCTCGTCCTCCTGCACGGCGGCTTCGTCGACCACCGCATGTGGGAGGAGCAGATCCGGGCCTTCGCACCCGGCCGCCGGGTCATCGCGTGGGACGCCCGCGGCCACGGCGCCTCCGACAACGCCACCGGCCCCTTCCGGCAGGTCGACGACCTGGCCACACTGCTCCGCGGCCTCGACGCCGCTCCCGCCGTGCTCGTCGGGCTGTGCATGGGCGGGGGCATCGCCGTCGACTGCGCGCTGGAGTACCCCGAGCTGGTCCGCGCGGTCGTCGTCAGCGGGGTCGGCACCAGCGAACCCGTCTTCGAGGACCCCTGGGTGCTCGGGGTGGCCGCCGCCCAGCAGCAGGCCCTGGCCGCCGGTGACCTGGCCGGCTGGGCCGACGCGTTCGTGCTCTGGGCCGCCGGCCCGCACCGGGACCTCACCGGCGTCGACCCCGACCTGGTGGGCCGGCTGCGGGAGATGGGCCTGGGCACCCTGGGCAAGCACACGCCCGGCGAGCCCGACCACCACGTGCCCGTCACGCGGACCTGGGAGCGCGTGCCCGGCATCGAGGTGCCCCTGATCGCCGTCAACGGCGCCCTGGACTCCCCGGACCACCTCGCCATGGCCGCCCGTCTGGCGGAACTCGTCCCCGACGGCCGCACGGTGAGCATTCCGGGCGCGGGGCACTATCCCAACATGGAGAACCCGGCCCGCTTCAACGCCGAACTGTCCGCCTTCCTGGACCGGCTGCCGTAACACCACGCGGCGACGGCGGCCCTCCGGCCCACCCCGAGCGGACGGCGTCCGCCGCGCCCGGGGGACCCGGTCCCCTGGGCTTCCTCGCCCGGCGAACCGGCCCGCGGTCAGGCCGTGTCGTCGGCCCGGCCCCGGGCGGGCAGCCGGGGGGCGGCGCCAGGGCCAGGAGCGGCGGGCCCACCGCGGTGAGCAGCGTGACGGCGGCGGCCCGGGAAGGGTCGCCGCCGTCGGCGGGTGCCGCGAAGAAGCAGGTGCCCAGCAGGGCGACCCCGACTGCGTCGGTGAACTGCTCGGCGTCGAGCACTCCGGAGGCCGAACCCGCCTCATGATCGGTGACGCCCGCGACCCACGGCACACCGAGGCCGGCATCGAGGAACGGCTCGCCGCCCCGGACGCCGAGCGCCCCCCATCCGGCCGCCTCCGCCGAGGAACCGGCGGCCGGCACCGCGCCGGCCGACTGACGGGCGAGGCCGCACAGACCGTCGCAACCGCCGAGCCCGCCGACCGCAGGGCCCGCGGAGTCCGCCGAGGCCGCTGGTCACCGCGACGAACCGGGCATGCGTGCGACCCGTTGTCGTCAACTTCCGTCGCGTCCGTTCCCCTTTTCGGGTGGTGTGACGGTGTGACTATCGGTGTGCCGGTTTCTCGCCGCCGATACTCCGGTTGACGAGCCGGAGGCACTCACTGGATCGGCTGGGGGAGGGCGGCGCGGTGGAGGTGAGGGATGTGCACCACGCCTACCGCCGGCGTGTGGTCCTGCGGGGTGTCGAACTGGACCTCGGGGCCGGCATGCTGGGCGGGATCGTCGGTGAGAACGGCGCGGGCAAGACGACCCTGCTGCGGATTCTCGCCGGTGAGCTGCGTCCGGATCGTGGCGTGGTGCGTCACCAGGGACGTTTCGGCTACTGCCCGCAGACCGCGGTCCTCAACGACGCCCTCACCGTCCGGCAGCATCTGGAGTTCTTCCGGGTCGCCTTCGCACTCCCCGACCTGCGGCACGCCGAGGAGATCATGGAGATCCTGCGGTTCTCCGAGTACGCCGACGCGCGGGCCGGAGTGCTCAGCGGCGGCACGAGGCAGAAGCTGAACCTCACTCTCGCCCTCATGCACGACCCCCAGGTCCTCCTGCTGGACGAGCCGTACCAGGGCTTCGACTGGGACACCTACCAGCGGTTCTGGGACCTGGCCGCCCACTTGCGTGACGCCGGCCGCTCCGTCCTCGTGGTCTCGCACCTGGCCTACGACACCGAACGCCTCGATCTGCTCTGGCGCCTGGACGCGGGCACCCTGCACGCCGACGCGGTGACCTCGGCATGAGAAGGCACCTGAACCTGTTCGCCACGGCCACCCGCTACGACCTCATCGAGCACGCCCGCAACCGGTTCGCCTGTCTGCTGGTGGTCTTCTTCATTCCCACGTGGATCACCCTGGTCTACCTGACCATCCCCGACAGGGCCGTCTCCATCCGCTTGGCGTCCACCGGCGAGACGGTGTCGCTTCCCGGCAGCCGGCTCACCCAGATCACCGGTGCCCTCAACGCCGTCACCCTGGTCACCGGTTTCATGATGTTCGCCGCCACGTTCTCCGGCGGACGCTTCGACCGGCGTCTGGCCATGGCCGGCTACCCCCGTACCCACCTCGTCCTGGCCAAGACCGCCTCCTTGACTCTCACGTCCGCGGTCCTCGCCGCCTACGCCACCGCCGTCATCCGCACCGCCTGGACACCTGAGCGGCCCGGCCCGCTCGCCGCCGCCCTGTTCGGCGCGGCTCTGACCTACGGGGCCCTCGGCGTCGTCTTCGGATCGCTCCTGCGCCGTGAGGTCGAGGGCATGTTCGCTCTGGTCATGACCAGTGTCATCGACGTCGGCTTGCAGAACCCCGTGCTCAGCTCGGGCGCCGGCAGCACCATGACGCGTTTCCTGCCCACCTACGGCGCCGTCCAGGTCGCCACGGCGGCGGGCTTCTCCTCCACCCCCGCCCCCTCCGACCTCGCCCTCCAGACGCTGTGGTTCGCCGCCGCGGGGCTCCTCGGCCTCCTGGCCTTCCACCACCGCACCCGCAACGCCCTGCCCCGAACGACGAACCCCCGTACCAGCCTCGCGCCGATGAAGGAGCACGCATGACCAGCAGCACATCAGCAGTGGGCCGGATCGGGATTCCCGCTCAGCCGGGTGGTCCACCGCGCTTCTACTACCCCTTGCCGAAGCCGGCGCTCTCCCACCTCCCGACGGACGTCGCGGCCCAGGTCCAGGCATGGAAGGAGTCCTACGACTTCTTTCCCGAGCCGACGGCCGCCGCGTCCCACCACTCTGCCGGAACCGTCCTGGCCTGGGTCCTCGGGCGGTTCTCCACCCAGCGGACCAGCAAGGCGGTGCTGCGAGGCATCGGCTGCATGATCGAGTGGGCGCTCGTGATCGACGACGAGGTGCTCGATCACCCCGAGGCCCCCAGCCGGCGCAGCGAGATCATCCGTCTCGTCAACCGGATCACGCATGTCCTGGAATCTCCGGGATACCGCGTCACGGAGAACGACAGCCCCTATGTCGCGGCGGTGCACGACGTGATGGAACAGCTCCGCGCGGAATGCACACCGACACAGGTGGCTCGCGTGAGCACCGGACTCAGGTGCCTGCTCACGAGCGGCGTGCACAAGCTCCACATCGACGAACCCACCGAGGACGAATACCTCGCCCTGCGCATCCACGACGTCGGCAGCTCGGTGTACGCCGCGTGGATCGGACTGTGCGGACCTGCCCCCATCCCCGACGAGGACTGGAACGCACCGGCGGTCCAGGCCCTGATCGGCTGCGCGACCCTCCTCGTGGGAGTGGAGAACGACATCGCCTCGTACCACAAGGAGAAGGCAGAGGGTCAGACCTCCCCGAATTACGTGGGCGTCCTGCAAGCGGCCCGCGGGCTCTCCTTCGACCGGGCCGTCACCGCGGCGACCGAGACGCGTGACCGCCTGATGCTTCTCTTCCTCCGTCTGCGCGAGCGCCTGTCGCCCCGCGCCGAGGCGCCCCTGCGGTACCTGGTCGAGCGACTCGGTCAGTTCATCATCGCCAACACCGAAGCGTCCCTGTGCGCACCGCGCTACAACCCGGCACGGAGCATCGCCCTGGAGGACGTCACCAGGACACCCGCCTACTGGGCACCGTCGCCGTCGACCACGGACACCAGCCCCCTGCCCTGTCCGAGCGTCTCCTGGTGGTGGGACCACTGCTGACGGGCGTCAGCGGTCGGCCCCCTCGGCCACCGGGCCGGGGCGGACGCCCCCGGCCCGACCAGGCTCGGTGCGTGCCGCACGTCGAGATGCTCCAGCCGCTGGTCTCCCCGGTGCACCGGCTCTCCGGGCGGCCCGGCGGCGGTCTGCCCGAACTGCCGCCCGGGAACCGGTGACGACGGCCGAGGTCCGCGCGGGCCTCGGCATAGTCGGGGACCGCTACTTCAGCCGGCCCGCCCACCGCAACGCGCCGGTCACCCTCATGGCCGCCGAGCGGCTGCCGCAGCCGGGACCCCACCCGGCCGACCCGCTCCTCACCCGGCGCAACGTCCTGCCGCGCGGGGTCGGCATCGACGCGTACATCGGGGCGACGGTCTACCTCGACTGCGGCCCCGGACCGGTGGAACTGGACGTGCGCCGGGCCGACCGGCCGTGCGCCTGGAGGGACACCACACCGGGCCCCGGACGTCCAGCGCGCGCTGCACGGCGGCGGGGGAGTGCGCTCTGGGCCGCTGACCGACGGCGTCCTCGGAGTGGGCCCGGCCGTGTTCGGAGTGCGCGAACCCGGCAAGAGGGCGGCAGGCGCCGCGTCCAGTACGACGGCCCGCGCGTCCCACCGCGCGGACCGACGTTCCGAACGGGTGCGGCCGGCCGGGGCCGGGCTCACGCGCCCGAGGCGGCCAGTTGGCCGGCCAGCCGGTGGGCCTGGGCGAGCAGCGCGCCGTAGGTGGCGACCTCGTCGGGATCGTCCGTGACGGAGCGGACCAGATCCCGGCGCAGCTCGGCGAGCGTGCCGTTCAGCCGCGCCACGGCCTCGCGCAGCTCGTCCTCGCACGCGTCGCCGAACCGGCTGTGGCTGTACAGCCGCAGCGCGTGGGCGGTCTGGCGCAGGAACTCGGCGTAGCGGCGGGCCGGCTCGGGCCGCGGCCGGGACGGCGGACCGTCCTCGGCGGCGGCCTCCATGACCGTGCGGGTCACCCCGGCCGTGTGGACGGCCGCGTAGTCCAGGACCACGAGCGCGTCGTCGTACTCCTTGCCGGGTGGCGGCACGGCACCGGGGCGCCGGCGGCGCAGGTTGCCCCGCAGGCTCTCCCGGCCCCACTCCACCGCCGAGCGGGCCTCCTCCACCAGCCGGTGCAGCCGCAGTGCCCGCTCGTGCCAGGCCCCGGCCTCCTCGGCGTCCCAGCGTCCCCCGGCCAGCCCGTCCGCCACGTCCCGCAGGATGTCGTGGGCCTCCTCGGTCGCGTCCTGGAGCACGGCGCGGGTGTCGCGCAGATACAGCGGCGGCCGTACCAGCGCGTTGACGGCGATGCCGACGAACGCCCCGAAGAGGGCCTCGGTGAGCCGGGCCGTCGAGGTGGCGACGCTCACCGGCCCGTTGGTGAGGACGAACAGGGCGCCGGTGGCCGCGTTGATGCCCTGGCTGCCCAGTCGCCGCCACCGGCCGAGCAGCATCACCAGGGGCAGGACGACCGCCATCGCGGCCACCGTGCTGTGCAGCAGCAGCCCGGCCGCCGTGGCCGCGATCGTGCCGGCCCCGATCGCCGCGAGCTGTTGCAGTCCGTGGGCGATCGACCGGTAGACCGTCGTCTCCACCAGGACGACCGCCACCCAGGGCGCGACGAACGCCACCGGGGCGTGCAGCCACCATCCCGCCACCACCCAGGCCAGCCACGCGGCCAGCGCGGCCTTCACCGCCTGGAGGGCCATGTCCCGTTCCCGGCCCGGTCCTCTCCAGGCCTGTCGTACCGTCCGTACCGCGTCCGACAGCTCACGCCGTACGCCCTGCAAGGTCACTCCTGTCCCACGCACGGTGACCCGGGTGCCACCGGTCGGCCCGGTCCATGCCGCCCATCCCCGCCCCGGCACTGTGACAGCGCACACCACCCCGTGGCGGGGCGTGCCGTCAGGGGGGTACCGCGCGCAGGGCACGCAGCACCGACCACACCACCGAGACCAGTGGAACCGCCACGACGGCGCCGATCACCCCCGCCATGACGCTGCCCGCGATGACGGACAGGGCGACGACCAGCGGGTGCAGCCGTACCGCCCAGCTCATCACCAGCGGGTGCAGCACATGCCCCTCGAGCTGGCCGATCACGACGATCAGGACCAGCACGCACGCCGCCGTGAAAGGTCCGCGCCCGGCGAGCGCGACGACCGTGGCGACCGCGAGGGCGACCGGCGAACCCACCAGCGGCACGAACGCCGCGAAGAACTCCAGCAGGGCCAGCGGCAGCGCGAGCGGCACCCGCAGCACCAGCAGGGCGACACCGACCAGTACGGCGTTGGTGGCGGCCACGATGATGATGCCCCTGGTGTAACCGGCGAAGCTGTGCCAGGCCGCCCGGCCCGCCCGGTCCCAGGCCGCGCGGGCACCGTCGGGCAGGAGCTGGTCGCGTGCCCAGCCCCACAGGTGCTCGCCGGAGTGGATGAAGAACACCGACGCGAACAGCGCGAGTGCGCCGCCCGCGACCAGCTCCACCACCCGGCCGAACTCGCTGACCGCGCTGCTGAACAGAACCGCCCGGTGCGCGGAGACATAGTGCGCCAGTTGGTCCTGGAGGGCGGAGAGCCGGTCCGGGCTGAGCCGGAACGGTGGCCGTTGCAGCCAGTCCTGGATGCGGTGCGTACCGCCGCGGAGGTCGCCCACCAGCCGGGCCGACTCGCCCGCCACCGCGCTGCCCACCAGGGCGAGCAGGGCGAGCAGGGCGAGCAGGCTGCCGATCAGCACCACGGCCACGGCGACCGGCCGCGGCAGGAACCGGCCGAGCAGGTCGGCGAGCGGGCGCAGGACGGACGTCACGACCAGCGCGAGGAACAGGGCCACGGCGATCAACTGGAAGCTGCCGAGGACGCTGAAGACGCCGTAGACGACGACGCCGACGAGGATCAGCCGCCAGGAGAAGGCCGCGGCGACCCGCAGCCACGGCACCGTCCGCTCGGCCGGCGGTGTCGGCGGCTCCGGCCGGGGCGGCGCCGGCAGCCGCACCGAGTACGCCGGCCGGCTGCCCAGCACCCGGCCGGCGGCCCGCCGCCCGCCGCCTCGCCCGGACCCCCGTCGGCGCTCCTCGCCCACCACCGCTCACGCCTCCTCGCCACCCGCGACGACCGGTCACCTCCACAGCACCGTAAGCACGGGGCGGGAAAGGGGCGCGCCGAGCGCACCCGCCGGGCCCTTCGTACCGGACCGTGGTGCCGGAGCCGTGGCTCTCCGTACCGGACCGTGGTGAGCCGGTGCCGGGCCCGGGCGAGCTGGTGCTCGGGCCCGGCCCGACGCCGCACCGCGGGCCGGTCCGGTTGCGAGTGGTCACAGGACCTTCACAGCCGGCGGGGGTGGGCGCCCGGGAGGAGGGCACTCGCGTCGGTGACCCCGGCAGGGAGGGGGAGCCTCCGATGATGATCGTCGCGGTTCTGCTGCTCCCGGTCCTCAGCGTCCTGCTGTACGGACTGGATCAGGTGGAGGACCGGTGGGTGCTGCGGCCTCCGTCGTCCCGTCGCTCCCGGCACCGCCGGGGGAGCCGGCACGGCCGTCGGTGACCGGCATCCCGCCGCACCGGCGGTGCCGGACGATCGCTTTCTCGAGTTCGGCCCGCTCCGACTCGGGAAGCGGGCCGCCCTGGGCGTGGTCCAGGATGTGCTCTGCGACCGTCCGCAGCTTGGTGTTGGTGCGCTGGGAGACGTCCCGCAGCGCCCGCCAGGCCCCTTCCGGCGCCATCCGGCCGAGGGTGACCACGACGCCGATGGCCTGGTCGATCACGGCGTGCGAGGTGACCGCGCGCCGTAGCTGCTCGTTCTCCTCTTGCAACCGGTGGTGTTCGGTCACCAGGTCGGTGGTCGACAGCAGGACGAGCGGCTTGTTCCGGGAGACGGCGAAGAAGGCCATTGGAGCACCTTTTCGGGGTGGGGGGCGTCACTGCTTCACCTGCCCCCAGTGAGCGTACGCATACGAATTGAACCAGTGGGGCCGGTCCCGGTCATGCCGTGCCGGTCCACGTCGGTCGGCTCGCGCCGTCGGGGTGCCCGGCTCCCGCCGCGGACCGGGCACCCGGCGCCGGGTGTCTATACGGCCCGGCCCGTCGGCAGCAGCTCGCGGATGTCGGCGGGCAGCGCCCCGGCCATCCGTTCGGTCAGCTCCGGGGCGAGGGCGGCGTCCAGCACCTCCAGGACGGCGGCGGCCTCCCGCAGCGCGGTGTCCTCGTCGGTGGCGGCCCGGACGGCGATGCGTCCGGCGAAGGCGGTCAGCCCGAACCGTTCGGCCGACGTGCCGGAGTCCGGCCCCGCCGAGGCGTCGGCCGCCTCCCGCATGGCCGCCGCCATGTCGTGCGGCAACTGGGCGGCCACATGCCGGGCCAGTCCCGACGGCAGCCGTTCCGACAGCGTGGTCACCACCGCGTGCGCGGCCCGCTCGGCCGTTCGCCGGTCGGGTAGCTGGGCCAGCGCCTGCACCTTTCCGATCATCTCGTCGTGCCGCATGAGGCCGGTCCCTTCGCACGGAGTCCTGACGGCAGCGCCGTCCCGCGGGCATGGCGGCCCCGGACGGGTACCCCCGCACCCGCGCCGTGTCACGGTCGCCGGGCGCCCGGTGGCGTCGTCGCCGTGGCGCGGGGCGGGCGTCGGCGGCGTAGGATCGACTGATCATCGTGCGAGGTGCGCATGACAGGAGCGGGACTGGCCGCCCCGCTGTGGGACATCCACAACGGGCAGGGGCCGCGGCAGTTGGCCGAACTCGGACTGGCGCTCGTGCTGTCCAGCGTGATCGGCTGGGAGCGCGCGGCCCGGCAGAAGAGCGCGGGCCTGCGCACCCACACGCTGGTCGGCATCGCCAGCGCGCTGATGATGGAGGTCTCCCAGCACGGGTTCACCGCGGTGCTGGGGCTGCAGAACGTCTCCTTCGACCCCTCCCGCGTCGCGGCGCAGATCGTCTCCGGGATCGGCTTCATCGGCGGCGGTCTGATCTTCGTACGACGTGACGCCGTGCGGGGCCTGACGACCGCCGCCACCGTCTGGCTGACCTGCGCCGTCGGCATGGCCTGCGGCGGTGGGCTGCCCCTCCTCGCGGTCGCGGTGACGGCGCTGCACTTCCTGGTGGTACGGGGCTACCCGCGGCTCTCGCGCCGGCTGGTCCCCGGCGCGACCGCCGCCTTCGAGGCACGCCTGACCTACCGGACCGGCTCGGCACTGCTGCCCCGCCTGATGGAGGCCTGCACCCGGCGCGGCTTCCGGATCGTCCAGGTCAAGGTCGAACGGCTGCCCGACCGCGCCGACGCCGCCGCCCGGGTCCTGGTGCGGCTGGAGGGCACCGCGGACCCCTCGCGGCTGGCCGCGGAACTGTTCCACGACGACGGCGTACTCGACGTCGAGCTGACCACCGCGGAGGACGACGAATAGCCCGCACGGGGGACGGCGCACCTCCCGGCGCACGACGAAACGGCGGTCGGCGCGGGACGGGCAGCAGCCGACGCGGAACCGGCGGCGAGCACACCGCCTCCGCGCCGGTCGGCTTCCGCCGGCTGCTCACCCCCGAGGCCGGTGACCGCCGCGCCGCCGCCCTGCTCCGCCACCCCGACCTGCTCGCCCCGGTGGCCGGACTCCACCAGGACCAGCTCCTCGACCGCCTCACCCCCGGCCGGCCCCTCGCGGCCTGAGTCCGACCCGCGCGGGGCACGCCCTCCCGGCGCACGTCCACCCCGATCACCCCCGCCCCGCCGCAGGCACACCGCGACGAGCGGGGCGGGGCGTACGACGACCCCCGCGACCCCCGCCGTGCGATCCGGATGGCCCAAGAGAGCCGGGCGAGGCCGGCGAAACGCCGTGGCGGTTCTTCACGGCACCCCGGCGAACGACGACCATGCCGTGCCATGGACATCCTGCTGGTCGCCAGCGCGTTCAACAGCCTCTCCCAGCGCGTGTACGCCGAACTGTCGGACCTCGGGCACCGGGTCGACGTGGTGCTCGCCGCACACGGCCCCGACCCGGTCCGCGCCGCCGTGCGCGAGTCGCGGCCGGAGCTGATCATCGCGCCGATGCTCAGGACGGCCCTGCCCGAGGACGTGTGGCGCGACCACACCTGCCTGATCGTGCACCCGGGGCCGCCGGGCGACCGCGGCCCGTCCGCGCTGGACTGGGCCATCGCCGGCCGGGCGGAGCAGTGGGGCGTGACCGTGCTCCGGGCCGAGGCGGCGATGGACGCGGGCGCGATCTGGGCGGCCGAGCCGTTCCCCGTGCCGCCCGTCGGCAAGAGCGACCTCTACCGCAACGAGGCCTCCGACGCCGCCGTCACCGCCGTCCTGACGGCCGTACGGCGCTACGCGGAAGGCTTCTACAAGCCCCTCCCGCAGACCGACGCGTCGGTCACGGTCGGGTGGCGCGACTTCTTCCGGCAGGAGCAGCGGCGGATCGACTGGGAACGCGACGACACCGAGACGGTCCTGCGCACGCTCCGCGGCGCCGACTCCCAGCCGGGCGTCCTGGACGAACTCCTCGGCCGCCAGGTGTTCCTGCACGGCGGGCACCCCGAGGACCGGCTGCGCGGCCGTCCCGGCGCCCTGCTGGCCCAGCGCGCCGGAGCCGTCTGCCGGGCGACCCGGGACGGCGCGGTCTGGATCCCGGAACTGCGTCCCCGCCGCGACTCCGGCGACCCGGCGCCCTTCCGCCGCCCGGCCGCCTCGGTGCTCGCCTCCCAGCAGCCCGGCCTCCGGCTCCCGGAGGACCCCGCCCCACCGGAACTCCCGCCCGGCCGGCGCACCTGGACCGACATCCGCTACCGGCAGCACGGTGACGTCGGCTTCCTCGCCTTCTCCTTCCCGGGCGGCGCGATGAGCACCGACCAGTGCCGCAGACTGCTCGCCGCCTACACGCAGGCCCTCGCACGCCCCACCCGCGTCCTCGTCCTCGGCGGGACCCGCGACTTCTTCTCCAACGGCATCCACCTGAACGTCATCGAGGCCGCCCCCGACCCGGCCGAGGAGTCCTGGACCAACCTCAACGCCATGGACGACCTCGTCGAGGCCGTGCTGCGCACCACCGACCGGCTGGTGGTGGCCGCCCTCGCCGGCAACGCCGCGGCCGGCGGGGCCATGCTGGCCCTCGCCGCCGACCAGGTGTGGTGCCGCACGGGCGCCGTCCTCAACCCGCACTACCGGCGCATGGGCCTGTACGGCTCCGAGTTCTGGACCTACACCCTGCCCCGCCGCGTCGGCCCCGGCAACGCACGCCGGCTGACCACCGAGGCGGTGCCGGTCAGCGCCGCGTCCGCCGAACGGCTCGGCCTCGTGGACCGGCTGGTGCCGGCCGCACCGCAGGACTTCGCGGCCGAGGTGCGGCGGCTGGCGACCACCCTCGCCGCCGCCCCGGACCTCGACCGGCGGCTCGCCGCCAAGGCGGCGGCCCGCGCGGCGGACGAGCGGGAACGCCCCCTGGCCGACCACCGGCAGGCGGAACTGGCCCGCATGCACGCCGTCTTCTTCGACCCCGCGGCCCCCTACCACGCCCTGCGCTCGGCCTTCGTCCGCAAGACACCGGCCGGCTCGCCCCGGCCCCTCGCCCCGGCCGCGGGAGACGTCCGGTGACGCCCCGGATCCTGGTGGCCGGAGTCGGCAACATCTTCCTCGCCGACGACGCCTTCGGCCCCGAGGTGATCCGCGCACTCGCACACCGCCCGCTGCCGCCCGGGGTGCGGGTGCGCGACTACGGCATCCGCGGCCTGGACCTCGCCTACGACCTGCTGGCCGGCTGTGCCACCGCCGTCCTGGTCGACGCGGCCCCGCGCGGGCACCGCCCCGGCACCCTCTCGCTGATCGAGGCCGAACCGCCCGACGGGACCGTCGCGCCCGAGGCCCACGGCATGGACCCGGCGAAGGTACTGGCCCTGGCCCGACACCTGGGCGACGAGCCCCTGCCCCGGGTCCTCGTCCTGGCCTGCGAACCCGGCGTACTGCCGGCCGGCGACGACCTCCTCGGGGGACTGAGCGCCCCGGTGCGCGAAGCGGTCGGCCGGGCCGTGGACGCGCTGCACACGCTCGTCCCCGCCCTGCTCGACGACCCCGCCGGGTCCCTGCCCCCGTTGGGCCGCCCGGTGGAATCCGGCACCCCGCACCCGGCTGCGCTGCCCGCAACGGCGCCCGGCGGCACCCAGAATCGCTGAGATGCCGGGCCGCACGCGATGCGGCCCGCGCCCCGTCACCCCATCCGAGGAGCAGCGCCCATGTGCCGGTCCGACGTCAGACAGGCCGTCCTGGCGAAGAACGACGACCTGGCCGCGAGCCTGCGCGGCGACCTCGCCCGGCAGGGCGTGACCCTGGTCAACCTCCTGTCCAGCCCCGGCAGCGGCAAGACCGAACTCCTCGGCCGGGTCCTGGCCCGCGCGGTGGAGCGCGGCGTCCCGGTGGCCGCGCTCACCGCGGACCTGGCCACCGAGAACGACGCCGTCCGGCTGGCCCGCTCCGGCGCCCCCGTCCAGCAGCTCCTCACCGACGGACTGTGCCACCTGGAGGCCCGTCAGGTCCGGGCCCGGCTGGCGGGCTGGCTGCCGGGCGACACCTCCGTGCTCTTCGTGGAGAACGTCGGCAACCTGGTCTGCCCGGCCGCCTACGACCTCGGCGAGACCCTGCGCGTCGTGCTGATGGCCGTCACCGAGGGCGAGGACAAGCCGCTGAAGTACCCGACCGCGTTCGGCTCCGCCCATCTCGTGGTGATCACCAAGACCGACCTCGCCGGACCGGCCGGCTTCGACGAGAGCCTGTTCCACGAGAACGTGCACCAGGTCAACCCGGGCGTGGAGATCGTACGATCCTGCGCCCGCACCGGTTCCGGCGTCGGCACCCTGCTCGACCGCGCCCTCGCCGCCCGCGACGGAGTCCCGCCGCACCGCCCGCCGCTCGCCCCCCACCCGCACGTCCACCACCCCGATTCCGCCCCCGTCGCGTGACGGCGCCCGCCACCGGACCGGTCCGCCGCCGCATCACCGTGCGCGGCACGGTGCAGGGGGTCGGCTTCCGGCCGTACGTACACCGGCTGGCCGCCACCCTCGCCCTGCCCGGGTTCGTGAGCAACACCGCCGACGGCGTGCTCATCGAGGTCGAGGGCCCGCCGGACGAGGTGGAGCTGTTCGTCCGCCGGCTGGCCGAGCGGCCGCCCCCGCTGGCGACCGTGACCGGCGTCGGCTGCGAGGACGTCCCCGCCACCGGCGCCACCGGCCCCTTCGGCATCCGCTCCACCGAGCGGTCCCCGGGCCGCACACACCTCCCGCCCGACACGGCGACCTGCGCCGACTGCCTGCGCGAACTGGCCGACCCCGGCGACCGCCGCTACCGCCACCCCTTCCTGACCTGCACACACTGCGGCCCCCGCTTCACCGTCGCCACCGGCATGCCCTACGACCGCGCCGCCACCACCATGGCCGGCTTCCCGATGTGCTCCGCCTGCGCCCGGGAGTACGGCGACCCGGCCGACCGGCGCTTCCACGCCCAGCCCGTCGCCTGCCCCGACTGCGGTCCGCGGCTCGCCCTGGTCCCGGCCGACAGGACCGGGGTCCGCCCGGCCCGGGACGCGGCGGCCCTCGCGAGCGCCCGCGCGCTGCTCGCCGCCGGGCGGATCGTCGCCGTCAAGGGCGTCGGCGGCTACCACCTGGCCTGCGACGCCACCGACGCCCGCGCCGTCACCGCCCTGCGCGACCGCAAGGAGCGCGGCGGCAAGGCCTTCGCGGTGATGTGCGCCGACCTGCCCACGGCCGAACGGATCGCGATCCTCTCCGACGCGGAACGCGATGCCCTCACCGGCGCCCACCGCCCCGTCGTCCTGCTGCGCCGCCGCACACCCCCCGACGGCATCCGCCTCGCCGGCCAGGTCTGCCCCGGCAGCCCGTACGTCGGCGTGATGCTGCCCTACACCCCCGTCCACACCCTGCTGTTCGGGCTGCCCGGCGATCCCCCCGGCCCCCGGGTCCTGGTCATGACCAGCGGCAACCGCTCCGGTGAGCCCATCGTCACCGACGACGCCCAGGCCCTGACCCGGCTGGCCGGCCTCGCCGACGCCTGGCTCACCCACGACCGGCCCATCGCCTCCCCGTGCGACGACTCCCTGCTGCGCGTCCGCCCCGACGGCACCCCACAGGTCCTGCGGCGCTCCCGCGGCTACGTTCCCCGCCCGGTGCGCCTGCCGGTCCCGGTCCGGCCCACGCTCGCCGTCGGCGGCGACCTGAAGAACGTCCTCTGTCTGGGCGAGGGCGACCACGCCTGGCTCGGGCCGCACATCGGCGACATGGGCGAGCTGGCCACCCTGGCAGCCGCCGAGCGGGCCGAGCGGCACCTCACCCGCCTCACCGGAGTCGTCCCCCGGCGGGTGGCGGCCGACCGGCACCCCGGCTACCACTCGACCCGCCTGGCGCGCGGCCGGGCCGCCCGGCTCGGCCTGTCCGGGCCGGTGCTGGTGCAGCACCACCATGCCCACATCGCCGCCGCGATGGCCGAGCACGGCCTGGACGGCGGCGCACCCGTCATCGGCGTCGCCTTCGACGGCACCGGCTACGGCGACGACGGCACGGTGTGGGGCGGCGAGGTCCTGCTCGCCGACTACACCGGCTACCGCCGCTTCGCTCACCTGGAGCCCGCCCCGCTGCCCGGCGGCGACGCCGGTGTGGCCAACCCGTGCCGCCTGGCCCTGGCCCGGCTGTGGGCGGCGGGACTGCCGTGGACGCGGGAACTGCCGAGCGTCATCGCCTGCTCGGACACCGAACGCGCGGTGCTCCGACGCCAACTGGAACGACAGGTGGCCTGTGTGCCGTCCTCCGGCATGGGGCGGCTCTTCGACGCCGTCTCCTCGCTCGTCGGCGTGTGCCACCGTGCTGACTACGAGGCGCAGGCCGCCCTGGAGCTGGAGGCGGCGGCACTGGAGGCGGCCGGCGAGAACACCGTGGCCTACCCCTTCGGGCTCAGCGGCACGGACCGCCTCACGTGCAGCCCCACGCCGATGCTGCGGGCGCTCCTGCACGACCGGGCCCGCGGCACGCCCGCGCCCGTACTCGCCGCCCGCTTCCACCGCGGCGTCGCGCGTACCGTCGCCGAGATCTGCCGCCGCGCCCGCACGGCCACCGGCCTGACCACCGTCGCCCTCACCGGCGGCGTCTTCGCCAACGCCCTGCTGGAGGAGGAGTGCGCCGGCCTGCTCGACCGGGACGGGTTCACGCTCCTGCGGCACGGCGAAGTCCCCCCGAACGACGGCGGTCTCGCGCTCGGCCAGCTCATGGTCGCGGGAACGGCCGTCCACCACGAGACGGAGTGACCCATGTGTCTGGCTGTGCCCGGCAAGGTCGTGTCCATCGACCATCGCGCCGACCCGCTCACCGGGCTGATCGATTTCGGCGGAGTGCAGAAACAGGCGTGCCTGGAGTACCTGCCCGATGTGCGGGTGGGGGAGTACGTCATCGTCCACGTCGGCTTCGCGCTCCAGCGCCTGGACGAGGAATCGGCCCGGGCCTCCCTGGAGCTGTTCGAGCAACTCGGACTGTTGGAGGAGGAGTTCGGCGACGCCTGGGAGCAGGCGGCCCGGCAGGAGAACGGAAGCGAGTCCCGGTGAAGTACATCGACGAGTTCAACGACCCCGCTCTGGCACACCGGCTGCTCGACGAGATCCGGGCCACCGCCACCCGCCCATGGGCGCTCATGGAGGTCTGCGGCGGCCAGACCCACTCCATCATCCGCCACGGGATCGACCAACTCCTCCCAGAGAACGTGGAGTTGATTCATGGCCCCGGCTGCCCGGTGTGCGTCACGCCCCTCGACGTCATCGACAAGGCACTGGAGATCGCCGCCCGCCCCGGCGTGATCTTCTGCTCCTTCGGCGACATGCTCCGCGTGCCGGGCACCGACCGGGACCTGTTCCGCGTCAAGGGCGAGGGCGGTGACGTACGCGTGGTGTACTCCCCGCTCGACGCCCTCGACATCGCCCGCAGGAACCCGGACCGTCAGGTGGTGTTCTTCGCGATCGGCTTCGAGACGACCGCCCCCGCCAACGCCATGGCCGTGCACCAGGCCCGCAGGCTCGGCCTCGACAACTTCAGCCTGCTGGTGTCCCACGTCCGGGTCCCCCCGGCGATCGAGGCCATCATGACCGCGCCCGGCTGCCGCGTGCAGGGCTTCCTCGCCGCCGGTCACGTGTGCAGCGTGATGGGCACCGCCGAGTACCCGGAGCTGGCCGCGAGGCACCGGGTGCCGATCGTCGTGACCGGCTTCGAGCCGCTCGACATCCTCGAAGGCATCCGCCGCGCCGTCCACCAACTGGAGCGCGGCGAGCACGGCGTGGACAACGCCTACGCCCGCGCCGTACGCGACCAGGGCAACCAGGCCGCCATGCGCATGATCGAGGAGGTCTTCGAGGTCACGGACCGCAACTGGCGCGGCATCGGCCGCATCCCGGCCAGCGGCTGGCGGCTGACCGACGCCTTCCGCGCCCACGACGCCGAGCACCGCTTCGACGTCACCGGGATCCGCACCGAGGAACCCGCCGTGTGCCGGGCCGGTGAGGTCCTGCAAGGGCTGATCAAGCCGACCGAGTGCGAGGCGTTCGGCACGGCCTGCACCCCGCGCACCCCGCTCGGCGCCACCATGGTCTCCAGCGAGGGCGCCTGCGCCGCCTACTACCTGTACCGCCGGATGAACGCCCCGGCACCACAGGGATCCCGTATCCCGCAGGAGGAGATGAACTCCGTTGGCTGATCTCGCCACCGAAGCCGCCGAAGCCACCGAAGCCGCCGAAGCCGCCGGGGCCGCCGCGGCGGGCACCGCTGCCGTCGACCCCGCGGAGTGGACCTGCCCGGCGCCCCTGCGCGACCAGCCGGTCGTCGTCATGGGACACGGCGGAGGCGGCGCCCTGTCCGCCGAACTGATCGAACAGGTCTTCACCCCCGCGTACGGCAACCCCACCCTGGCCGCGCTCGCCGACTCGGCCGTCCTCGACCTGGGCGGCGCCCGGCTGGCCTTCTCCACCGACTCCTACGTCGTACGCCCGCTGTTCTTCCCCGGCGGCAGCCTCGGCGACCTGGCCGTCAACGGCACCGTCAACGACCTGGCGATGAGCGGCGCCCGGCCCGCGTACCTGTCCACCGCCTTCATCCTCGAGGAGGGCGTGGAACTGGCCGTGGTGGAGCGCGTCGCACGTGCCGTCGGCGCGGCGGCCCGGGCGGCGGACGTCACCGTCGCCACCGGTGACACCAAGGTCGTGGAGTCCGGGCACGGCGACGGCGTCTACGTCACCACCGCCGGCGTCGGCCTCGTGCCGGACGGCGTCGACATCCGCCCGCAGCGCGCCCGGCCGGGCGACGCCGTCATCGTCAGCGGCCCCATCGGCCTGCACGGCGTGGCCATCATGAGTGTGCGGGAAGGACTGGAGTTCGGGGGCGAGATCGCCTCCGACACCGCACCCCTGGCCGGCCTCGTGGCGGCCATGCTGGCGGTCACCCCGGACATCCACGTCCTGCGCGACCCCACCCGCGGCGGCCTCGGCGCGTCCCTCAACGAGATCGCCCGCGCCTCCGGCACCGGGGTCCGGCTGCGCGAGCGGGCCATCCCGGTCCCGGACGAGGTCGCGAACGCCTGCGGCTTCCTCGGCCTGGACCCTATGTACGTCGCCAACGAGGGCCGGCTCGTCGCCTTCGTACCCCCGGAGCACGCCGAGGGCGTGCTGGCGGCCATGCGGGCCCACCCGCACGGCGCCGGCGCGGCCCTCATCGGCGAGTGCGTGGCCGACCACCCCGGAACGGTCGTCGTCGCCACCGGCCTCGGCGGCACCCGCGTGGTGGACCTGCCGCTGGGGGAGCAACTGCCCCGCATCTGCTGAGCGGCCGGGCGGTGCCGGCCCCACCGCTCAGGGCGGGACCGGCACCGCTTCGACCCCGGTGATCTCCAGCTCGCGCCCGCTGCGCAGCTCCCGCGAGGGCCGGTCGCAGCGCGGGCACCAGAAGAACGGCGGCATGCCGAGCGCGAACTCCTCGGCACACTCCCCGCACCAGGCCTGGGCGGGCACCCGCTCGACCACGAGCCGGGCCGCCGCGAGGGCCGTACCGTCACGGGCCACCTCGAAGGCGAAGTGCAGCGCGTCCGGCACCACACCGGCCAGCTCACCGACGCGGACGGTCACCGACGAGACATCGCCGGCACCGTCCGCCCGGGCGATCTCCCCGGCCTGCTCCACGATCGCGGTCGCGATCGACAGCTCGTGCACGCCGCCCTCACGGATACCGGCGGCGGGCGCGCAGGCCCCCGGTCATCCGGTAGATCCGCACCTCGCGCACGAGGCCCGGGAACTCCTTGACGAACAGCGCCGCGGCAAGGCCGCCGGCCAGCGCGGCCTGAACCAGCAGCACCCGGCGTCCCGACATCTCCGCGCGCGCGGTCCTTCTTCGCCTGCGGACATCCATGACGGTCACTTCCCTCTCTCTAGGCCCCGCATCGTCATCCCGGCGAGATGTTCGGCATTTCCTTCACCAGGGCGTCGTGCCGCTTCCAGTGGATACCGGTGGAGCGGCGCGCGTCGGACGTGCCGTCCTCGTGGTGTCCGGTCTGGCGCCGGTACGGGCCCCAGTTGCCCTGGTGCAGTCCGCGCACGTGGGTGGGCGTGTCGGGCTTCGCCTGGGGGCGGCCCACTCGGATGCTGCCCATGTCCGCTCTCCTTCCCGGTCTCACGACCGCTCGGTCAGCTCCTTGAAGAACTGTTCTACGGCCGGCCACACCCGGCCGCCACCGGACAGGCCCCGCCACTCGCGGCGGATCAGGGCCGTCATCCGGAAGCAGTCGTCGACCGGCACGATCCAGTGCTCGTCCAGGCCGCGCACGGTGTTCACCAGCAGCGCCTCGACGTCGGGTGCCAGAGAGGCGAGCAGCGGCACCCCGGCCGCCAGCCGCCGCCAGGCCGCCGTGTCCACCTCCCACCGCATGGCCCCTGCGGGGCTCGGCCCCTGCGCGGTGACCGTGCCGTCGGAGCGTGGCACGAAGAAGACCAGCCCCACCGGGACGCCCAGCACCGCCGTGTCGACCGGCGGCAGCCGCAGCCGGCGCCTCGGCACGAGCCGGTAGCGGCCCTCGCCGGCCCCGTCGGCGGCGAACAGCACCGAACAGAGGCGGCACACGCACCGCACCTCCGCGGCCCCGGTCTCGTACAGGTGGGCGTGTTCGGTGCCCACCGGGGCGGCGCACAGCTCGCAGACCTCGGCCTCGGCCCGCTCCGCCCGGTCGGCGGCGGAGCGGATCACCCGGGCGAGCGCGCCGTCCACGCTCACGGCGTCTCCTGGGCCACGGGCCGGCGTCGGATGCTGGTCAGCGGCACGAACGCGGGGGCCGTCACGCGTTCGGGGGCAGCCTCCACCGTCTCCACGGAGGTCAGTTCGGGGGCGACGGCCAGCACCGCCGCCCGGACCGCCTCGGTGACGTCCGAGGAGCCGCCGCCGCTGCCGCAGCCGGAACCGCAGCCGCCACCGGTCTTCAGCCGCACCCGCGCCACCTGCCCCTCCAGGCCGGCCCACTCCAGTTCGCCGCCGCGCTCGCGCACCGCCGGCCGCAGCTTCTCCACCGCGCGGGCGGCCCGGCGCTCGGGCGGCTCGGGGTGCATGTCGTGCAGGACCAGCAGGTGTCCGAGCAGTTCGTCCTCGGCGAGCCGCTCCCGCAGCGGGCCCTCGGCGTGATCCAGCACCCGGGCGAGCGCCTCGCCGTAGACCTCGCTCAGCAGCGCCACCGCCTCCAGCGCCGGGCCGGGCGCGGCCTCCAGCCCGGCCAGCACCTCGTCCAGGCGGGCGAGCCGCACCTCCACCGCAGGGTCCGCGAGCCGCGCGGCGTCAGCCATGGTCGGCTCCGTACGTCGGCGAGTGCACGGTGGTCAGGGTCTTGCCCTTGCCCATGTACATGTGGACGCCGCACGGCAGACAGGGGTCGAAACTGCGCACGGTGCGCATGATGTCGACGCCCTTGAAGTCGTCGGGCCCGTTCTCCTCGAAGATCGGCTGGCCCTGGACGGCGTCCTCGTAGGGGCCCGGGGTGCCGTAGATGTCGCGGGGGCTGGCGTTCCACGGGGTCGGCGGGTACGGGTGGTAGTTGGCGATCTTCTTGTCGCGGATCACCAGGTGGTGCGAGAGGACCCCGCGCACCGCCTCGTGGAAGCCGCAGCCGATGGCCTCGTCCGGCACCTCGAAGTTCTCGTACACCTTCGTGTCGCCGCTGCGGAGCATCTGCATCGCCTCCTCCAGGAACTGGAGGGCCATGGCGGCGGCGTAGGCGATGAAGTACGGCCGGGCGCGGTCCCGTTCGAGGGTGTTGCTCCACTTCGGGATGCGCCACTCCAGGGTCGTCTCCGGCAGCTTCTCGCCCTTGGGCAGGGTGATGCGGATACCGCCGCCGGTCGCCTTGACGTACGGGGTGTCGACCAGGCCGCTCAGCGCGGTCGACCAGAGCCGGGCGAGGGGCCCGCCGCCGGTGTCCAGGGCGAGGTGCTCGCCGGTCTGCCGGTGGTACCAGCGGGGGCTCATCACCCAGCTGTAGTTGCCGTCGAACTCCCGCTTCTGCGGCACCGGGACCGTGGTCTGGTTCCACGGGTGGCGCATGTCGACGGGGTTGCCGAGCGGGTCGTGGGTGACGAACGGCTCCTCGTTGACCCAGTCCTCGTAGAACGAGCTGCCCAGCATGATGCGCAGGCCCAGATTGATGTCGACCAGGTTGTTGGTGACGAGCTCGCCGTCCACGATGATGCCCGGGGTGACGTACATAGCCCGGCCCCACTCGTTCATCGTCGCGTAGCGGTAGTCGACGACGTCCGGGTTCTGGAAGGCACCCCAGCAGCCGAGCATGATGCGGCGTCTGCCGACCTCCTCGTAGCCGGGCAGGGCCTCGTAGAAGAAGTCGAAGACGTCGTCGTTCATCGCCACCGCCTTCTTGATGAAGTCGATGACGCGCATCAGCCGGCTGAGGTAGTCGGTGAAGGTGCTCGGCTGCGGCATCGTGCCGACCCCGCCCGGGTACAGCGTGGAGGGGTGCACATGCCGGCCCTCCATCAGGCAGAACATCTCCCGGGTGATCCGGCTGACCTTCAGCGCCTCCTTGTAGACCTCGCCCTCGAAGGGGTTGAAGGCCTTCATGATGTCGGCGACGGTCCGGTAGCCGTGGATGTCCCCGCGGGGCGCGTCGGTGCGCTCGGCGCGGGCCAGGACCCCGGGGTTGGTGGCCTTGACCATCGCCTCGCAGAAGTCCACGAAGACGAGGTTGTCCTGGAAGATCGTGTGGTCGAAGATGTACTCCGCGGCCTCGCCGAGGTTGGTGATGTGCTCGGCCAGTTTGGGCGGCTTGACGCCGTAGGCCATCTGCTGGGCGTAGTTGGAGCAGGTGGTGTGGTTGTCGCCGCAGATGCCGCAGATCCGCGAGGTGATGAACCCGGCGTCCCGCGGGTCCTTGCCCTTCATGAACACCGAATAGCCGCGGAACAGCGACGAGGTGCTGTGGCACTCCACGACTTCCTGATTGGCGAAGTCGATCTTCGTGTAGATCCCCAGGTTGCCGATGATCCGGGTGATCGGATCCCAGGACATGTCCACGATCTGGGCGGGTTTGCGTCCTGTGGGCCGGGACTCGGTGGTGGTCATCTGCGGTGGTGCCCCTCGCTGTTCGGGTTCGACGGGTGGATGGCCGGCGGCGGAGACGTGACGGACTGCGGGACGGGCGCGGCGGCCGGCCGGGTCACGCGCGCCAGTGCGGGTCGTAACCGCTGGTCAGCTTCTCCTTGTTGTGACGCCACCTGGGCTCGTGGTTCACCATGTCGTTGGTCATGCCGCGCAGCCGGCGGATGACCGCCCCGTACGGCTTGATCACCAACGACGACAAGGTGCCGCCCGGAGGTTCGTCCATGAACGGCATGAAGGCGTCGGGGAAGCTCGGCATGGTGCAGCCGATGCAGATGCCGCCGACGTTCGGGCAGCCGCCGACGCCGCCCATCCAGCCGCGCTTGGGCACGTTGCAGTTGACGACCGGACCCCAGCAGCCGATCTTCACCTGGCACTTGGGGGAGTTGTAGTCCCTGGAGAAGTCGGCCTGCTCGTAGTACGCGGCCCGGTCGCAGCCCTCGTGCACGGTCTTGCCGAACAGCCACTGCGGTCGCAGCATGTGGTCCAGCGGCGGCGGGGGAGCGGCACCGGCCGCGTGCTGGAGCGTCCAGACCAGGGTCTCCATGAAGTTCTCCGGCTGGATGGGACAGCCGGGCACGTTGACGATCGGGAGCCCCGACCGGGCCTTGAAGTCCCAGCCCAGGTAGTCCGCGAGCCCCATGCAGCCGGTCGGGTTGCCGGCCATGGCGTGGATGCCGCCGAACGTCGCACAGGTCCCGGCCGCGATCACCGCCCAGGCCTTGGGCGCCAGTTGGTCGATCCACCAGTTCAGCGTCTGCGGCTGACCGGTCTCCGGGTCGTTGCCGAACGACGTCCAGTAGCCGTCGCCCTCGATGATGTTCTGGTTCGGGACCGAGCCCTCGATGACGAGGATGAACGGCTCCAGTTCGCCGCGGGCCGCCTCCCGGTACGGGGCCAGGAAGTCCTCCCCGCCCAGGCTGGGCGAGAGGACCTTGTTGACGAGGATCACCCTCGGCAGGCCCGGGATCAGCCCGAGCACCACGTCCTCGATGGACGGCTGCCCCGCCGCGGTCAGCGACACGGTGTCGCCGTCGCAGCTCATCCCCTCCGAGATCCACAGGATGGTGATCTCGTCGAAGCCCTCCCGCGCCTCGGCCCTGCTGGGCTCGCCAAGCACTTCGGTCGTACCGCTCTGTGTGGTCATGTCTGCGGCCTCCGTTGCAGCCGGTCACGGAATGGGTTTCGGGCCGCGGCCGAGGGGGCCGCGCGGGTCGGTGCGGGGGGTTCGCCGGGGGCGGCCGTCGTGCGGACGCCCTCCGGCGTCTCACGGGCACGCATCGGACCATCCGCTCTCCGGCCGCCGGTCGGCGGGCCGCGCGGGCCGTGGGGCCTGCGGCCGGGGCGGTCCGGGCGGGCCCGGTGCGCCGGCGGTGCCGAGCGGCTCCAGCTCCTCGGGCCGGAAGTAGTGGAACCGGCCGTACCAGCCGTGCAGTTCGGCGGCGGGATCGTCGTCCACGGTGACGGCCAGGTGGACGCTGCCGTCCACGTCGTGGAAGACCGCGGCGACCTGCGCGGTCCGCCCCTGAAGGAACATGTCCTGGGCGTCGGCGCCCCGCCCGCGCGGGCGCAGCCGCACCCGGCTGCCGCCGCCCACGGGCACCCCGCCGACCGGCACGGTGTCCGTCGTCGGGGACAGTCCGTCGTCGCCGTGCTCCTGCCACCAGGCGGGCCGGCCGGAGTCCGGCGCCCGCGCGGGTGCCAGGGAGCGGATGGTGCCGTGCAGCCGGGCGAAGACCTCCTGGGGCATGGTGTCGACGCGGTCCAGGATCCGGGCGGCCCGTGGGTCGGTGGCCCGGGCCTCGGCCTTCTCCTCGTCGGTCAGCAGCATCGTGCGGAGGGTGAGGATCTCGTCGATCTCCGCGGCGTCGTGCAGGTCGCCGGGGCTCTCGGGCGCCACCTGCGGATGGTCCGGGAGGATGATCGGCGCGGAGAGCAGGTAGGCGCCCGTCGCCCCGTCGCCGTCCGCGGACGCCGGCGGTGCCCCGCCGAGCACGGGGAACGTGAACGCGTTGCGGCAGCCCTTCACGTGTTCCGCGAGCGCGGCGGGCGGATCGATCGGCGATACGAACTCCACCGCGTCCCCGGCGAGGAGCGTGTGGGTGGCGAGCAGCGCCTGCCCCAGCACCGCACCCCGCGGGGCCTGCGGGTCCGGGGCGTCGGCGGTGTTCTCGGTGCGTACGCGCAGCCGGTACAGCCCCGGCCCGAGCGGTTCGGCGAGGACCGTCGTCCCGGCCCGCACCTCCCGTCGCCGCCGCACCGTCCGCCCGGCTCCCGACGGCAACGGCTCGTACTCCGCACCTGCCGGCGCTCCCACGGGCACGGTCCGCCCGCCGCGCGACAGCTCGGCCAGCGGGAGCACCAGCTCGGTCTCGCGGGGCACCGCCTCCTCGAACGACAGGTGGGTGACGCCGTCGGCCGTCCGCAGCGACTGGACCGGGCGGTGCCGCCCGTCGCCGTCCGCGGCCTCCACCTGCTTGTGCTGCATCTGGAGGTAGCGCACCCGCACCCGTACGACGGCGTCCTCGCCGTGGACCCGCAGCACGCACTCGGTCCGCTGGTACCACGAGTCGGCGGAGCCGGAGATCCCCGGCGTGACCGGACCGTCCCGCTCCACCCAGTTCCGGGGCAGCAGCACCCCGAACTGCCAGCGGACCCGGTTCTTCGCCGAGGAGCGGCGGTAGGGATAGAGCAGATAGCCCTCGTACAGCACGGCGTCCGCCACGGCACTGAGCTGCTCACAGCCCTCGCCGACCCTGTTGGCCATGCCCTCTCCTCACCGGAGCGTCCGCGGTTCTCCCCCCCACGGTCACATCCGTCGCGCCCGCCCGCCCCTCAGGCGCACCGTCATTGCGCCGGACAGGGGAGGGCACGCGCCGTGACCGCCACGCGGCGGTGGGTCAGCGGGGCCGAGATGGCGCGGGCGCGGCGGGGCAGGGGGGAGCCTGAGGTGGCGGGGGCGCAGCGGGAAAGGGGCGCCGAGGTGGCGCGGGCGCGGGCGCGGCGGGGCAGGGGGGCGAGGTTCAGCGGAGCAGCAGGTAGTGGGTGACGAGGGACTGCGCCCGGTCCGCGCCGATGCCCAGGGCCCTGCCGAGGGCCTCCCACCGCCGGTCCGGGTCCTCCTCGATCATGCAGGCCGCCTCCCGGCCGGCGCGCCGGGTCAGGCGGTCCAGCGCGACGACGGCCCGCAGGGCGGCGGCCGGCGCGTCCTCGGGGCCAGCGCGAACAGCCTGTCCTCCACGGCGTTCAGCAGTTGGGCCAGCTCGTCCGGCAGCGGCACCGTCTGCCGCTCCACCGTACGGATGTGCTCGCTCCAGTCCCGGCGCGCACGCGAGACGTCCAGGTCCTCCAGGCCGTCCCCGGCCAGTTCCTCCCACGGGACCGGCGCGCTCGGACCGCGCCAGCCGCAGGTGCACGAGGCGCGCACCGCCGCCGCCTTCGGGCGGGTCATGCTGCCGTCGTACGCCCACCACTCGCTGGTCGCGTACATCTCGGCGCCGCTGCCGATGTCGAAACAGGCGGGCTTCGGTTCGCTGCCGTCGGCCAGGACGGCACCCACGATGCCCTCGTGCGACTCCCCGAACTCCTCGGTCGTCCACCCCACGGCCGTCTCCCTCCCCTCGCCGGGCTTCGTCCTGCCCATCATCGGCGACACGGTGCCCCGCCGGGCCGCGGACGGGAAAAAGGGGCCGAAAGGGGGCCGTTCACGGGCCGGGGCGCCCGGACGTCACGGCCCGTGCGGCGGCCGGGCAGCCGCTCCAGCGTGACCAGCGCCGCGTCGTCGCCGGGGTCGCCGTGCGCATGGCGGACGAGGTCCCGGCGCAGGCCCGCCACCAGGAGCGTCCGGCGGCCGGCCGGCGTGGGCCTCGACACGGGCGGCCAGGACGCGGAACCGGCCGCGCGGGCCACGGTCGCCGGTGCCGCCTCGGCGCCGTCGGTACGTCCGGTCCGCGTGGCCGGAGCGGTCCACCGTGCGCCGCTCATGCCGTCCCCGCCTCCCTCGGTCGCACTGTGGTCCTCTCCCGGCGGGTCCGCCCGGACGGACCCCGATAGGCCGCCCAGGATGATCAGACAAATGGGGCATGACGCTGATGTGGGCGATGTGTGGAGGAGGGGGTTCTCGGGAGCTCTGTCGGGCCCGCGTCCGGCCCCGTACACTGCCGATCCGCAGACATGCGGGCGCAGTTGACCGGGGGGAGCCGACATGTCCGAAGGTCCGTACGGTTCGGGTCAGGGGTTCGCGGGAGCACCGCAGCCGCCCCTGCCGCCGGGTCCGCCGCCGCTGCCGCCCCTGCCGCCCGGCCCGCCGCCCAGCCCGCCGCCCGGGCCGCCGGACGTCTGGCGGGCCGCAGCGGTCGCCGTGCTCAACCTGAGCGGTCTCGGACTCGGTTACGCCCTGCTGCGGCGCCGGCTCGCGACGGCCGCGTGCTGGGTGGTGACCGGCCTGTTCCTGCTCTTCGCGCTCCCCGCGGACGCCGACGGCGTCCCCGGCGCCGCGCTCGCCGGCTACGCCGTCCTCCTGCTGGCGGCGGCCGTCCACGGCGGTCTCACCGGACTGCGCACCCCACTGGTCCGGCCGGGCAGCGCGCCCCTCGCACTGCTGCTCGGCGTGCTGCTCCTCGCCGTACCGGCCGGCGGCGCCCTCTGGTACCAGGACGCCCACGACGAGGCCGTGGAACAGCAGCTTCTCGGCCGTCTGGAGCGGGCCGACGACCTCGTGGCCGCGAGCGGCCGGCAGCCGTTCGGCACCGCCAGGGCCGACTACCGGACCGCCCTGGACGTCTACCGCGACATCGCCGCCGACCACCCCGGCTCCCGCGCCGCCCACAAGGTCCCCGACAGCCTGCGGACCTACTACACGACGGTCGCCGCTCCGTACGGCCACCAGGAGTACTGCGACGCCGTCGAGCCGCTGAAGTACCTGCGGACCGTGCCCGACACGATGCCGGAGGGCCGGCTCGGCTCGCTGGCCCACTGGCCCGACGGCCGGCTCGCGACCGCCCTGTACGAGTGCGGCGCACAGCGCATCGCGGCCGACGAGGCCGACTGGGTGACCCGCTTCGGCGACCTGCTGGACACCTTCCCGCGGTCCGCGCCGGCGGCGAGGGTGGTGCCCGCCGTCGACTCGGCGGTGAAGACGGCGGAGAAGGCCGTCGACGGTGACGAACCCTGCGCGGCCGTCGAGCGACTGCACACCCTGAACACCCGGATCGGCGACCTGTCCCGGTCGGCCGGCGACACGGACGGCGGTCTGGCGAAGGCCGCGGGCCGGGCGGGCCGCTCCGGTGACTCGGGCGCGTACGCCTGCGGCGTCGACCAGTACCGGGACGGTGACTTCGCCGCCGCCCAGAAGACGATGGAACGGTTCGCCGCCGACCACGAGCACGACCGGAACCGGGCGCGCGCGCAGAAGACCGCCATAGCCGCCGAGGTCGCCCAGACGCTCCCCGCGGCCGGCCGGAAGCTGCCCACCACGGCCTCCGGTGGCAGCATCTCCATCACCGTCAAGAACGACAGCCCGGACGACATCACCGTCCTGTACACCGGCCCGGTCACCGGGAGTTTCACCCTCAAGGGCTGCGGGGGCTGCCGGTCCTACTCGTTCGCCGACACACTGGCCGCCCGCTTCAAGCCCTGCAACGACAGCGGCAGGGACTATCCGCGGCGCACCATCAGCCTGCCCGCCGGCACCACGTACTTCGTGCACAAGCCGCACGGTGACAGGGCCGCGACCCCGGCCTCGGACACCGCCAAGCTCAGGCCCGGCTACATCTACACGGAATGCGCCTACTCGACCCGGACCCTGGGCTCCTCCGCGAACTGACAGGACCGCCCACCCTGACCGGCGTCGGCGGGGCACTGGCCGAGCGCGGCGATCACGGACGGCCAGGTGGGGAGCCGGCCGCCGAATGCGTGCTGCTCGACGGGGCCGGTCAGGAGCGGCGGACGCCGGACGACCGGCCCCGCCCCGTCACCCGGCCGGGTTGTCGACCCGGATCCGCACCTGCTCCTCCAGCCGTCCCAGACTGCCGTCCAGGGCCTCGTACACGGCCTGCTCGCCCGGGTCGTGGCCCTCGTCGACCTGCCCGGTGCTGTCCTCGTGCACGGTTACGGCGGGCGGGTTCTCGACATCCACGTGCAGGCGGTCGGGGAGCCAGGCATCGAGCTGCGTGATGTCGGCGGCCCGGTCGAAGACGTGCTCGGGCAGTGCCGGCATCGTGCGGGAACGTTCGTACTCGGCCATCGCGGCACCGCTCCTCCGGTTCGGGAGTCGTACCCCGGCCGCGTGCCCGTTCCGAGTCGGCCGAAAAGCCCGGGCGGAGCCGCGGCCGCGGGCTCGTGGCGGTCACAGGCCCATGGCGATGGCTGTGCGGGTCAGTTGGGCCGTGTTGGTGATGTTCAGCTTGGCCCGGATGCGGCGCAGGTAGGCGTCCACGGTGTGGGTGGAGAGTCCCATGTGGCGGGCCGTTTGCACGTAGGTGCGGCCGGCGGCGATGTGCCGGAGCGTCTCCCGCTCGCGCGGAGCCAGCGCGGGGGCGGGGGCCTCGGTGGGCGACGGGGCGAGAGTGGCGCTCATGGTGGTTCCTCCGGCAGAACGGCTCGGGGGGTGTCCGCTTAGGGCGTTTTGCCCTTGTTCCACCAGATTGATTGCCGGACTTCATGGGCGTGTCCGCCGACTGTCACAGGCGTGTCACAGGGGTACGATCAACGGTTTGTCCCACTCGAGCGGCCCCGTCGGCCGGCGGGTCCCTCAGGCCACGGCCGCCCGCGCCGTCCGCTCCACCAGGGACACCCCGTCGCTCATGGACGCGCTGCCGTCCGTCAGGACCGCGACGAGACACCGGTGCCCCCCGACGGTGACCTCGCCGACGCTGTTGACGTCCCACCGGCCCGTCGTGCTGCGCTCCAGCCAGCCGTTCTTCAGGATGCGCCCGGCGCCACCGGCACCCGCCGCGGAGACGCCCCAGGACTGCTCGGGCACGACCTGGCTCATCAGGGTGCGCACGTAGGCACGGGACGCCGGGTGCAGCGCGGCGTGCGCCGGGTCGCCGGGGTCGAACACGTCCCGCAGCAGCCGTATCTGGTCGCTCGCGGTCGTCCGGGTCAGCCCCCACTTGGGTCCCGGTCCGCCCGTCGTGGCGGTGAGCCCCAGCCGCCTGTTCGCCGCGGCCAGCCCGGAGGCCCGGCCGATCCGGCGCCACAGCGTGCCGGCCGCCGCGTTGTCGCTGCGCCGGATCATCGGCTCGGCCAGTTCCCGCTCCCGCGCGGTGAGCTGCCGTCCCGCGTCCTGTGCCTGGAGCAGCAGCGCCGCGAGGATGTCGACCTTGACGATGCTGGCGGTGTCGTACGCCCTGTCCTGGCCGTGGACCACGGGCGTGCCGCCGGTGCGGTCCAGGTCGAGGACGGCGGCCGTGGCGTGCACCGCGCCCGCCGTGGAGGACGCTGCGGCGGCCGTCGCCGGCTGGAGGGGACCGGCGGACAGGAGGGCCGCTGCCGAGGCCAGGAGGGCGCCGGCACGGACACGTGCGGTGGGAGAGGGGAGAGACGGCATGGGTCACGAAGGTAGCCACCCCGCGCGTCCGGCGACGTGGCACCCGTCACTCCCAGGCCCTTTCGGGCCGAATTGTGAGAAGAGCCACCGAGGGGGCGCACCGTGCTGCCGGGTCACCTTCGGTGGTGGGTGCGCGTGCCCGGACGGCCCTTCCGGTGGCAGGTACGCGCGCCCGGGCGGCCCTCCCGGGGGTGTGATACGCGCGTCCGGGCGGCCTTTCCACGGCGTGTACGGCCGTCGCGGCAGCCCCTCTCGCCTATCGTCGGCCGGACACCGACATCCGGAGCGATCATGGAAAAAACGGATGAACTGGTTGGCGTGACGGAAGGGCCGGCGGCCGTACCCACCGGCCCGCCCGAGCGCCGCGTCCCGCCCCGGCCGCCCGGCGCCGCCGCCCTCGCGCTCGCCGCCGGTGCCGCCGCCGTACTCCTCGCGGCGGGCACGCGGTGGCTGGACCAGCCGGCCGTCCAGGCCTGGCGCACCGTCTGCCTGGCCATCACCGTCCAAGCGCTGCCGTTCCTGCTCCTCGGCACCGCCCTGTCCGGCGCCATCAACGCCTTCGTCCCGGCCGCACTGTTCACCCGGGCGCTGCCGAAGCGGGCGGCCCTCGCCGTACCGGTCGCCGGCATCGCCGGCGCGGTCCTGCCGGGCTGCGAGTGCGCCTCCGTCCCCGTCGCGAGCAGCCTGATCCGCCGGGGCGTCACCCCGGCCGCCGCCTTCGCCTTCCTGCTCTCCGCACCGGCGATCAACCCCGTCGTCCTCACCGCCACCGCCGTCGCCTTCCCCGGCAACCCGGCGATGGTCGCCGCCCGCCTGCTGGCCTCCCTCGCCACCGCGGCCGTGATGGGCTGGCTCTGGCTCTGGCTCGGCAAGGAGGAGTGGCTGCGGCCCCTCCTGCGCCACGGGCACACCGGCCACCGGCACGGACACAGCCGCTGGACCGAGTTCCGGCTCGGCTTCCAGCACGACTTCCTGCACGCGGGCGGCTTCCTGGTGCTGGGCGCCATGGCCGCCGCCACCTTCAACGTCGCCGTGCCGCGCACCGTCCTGGACGCCTTCTCCGGCACGCTCTGGCCGGCGGTGCTCTTCCTGGCCGGTCTCGCCGTGCTGCTGGCCGTCTGCTCGGAGGCCGACGCGTTCGTCGCCGCGTCCCTCACCGGCTTCCCGCCGACCGCCCGGCTCGCGTTCCTGGTGGTCGGCCCGATGGTCGACCTGAAGCTGATCGCCCTCCAGGCGGGCACCTTCGGCCGTGCCTTCGCGTGGCGGTTCTCCGCGGCGACCACCGTCGTCGCGGTCGTCCTGAGCGTCCTGACCGGAGGCGCGCTGCTGTGAGACGCCACGTCCA
This sequence comes from Streptomyces dangxiongensis, assembly GCF_003675325.1. NCBI lineage: Bacteria > Bacillati > Actinomycetota > Actinomycetes > Kitasatosporales > Streptomycetaceae > Streptomyces > Streptomyces dangxiongensis. The sequence goes on from NZ_CP033073.1 coordinate 7,527,136, forward strand.
GACCCTGCTCCTGACACTGACCGGCGCGGGCCTGCTGCACACGGCCCTGCTCACCGACACCTACCTGCGTTACGTCAAAGCCGGACTGCGTCCCCCGCTGATCGCCTCCGGCGTGATCCTGCTGCTCCTGGGCCTGGCCCTAGGACTCGGCTCCGGCCTGCCGGCGGTCACCCGAGGCGGACACCGACCCGCGTCCCACGGCGACCGCGACCCCGCGTACGACCGCGACCCCGCGTACGACCGCGACCCCGCGTACGACCACGCTCCCACGCACGGTCAGGAACCCGGGCACGGCCACGACCACACCGCCGTCCCGCGCATCGCCTGGCTGCTGTTCCTCCCGGCGCTGAGCCTGCTCTTCCACGCGCCGCCGGCACTCGGCGCCTACACGGCGGCCCGCGCGAACGGCAAGCCCCTCGCCCTACGGGGAGGCTTCGCCCCCCTGCCCGCGACCTCGCCGCTGCCGCTGACCCTCACGGACTTCAGCAGGCACGTCCAGCAGGACCGCAGCCACGCCGTCCGCGGCCGGACCGTCCGGCTGACGGGCTTCGTCACACCGGCCGGCGAGGACGGCGGCTGGTATCTCACCCGCATCGTCTTCTCGTGCTGCGCGGCCGACTCGCAGACCGTCAAGGTGCGCATGTACGGCACCGAGGCGCCTCCCGCCGACACCTGGCTCGCGGTGACCGGCACCTGGCACCCACGGGGCACCCTCGGTACGGCGACCGCCGAGGCGGCCCTCGACGTCGCGGACGCCCGCCCCGTCGCCCGGCCGGTGAACGCCTACACCGACGACCTGCCGCTCACGCCCTCCTAGAGGCCGGGGAGGTCCGCCGGGAGGCCGCCCGTGCGTCTCCCCCGACGCGGACGCGCCGCAGCCCCGGCTGGGGTGCACGATGGTGTCGTGAGGTTCGGCGGACCGGGTCCGCAAGACCGCGTGCCAGGAGGCGGTGACAATGACACGGACACCTCCCACGACGGTCAGTCAGGTGCGGCTGTGGCGTTGGCGGCGCAACCCGCTCCGGCGGCACAGCGACGTCGTCGAGGCCTGGATCGTCCTCGTCACCTGGGTGCTCGCGCTGGCCGTCGGCGTCCTCGCGGGCCTGGTGGCGGCCCAGACCGCCGAGTCGGTGTTCACGGCGCGGCAGGCCCGGCTGCATGCCGTGTCCGCCGTGCTCACCGACGACGTGGCGACGACCCCGGCGGCCGGCACCGGCTACGACGACGGACGCGTGTGGGCCGTGGTGCGCTGGACCGACCCGGACGGCTCGGTGCACACCGACCGGACGAAGGTCCTCCCGGGACACCCCGCCGGGACCCCGGTCACGGTGTGGACGAACCAGGCGGACCGGATCGTGTCCGCGCCCGTCATCGGCGCGGGGGCGGATCTCCAGGCGGCCCTCACCGGAGCCCTCCTCGCCCCGTCGGCCGGAGCGGCGGTCTGGGGGGTGGGATGGGTGATCCGGAACCGCCTCATCCGGCGGCGCATGGCCGAGTGGGACGAGGAGTGGAAACAGATCGGCCCCCGGTGGGGCAACCTCAGCGGAGGCCGGGGCTGACCCTCCGGGACTCCGACCCCGGCCACCACCGGGCGTCCTCGTGCGGGCGTTCGTGCGAGCCCGAGGGCTTGAGGTCGCGTCGCGGGGTTACCCGGGGCCCATGGCGAAGCTGCATCTCCCCTGGCGACACAACCGGCAGCCCGGCGACGAGGCCCCGGCGACGCGGATCCCGGCGCCCGAGGAGGCCGGTCCCGGCGAGGACGTCGAACGGCGGGCCCCGGACAATCCCGCGAAACTGCCCCGGGGGGCCTGGGCGGCGGTGTTCAAGGGGTCCCTGCGCGAGTTCCGGGACGACGAACTGACCGACCGGGCCGCGGCGCTCACCTACTACGCGATCCTGTCCCTGTTCCCGGCGCTGCTCGTGCTGGTCTCGCTGCTCGCCGTCGCCGGCAGGTCCGTCACCGACAAGGTGCTGGCCAATCTGAAGAACCTTGCCCCCGGCCCCGCCCGGGACATCATCACTCATGCCGTGCGGCAGTTGCAGAACGGCTCCGGCACCGGCTCGCTCGTGGCCGTGATCGGCATCGTGCTGGCCGTGTGGTCGGCGTCCGGCTACGTCGCCGCCTTCATCCGCGCCGCCAACGCCGTCTACGACATGCCCGAAGGCCGCCCGGTCTGGAAGATCCTGCCGGTCCGTGTCGGCGTCACCGTCGTCCTGATGGTGCTCGCCGTGGCCAGCTCCCTCATCGTGGTCTTCACCGGCGGCCTGGCCCGCCGCGCCGGACAGGCGCTGGGGATCGGCGACACGGCGCTGACGGTCTGGACGATCGCGAAGTGGCCGGTGCTGGTCCTGCTCGTCACCGTGATGATCGCCATCCTGTACTGGGCGACCCCCAACGCCAAGGTCAAGGGCTTCAAATGGCTCACCCCGGGCAGCGTCCTCGCCCTGCTGATCTGGATGGTCGCCTCCGCCGGTTTCGCCTTCTACGTCGCGAACTTCGCGTCCTACAACAAGACCTACGGCACCATGGCCGGCGTCATCATCTTCCTGGTCTGGCTGTGGCTCACCAACCTGGCGATCCTGCTCGGCCTGGAGTTCGACGCGGAGACCGTGCGTCAGCGGGCCATCGCGGGCGGTCATCCGCCCGAGGCCGAGCCGTACACCCAGCCGCGCGACACCAGGAAGTGGGACGAGGAGGACGTTCGCCGCCTCGACGAGACCTGACACCGGAAGCGACTCTTCGGCCCGCCCGCCGCCGGGGCCGAACCGGTCCTGCCGCAGGCCGATGACGAGCCCGGACACCCGCACCGGCCGGCCCGCCGTCGTGGGCGGAGCGGCCGGTGCCGGGTACCGCTGGCGCCCCGGCGCCGAGCCGGGCGCCGGGCTCAGTCCGTGTGCAGCGCGGTGCGCAGGGTGCGGACGGCCAGGTCGATCGCGGCCGTGGCGGCGTGGGTGCCGCGCAGGGCGTTGAGCATGACGAAATCGTGGATGATGCCCTGGAAGCGCACGGCGGTGACGGCGACGCCGGCCTCGCGCAGCTTGTTGGCGTACGCCTCGCCCTCGTCGCGGAGCACGTCGGCCTCGCCGGTGATGACGAGGGCCGGGGGCAGGCCGGCGAGCTGCTCGGTGGTGGCGCGCAGCGGGGAGGCGGTGATCTGGGCGCGTTCGGCGGCGTCGGTGGTGTACTGGTCCCAGAACCACTGCATGCCGTCGCGGCGCAGGAAGTAGCCGGTGGCGAACTGGTGGTAGGACGGGGTGTCGAAGCCGGCGTCGGTGACGGGGTAGAACAGCACCTGCTGGAGCAGCGGGACGCCGCCGCGTTCCTTGGCCATCAGGGTCAGCGCGGCCGTCATGTTGCCGCCGACGGAGTCACCGGCGACCGCGATGCGGGCCGCGTCCAGGCCGTGGTCCGCGCCCTGTTCTGTTCCACGATCCACCGGGCGACGGTGAAGTTCTGCTCGATGGCGACGGGGTAGCGGGCCTCGGGGGCGAGGTCGTACTCGGGGAAGACGACGGCGGCCTGTGCGCCGACGGCGAGTTCGCGTACCAGACGGTCATGGGTGTGGGCGTTGCCGAACACCCAGCCGGCGCCGTGGATGTAGAGGATGACCGGCAGGGTGCCGGTGGCACCGGCGGGCCTGACGAGGCGGGTGCGGACGCTGCCCGTGGGGCCGCCCGGGACGGTGATCCACTCCTCGTCGACCGGGGGCTTGTCGACGGCGCCGGACTGCACCTCGTCGACCGCCTTGCGGCCCTCCGCCGGTGGCAGGTCGAACAGGTACGGCGGCTGGGCGGTCGCCGCGGCGAACTCTGCTGCGGCGGATTCCAGTACCGGCTTCACCGGCGCTACGGCATCGGACATCGACGTTCTCCTCGGTTCGGGGGTGCCTCGCCACCGTAAAACCGCCGGGCTCGGGACGCTTGTCCGTCAGCGCACCGCCGGTGTAGCCACAGTGCACGGATTAGGTCCCCGGCGCATGCGGGGGCCGAATGGGAGGCGCGGGACGCGGTGGAGCGGGGCGGGGGCGCCGGGTCCCTGGGTAGGGGACGCGGGGCGCCGCGCCCACGGTCGTACGCCCGCGTGATCCGGCCGGCGTCCTCCGCCGGAGCCGACGTGTCGCTCCGCTACCGGTTCCGGGCCGCGTGCCGGAGGGCGACGCGCAAACGGGCCGGTGGAGGAGCTGCCCGGCGGCCGGGTCCGTATCCTCACCCAGGAGAGACGGATCGGACGGACGGCCGTCCGGCCGTCCGGTTGCGGAGCCGGCCCCGCGACGCCGGACCCGATGCCGGAACGGTACCGGGCGTGGCCCCGGCGGCCCAGTCCGCCCCGGCCCGTCCCGGACCGCCGCCCGAACGGTCCGCGCCGGCCTCCGACCGGACCGGCTCCGCGCCACCCGGACGCGCCCCGCGACCCGCGTGACGTGTCCGGCCAACGCCCGCAAGCAACCATCAGGAAGGTGACGACATGTCCGCCAAGCTGACCGTGAGTGTCCTGGGCACCGGCATCATGGGCGCCGCGATGGCCCGCAACCTCGTTCGGGCCGGGCACACCGTCCGGGCCTGGAACCGCACCCGCGCCAAGGCCGAACCCCTCGCCGCCCACGGCGTGCACGTCGCCGGCACGCCCGCAGAGGCCGTCGAGGGCGCCGACGCCGTCCTGACCATGCTCTACGACGGCCGGGCCGTCCTGGACGTCCTGCGCGAGGCCGCCCCCGCACTGCGCTCCGGCACCCTCTGGGCGCAGTCCACCACCGCCGGGCTCGACACCATCGGCGAACTGGCCGCCTTCGCGCACGAGCACGGCCTCGTCTTCTTCGACGCACCCGTGCTGGGCACCCGCCAGCCCGCCGAGGCCGGCCGGCTCCTCGTCCTCGCCGCGGGGCCGGTCGAGCACCGCGACGCCGTGGCACCGGTGTTCGACGCGGTCGGCTCCCGCACCGTGTGGACCGGCGAGGACGGCGCGGCCGGCAGCGCCACACGGCTGAAGCTGGTCGCCAATGGCTGGGTCATCGCGGCCACCGCCGCGGCCGGCGAGGCGATGGCCCTGGCACAGGCGCTCGGCGTGAACCCGCAGAGCTTCTTCGACGCCATCGACGGCGGCCCGCTCGACATGCCGTACCTGCGCGTCAAGTCCGGACTGATCCTCGACGACCAACTGTCGCCGCCCCAGTTCGCGGTGGACACGGCCGCCAAGGACGCCCGGCTCATCGTCGAGGCGGGTCGACGCGAGGGCGTGCGCCTGGACGTGGCCGCCGCGAGCGCGGAGCGCCTGGAGCGAGCCGCGGCGCAGGGCCACGGCGCCGAGGACATGGCCGCCGCCTACTTCGCGAGCTTCGACCCCGACGGCCGTCCGTTCGCCTGAGGCGCCCGTGCGCCGGGGCCGCCGGCACGGCCCGGCGGCCACCCGCCACCAGTGGGAAGCGGCCCGAGCGTGCCGCCGCGCCCGTGACGAAGGCCGGTTGTCCGCCTGAAGGGCCGGTGCGCCGGGGCCGTCGGGGCTCGGGGTGCCCGGCCGGCCGGGGCGTGGAGCGGCTGAGCGGGCCTTGAAGTTTCCCGGCGGGATGCCGAGGTGGCGGGCGGCGTAAGCGCGGGGTTGTCCGCTGCGCATCCGCACGAGGCGAATGCTCAGCCACAGTGCAAGCGGCGGCCCGGCGCCGTTCACCGGCCCCCGTCCGTGGCATCGTCACACCGACCCGATTGGTCTGTACCTGACCCCTGCCGGTGGGGTACCGATGGGTGACCCGACACCTTCCACCGAAGGGACCACGGCCGATGCGCAGCACCACCGTCTTCCAGGGAACCCCCGGCCTTCCGCCTCCGGTCGGAGACGTACCCCTGCACCGGCTGGAGGTGGACGGGCCGGACGCCGTTCCGTTCGCCGCGGGCACCTTCGCGGCGGTCGGACCGCTGTCCCGCTGGGACCGGCCGCACCGGCACACCTTCTACGAGATCGTCCATGTGAGCGCCGGTTCCGGCACCCACGTCGTCGACCTCGCCCGCTGGCCCGTACGGCCCCCGCACCCGGCGGTCGTCCTGCCCGGCCAGGTGCACCACTGGGAGGGCGGCCGGGGGCCGGAGGGGACGCTCGCGCTGTTCACCGACGACTTCCTGGTGGACCACCCCCGCGACCGCCAGACACTGCGGAGACTCGGCCGGCAGTGCTGGTTCGCCCTGGACGCCGAACACGACCGCTCCGTCGGGCGCCTGATGGCCGAACTCGTCACGGAACACCGGCAGCGGGCTCCGGGACACGAGAGCGTCCTGCGCTCCCTGCTCCACGTGCTCGTCGTGCGCGCCGCCCGGCTGCCGGACCGTACCGGCGACGGCCGCGGACCGGAGGCCGGGGGACGGCCGGCCGCCGTGGCCGAGGCGTTCACGCGGCTGCTCACCCGCCCCGGGGCGGCGGGGTGGTCCGTGCGGGAGTGCGCCGACCGGCTGGGCGTGACGCCCGGCTACCTCACACAGGCGGTACGGACCTCAACCGGCCGCCCGCCGGGACGGCTGCTCATCGAGGCACGCGCGTACCAGGCGCAACGGCTGCTCGCCCACACCGAGTTGTCGGTACGACAGGTCGCCGCCCGCACCGGGTCCGCCGACCCCGCCTACTTCAGCCGGTTCTTCCGGCGGGAGACCGGCAGCAGCCCCGGCGACTTCCGAAAACACCACAGCCGCCCTCACCAGTCCCTCGAAGCCCCGTCGGCCCACGCCTAGGTTCGTTGCCGATCCGACCCCCCACAGGAGGAGCAGCCATGCACGGAGCACACGCGGACAGAGCGCACGCGGGCGGGGCAGACGCGGACGGAATGCACATGGACGACGTGGGTGCGAACGAGCCGGGCGCGGCGGACGGGACGAGGTCTCCCCGGCTCGTGGGCCGCAAGACGGTGCTGCGCGCGGCGCTCGCGGCCACCGCGGCGATCCCCGTCGCCCTGATGGGCGGCCCCGCCCTCGCCCGTACCCTGACCGCGGGCGGCACGGCACCCGGCCTCACCCCGCCGTGCGACGACGGCGACGATCCCACCCCGGAACAGATCGAAGGCCCCTACTTCAAGCCCCGCTCGCCGGAGCGCACCAGCCTCCTGGAACCGGGCATGCCGGGAACCCCGCTCACCGTCACGGGCTACGTCTTCGGCCGGGCCTGCCGCCCGCTGACCGGCGTCCTGCTCGACTTCTGGCAGGCCGACACCAACGGCGCGTACGACAACACCGGGTTCCGGCTGCGGGGGCACCAGTACACCGGTTCGCAGGGCTCGTTCGCGCTCACCACGATCGTGCCGGGCCTCTACCCGGGCCGCACCCGGCACCTCCACGTCAAGGTGCAGGCGCCCGGCCGGTCCGTGCTGACCACGCAGCTCTACTTTCCGAACGAGCCGCGCAACACCACCGACACGATCTTCGACCCGCGGCTGGTGATGACCGTGCGGGACGCGGGCGGCGGCCGGGAGGCGGCGTTCGACTTCGTCCTCGACGTCCCGCAGGACCCCGGACCCGGCCCCACCCCGACGGACACTCCGCCGGGCGGCACCTGGGTGGTGGGCCTCACCTACCGGGCGGGGGACCGGGTCACCTACGCGGGCCGCGCCTACACCTGCCTGCAGCCGCACACGGCCCAGCCCGGCTGGGAGCCCCCGGCGGTACCCGCTCTGTGGCGGGCCGCCTGACAGGGAGGAGGGCGAGGCACCGGGGGAGGCGGGCGTTCACGGCGCCGGGGGAGGGGGGAGGAGCCGGCGTGCGGTCAGGGCCAGGGCGGTCTCGACCAGGTCGGCCGGGCGGGACAGGCAACGGCCGGTCAGCCGCTCGTAGCGGCGCAGGCGGTTCAGGACGGTGTTGCGGTGGCAGTACAACCGACGGCTCGCCCGCTGCGCGGAACCGTCACAGGCCAGCCAGGCGGCCACCGTGTCCAGCAGCACGTCGGCGTCGCCCGGCTCCAGCCGCCCGAGCGGACCGAACGCGCGCTCGACCAGTAAGGAGGCGAGGTCCGGGCGGGACACCACGAGCGCCTCGGGCAGGTGACCGGCCAGCCGTACCGTGCCGCCCGTGACGGGACACAGGCCCAGGGCGGTGTCCGCCAGCCGGCGCGCCTCGCCGACCGCGGCCAGCCCCGCCACGGCCGGACCGATCCCGACGCGCAGTCCGGACGGCGTTGCGGCCGGTACGGCGGCGTTGCCGTCTCCGGCCGCGACGCTGCCGTCCTCGGCCGCGACGATGCCGTAGTCCGTCTCCGGGCCGGTGTGCCAGTGCACCCGCACACGCGGGGGCAGCAGGGCGCGCACGGCGTCGGCGGAGCGTGCGCCCGCGACCGCGACGACGGTGTACCGGCCCTGCTCGGGCAGTCCGAGGGCCTGCGCGGTCTCCGGCAGATCGGCGATGCGGCCGGTGCCGTCGAGCAGGGCGGCGGCCAGCAGCCGCACCCGGTTCTCACGCCGCCAGGTGAGCTGCCGTTCGGTCTGCCGGTAGGCGTCCGCGACGAGCGTGCAGTGCTCGTCGACGAAGTCCCAGACGTCGCCCGCCACATGCACCAGGAGCCGTACGTCCTCGGGAGCGGTACGGCAGGTGACGTCGACGAGTTCCTGCCACACCAGAGCACCGCCCAGCCGGTAGGCGTGCAGCACCGCGTCCAACGGGATCCCCTGCTCGGCGCGGGTGACACCGATACGCCAGGAGCACTGGCGGGCCGTGTCGCGGGTGCCGCGCGGATCGAGCAGCGAGGAGACGCTGTGCCGCAGCGAGCGGTGCACCTCCTGCCAGGTGCCGGGACGGTCGTCGTCCAGCGCGGCCCGGTACGCCGGCTGCCGTTCCCGCAGGGCGTCGACCAGCCGGTCGGTGAGGCCGGGCAGCCCGTCCAGCAGCATGCGGGCGGCACGGTGCAGCACCCGCAGGGCCTCGGCGTCGATCAGCGACCGGGAACGCGGCGCGCGCGACCGGGGCGCGGGCGGGGATCCCGGCCGGAACACGGGCCGTGGCCGTACGGCAGGGTGCATCGCGGTTCTCCCCCGGGGGCGGCTGATTCGTCGTGCTCGAAGAATGGCATACCGCCCGGTCGGCCCCTAGAGGTGTGCAGCGGACTTCTCCGTCCGCGCCAGCAGGCGCGCCAGCTCCATCCGGGAACGGACACCGAGAGCGGAGAATATGTTGCGCAGGTGGTAGTCGACGGTGCGGGTGCTCACCGACAGACTCAGGGCCACCTCCCGATTGGTCAGTCCCTGGGCGACACCGCGGGCGATGCGCAACTGCTGCGGGGTCAGCCGGGCCGGCGGGTCTGACCGGACGCCGTCGCCCCGGGGCACCGCTCCGCCCACCGCCACGGCTCCGCCCACCCCGGCCACCCCGTTCGCCCGGAGTTCCGCCACCGCCTGCTGCGCCCACGGGCGGGCGCCGCACCGCTCGAAACCGAGCTGGGCGGCCCGCAGCCGGATGCGTGCCTCGCGCAGCCGGCGGCGTCTGCGCAGCCATTTGCCGTACAGAAGCTCCGTGCGGGCCCGTTCGAAGTCGCCGGCGGCCTCCTCGTGCCGGCGCAGCGCCTGTCGGTACAGCGGGTCGGCGGTCTCGGGCGAGGCCAGCAGGGCGCGGCAACGCAGCAGTTGGGCGGGGGCCTGGGGGTCGGCGTCGCAGGCCGTCCAGCGCGCGAAGTCCTCGACCGCGTCCCGGGCCTGCTCCGGCTGCCCGGCGAGCGCGCACGCCTCCACGTAGCAGGGTACGGCGAGCATCCACACGGCGAAGTGACCGCGCCCCGGGCCGGGCCGGACCAGCGGGCCCAGCCGTTCGGCGGCCTCGCGGGGCCGGCCGTGGCCCAGATCGGCGCGGGCGGTCGCCCACTGGGCCAGGGCGGCGGCCTGGGCCAGCCCGTGCCCGCGGGCGACGGCCAGCGCGGCCGTCACATGCTCGGCGACGGTGAGCGCGTCGCCCTCGATCGACGCCGCCAGGGCCAGTACGGCGTGATGGTGGGCGGCCGTGTTGCGCCGCCCGGTGCGGTACGCGGTGCGCAGGCCCTCCTCGGCGTGCGTACGGGCCAGGGCGTGCCGTCCGGCCCGGAGTTCGCCGTAGGCCAGGTACTCCAGTGCCTGCGCCTCGTGCACGTCGCACCGGTGCGTACGGGCCACCGCGAGCGCGCGCGCACCGGCCCGCCGGGCGGCGGCGGTGTCCCCGAGCAGCAGTGCCGCCGCGGCCGCCCGCAGAAACCGCTCCGGGTCGTCCGCCGGATGGGGGAGCGGAGAGGGGGTGTCCGTGGTGCGGGGGAGTGGTTCGGGGGTGTCCCTCGCGTGTGGTGGCCGTTCGGGGGCGTCCGCCGTCCACGCGTGGTTCACGACCCGCCGCAAAGGGGCGGCAGCCTCGCCGAAGTGGCCCAGCAGGACGGCGCGTAGGCCCGCGCGGTGGTCACGCAGGACGGCGGACGGCACGACGGCGCCACGGGCCGGGCGGGTCGGGAGGCGAGGGTCGGTGGGTGGGAGGAGGGGCTGCCCGGCCGGCGGATGCATGTGACCCGGCCGGGTCGGGCGGTCCCCGCCGCATGTGCCGGGCGAGGAGGGGGCGCGGGTGGGGCCTTCCGCCAGCGCGCGCAGGCATGCCGCGAGGTCGCCCGCCGACCAGGCGGCGTCCGCGGCGTCCAAGGCGGCCTCGGCGGACCGTTCGGGGTCGTGCGGAGCGAACGACGCCGCTGCGAGCAGCAGGGTCTCGTGGGCGTCGTCCACCGGGCCGTCCCAGCGCAGTACCGTCCCGCGCAGCAGCTCGGCACGCGCGCGTAGCGCCGGTGGTGCCGGGCGACTGCGGACGGCGTCGAGCAGTCGCAGTGCGCGGGCGGACTGCCCGGCCAGCAGGGCCTGTTCGGCGGCGGCCGTGTACCACCTGGCCTGTTGGGTCCCGTCCGGCGTGAGTTCGGCGGCGCGTGTGTGGGCGGTGCAGCGCAGTGCGGGCGGGGTCGCCGGGGCCGGGTCGGACGCGGCGGCCGCGAGACCGGCGGCGAGCGACGGATCGGGGGCGGTGACGGCCCAGGAGCGGTGCAGCAACGCCGGCAGACCGCGCCCGTCGGGGAGCACACCGGCCAGGGCGTCATGGGCGGCACGGCGCCGCTCGGCCGGCGCACTCGCGTACACCGTGCGGCACAGCAACCCACTGCGGAAGCCGAGCCGGCCATCGGCGGCGACGAGCGACTCGGGCAACGGGACAGGACGCGGTCGTGGACCGGGGTGCGGTTCGAGGTGATCGAGGGACGCGGGCAGCGCCACGAGGCGCGGATCGGAGTGGCACTCGGCCGAGTCGGGCGCCGGGGGCTGCGCACCGGAGCCCGGTGAAGTGGCGCGGTCCGCGCGGAGGGGTCGCTGAGCCGGGCCGGTCGCGTCCGAGTCGGCGTGGTGGAGTCGCGGAGCGGGGCCGGTCGCGTCCGAGTGGATGTGGTGGGGCCGCGTACGGGGGTCGGGTGTGAGGCCGGCGGCGGTGGGACGTGGGTCCGCCGGAGGGTCGGGCCAGGGCGTGTGCCCGGTGAGCCGCGCGGTCGCACGGCGCACGAGTTCGGCCTCGACGGTCGGCTCACCGGAGGCCTGTAGGGCTGCCGCGGTCACCAGGAGCAGGTCCCGCTGCCCCGGGAGCGGTCCGGCGAGATGTCGACCGGCCAGCGCGGTCAGTGCCCCGGTGTCGGCCAGGGGACGCGGCAGGGGCGCGAGGCCGCGCAGCTCAGCCGGCGTCAGGCGGTGGAGCAGGCGCAGCAGGAGGGCGGGGTTGCCCTCCGCCGCGGCCGAGATCTCGTCCCGTACCGCGCGGTCCAGCGCGCCCTGCGCGGCGTCGTCCAGCAGCGACGCGGCGTCCTGCGGGGCCAGGGGATCCAGGCGCAGCAGCGGCAGACCGGCGAACTCCGGGTCCACGGGCCGGTGTCCGGCGACGCTGAGCAGCAGGACGACCCGGCTGCCCCCGGCGAGGCGGGCGGCGAGCCGGCCGAGAACGGCCCGGGAGGGGGCGTCCCAGAGATGGGCGTCGTCGACGCACAGGAGTACGGTCCGGGGCGGGGCCGTGGCCGTGGCCCCCAGCGCACCGATGATCTCCCGCTCCGGGTCGGCGGCGCGCACGGCGCCGGCCGGCACCCCGGCCGCGTGGCACAACGCGCTGAGCCCGGCCCGCGGTCGCCGGGACCACGTGGGATCGGCGGGTACGGTCACGACGGGCCCGGCGGTGAACGCGCCCGCGGCCCAGGCGAGGAAGGCCGAGCGACCGCTGCCGGGGTCACCGGTCACGACGCACGCACCCTCGCCGCGCAACCGGTCCCACAGCGCGGCCATGACGTGCCGTTGCGGACCCGGCCGGTACCGCGGGGCGGGTCCCAGGGGCGTCTGTCCGGTCATTCCCGCGACCTTACTGACGCGTAAAGAAGGGCGGAAGCCGTACGTCCGGGTCGTCCGGCCGGGTCGGCACCGCTGCCACCTGCGCGTTTCCGAGGTAGCCGGCGCGCCCCGCCTTGTGACGCGGCACAACATCCGAGCCGCCACTCGGTGCACCGGCACAACCGCTGCCATCGGGCCGCAGGTGCCACTGCGGGCGCCGTGCGGGGACGACCGGACCGGCAATCTCACCGGTCGTGCGCCGATGAGCCACGGCGGCCTGCCGCGACGGGTTCCCGCTCCACCTCTTGACGTGTCTGGTTCAGACTTTTAGGTTCACGGACCCACGGCCCGTCCAAGAATGCACTCGGCGTTCAACAGGCTGAACGACTGTCGTGATTCCATCGCGCCTCGGAGGTTCCCCCCCACATGACCCGTTCCCGTTCCAGGCTCCTCGCGACGATGACCGTCGCGGGCCTCGTCGGCACCCTGTCAGCACTCGGCAACGGCAGCGCGAACGCCGCGGATCCGCATGTCGCGCCCGGCGGCAACTTCGACCTGTCCGTATGGCAGCTCCAGGAACCGGTCGGCTCCCCGGGATCGCCGACCACCATCCCCTCCTCCCGCCTCCAGGGGGCCGGCGGCTACCAGGACGCGTACTTCTACACCGACACGCGCGACGGGGCGATGACGTTCTGGGCGCCGGAGAAGGGGGTCACGACCCCGAACTCCCACTACGCCCGTTCCGAACTGCGCGAGATGAACCGCGACGGCAGCGCCGCGAACTGGTCGCTGAGCGGCTCCCACCGGATGAGCGCCACACTGCGCGTGGTGTCGGTGACGTCCAACGTCTGCGTGGGCCAGATCCACCTCGGCACCGGGGGCTCCTCCACCAAACCGCTGGTCGAGCTGTACCAGCACGCCGACGGCGACATCGTCCTGGGCACCGAGGGCTCCCCGTCCGGCGGCCAGACACCGCACACCGTGGGGCACGTGGCGATCGGCAAGACCTGGACCTACACGATCGCCGTCTCCGGCGGCAGCACCGTCGACCTGACCGTCAACGGCAGCACCACCCACTACGCCGTCCCGTCCTCCTTCAAGCCGTACAAGCAGTACTTCAAGGCCGGCTCGTACAACCAGTCGTCCTCGGACAGCACCACGAAGGGAGCACGTGTCGCCTTCTACGGGCTGACGGTCTCGCACGGCTGATCCGCCGGACCCGTACGGCGGGGTTCACGGCCCGGCCGGCCTCCGCTCGTCGCCTCCTGCCGGGGACGCCCCGCCGGGGTGCCGGGCGGCGGCTGCCGTGCCGTGTCCGGCGCCGCCCGCGGCAGGACGCCGTACGACGAGGTCGGCCACCTCGTACGACATCTCGGTCGTCCCCGGTTCGGGTGGCGGGTGGTAACGCCCGCCGCACACCGACAGGTTGACGATGAGATAGGCGTGCCAGCGGTGCCCCACGCCCCGCCCGTCCGTGAAGACCCGCGCGCCGTTCAGCCACCAGACCACGGAGTGGGGCCCGAACTCGGTGCGCAGCTCGATCCAGGCACCGGGGCGGACGGCGTGGTCCCGGACGTAACGGTTGGCACCGTGCACGTGGTTGGTGAGTTCCAGCAGGTCCGGGTTGTCCGGGTGGTACTCGAAGACGTCGATCTCCTGGTCGCCGTCCCGCCACGTCCAGATGGCCGGCCAGGCGCCGATCTCCCGCGGCAGCCGTACGCGGGCCTCCAGGACGTCCCCCGGCTGGACGGTGAACCCCTCCTCGCTGCCTTCTGTGGTGAGCAGGCCCGTGTTCCATCTGCCGTCGGGCCGGCGGCCGGCCCGGAAGACTCCCGAGCGGCTGTACTCGGCGTCGGGCACCAGGTAGTCCAGTTTGTCGTCGCCCGGGTTGACCGGGCCTCCCCCCGGATAGGCCCAGGAGCGGCCCGCGACCCACTGCGTCGCCGAGGTGAAGTCCGCCCTGAACACTTCGTCGTACACGGTCGGGCGGCGCGGCCCCGGAAGCGGGCCGCCCAGTGCAGGTTCGTCCATGTCCGATATATCGCCTACAGCGGGCCGGTCATGCGCCCGAGCGCCGAGCCGGCCCCAAGATTGGTCCTGACGGGTGAACGGCGTGGTCGCGCCCGGCCCCGCCGACGGACGCCGCACGGAAACCGGTGGCCCGACGCGTCCGAACTCCCGCCGTGCCCGCGCGGTCACCCGGTCAGGGAAGGATCGAATCGACGTACCCGCCGTCGACGCGCAGCGCTCCGCCGGTCGTGGCCGACGCCTGTTCCGAGCTGAGGTACACCACCATGTGGGCGATCTCCTCCGGCTCGATCAGCCGCTGGATCAGGGACTGCGGGCGGTGCTCGCGCATGAACGTACGCTGCGCCTCGTCCCAGGGCACGTCCCGGTCGACGAGTTCGTACACGAAGTCCTCGACGCCCCCGGTGTGCGTGGGCCCGGCGATGACGGAGTTGACCGTCACTCCCGTGCCCGCCGCCTTCTTGGCGAACCCACGGCTCACCGCGAGCAGCGCGGTCTTCGACATCCCGTAGTGGATCATCTCCGCGGGAATCGCGACCGCCGAGTCACTGGCGACGTACTGGACGCGCCCCCAGCCGCGCTCGGTCATACCCGGCAGGTACTGCCGGGTCAGCCGTACGGCGGCCAGCACGTTCACCTCGAAATAGCGCCGCCACTCCGCGTCGCTGATCTCCAGCGGGTCGGCCGTGCCGAAGACCCCCAGGTTGTTGACGAGGATGTCCACCCGCGGCAGCAGTTCGGCCACCCGGGCCGCGCCCTCCTCGCCGGACACGTCGGCGGCCACCGGCACCAGCTCCGCGCCGGGCGCCCGGCCGGCCAGCGACTCGACGCTGTCGGCCACCCGCTGCTCGTCGCGGCCGTTGACGCCCACGCGGGCGCCGGCCCGGGCGAGAGCGAGGGCGATGGCCGCGCCGATGCCCTGAGTGGAGCCGGTGACCAGTGCGGTGCGTCCTGTCAGATCGATGTGCATGAGCGGGCGGGTTCCCTTCGTGCGCGCGTGCATGTCACGGCCCGTCGAGTGTGGCGCCTCCGCGCGCCGGAGAGCGGCAGGGCACGAGCGTGATCGGCCGTCCGGCCCGGCGTTCTGCGAGGCACCCCCACCGGCCCCGGCCCGCACCGGTCAGTGCAGTCCGCACCGGCCGGTGTGATGTCGGCTCGATTCCGCCGTGGTGGGGAGGGGGCGCGGCCCCGGCGCGCTCAGTCCTCGACGTCGATCCGGTACGCCAGTGCGGTGACCCGGAGGTCACCGTGGTCCACCCACTGCGGGAACGCGAGCGTCTTGTGGCTGCTCGCAGCCGGCGGCGTCACCTGGAGGTAGGCGGCACGGACCGCGTCCGGGGTGCCGGTGTCGGCATGGGTCCAGGACATGACCGCCTCGACGCTCCCGCCCTTGCGGAGGGTCAGGGTGGACTTGGCGGGACTCTTCGCGTACCAGGTGTCGCCCCAGTGGGTGGTCGAGTGGAGCGTGCGGTGAGCGGCGTTCTCCAGGCCGAGGCCCGGATAGCCCCGCAGCAGGCAGGTGCGGGCACCGGTGTTCGTCAGTTCGACGACCACGCCCTGGTGGTTCATGCCGCCGGCCAGCTGCTTGCCGAACGAGGCGCTCAGCTCGGATACGGCGCAGGTGGGCGTCGCGGCCGCCGTTCCCGTCCCGGCGGCCCGCGCGGCGCCCGTGCCGGCGACGCCCAGTCCGGCGGCGGTGGTCACGGCGAGTATCGCCCGGCTGAGGTGTCGGCGGCGCGCGGACCGGGCGGCGGTCGCGGCCTGGGTGATGTGACTCCTGTGCTGCCGAGTCGTCATGAGTCGGGTGCTCCTTCGTTGTCGGCTTCCGGGTCTGCCTTCCCCGGGTGAGATGCCGTACGTGCGGGGAATGTTCGCCAACGCCGATCCGACCGAAAGGATCCGGCCGCGCACGTCCTCCGTTGCCACCGGGGGCCGGCACCACTTCGCCTTTTTTCCGGGCACAGGTCACGACGGTCCGCTCCCGGCGTGACACGATTGCTACTCGCAAGTACCGAACGTGTCCCCCGGGAGGGCGTCGCCGTGACCCGCGTATTCACCGTGTCCCGCAGTATCTTCATCGACGTCCCGCCCGAGACGGTCTACGAGGCGGTGTGCCGTCCCGGTGACATGGGCCGGTGGAGCCCGGAGAACCTGGGAACGGTGGGCGGTGTGCCGGGTGAACGGGCCGCCGTGGGAACGACGTTCGAGGGACGCAACAAGCGGGGGACGTTCCGCTGGGTCACCCGGTGCACGGTGACCGCGGCCGATCCCGGCCACCGCTTCGCCTTCCGCGTCCACGCGATCGGGGTGAGACGCCCGCGTCTGCGCGGCCCCATCGCCACCTGGGAGTACACCTTCGCGCCGGAAGGCACCGGCAGCCGGGTGACGGAGACCTGGACGGACGACCGGCGCTCGTGGCCCGGCCCCGTGGCCCAGCTCTTCGACCGGGTCGCCACCGGGGGGAAGACGTTCGCCGACTTCCAGACGGGCAACATCGACAGGACCCTGCGGAACCTCAAGCGGGATCTGGAGGCGGCTCACCAGGTCTGAGTGCCGCGCTCACGTCCGGGCCGGGTGTGCCGTCGAGTTCACGTCGCCCGTCGAGTTCACGCGCCCGTAGCGCCGATGTCGGCTCACGAGGCTGTGGCCGTCACGCACGGCCGGTGGAGGGGACCACCGTTTCCGACTGCGCGCCGGGCGGGCGGACGGCCCGCCGGGCCGGTCGTCCCCGCACCAGAGGTGAGGTGGACGGGCATGCGTCACCCCCGTCGGCCGAGCGGTGGACGACCCGGCCCCCCGCTCCCGGTGCGCGCGGCACTGACGTCCGCCGCGGGTGATCCACATGGCAGGATGCGGAGAGCCGAACGTGCAGACAGACGGGCATCGCGCATGACTGCTGAGTGGTACGTCCTCGTCGAGGAGGACACGAGAACGACGGAGCGCGTCGACGGCACGTCACTGAGACTGCACCGTTGGATGCTGGCGGCCGCTCACCCCGTCGACGGGGACGAGGCGCGGGCGGTCGCGGCGGCCGAGGACGCGGCGCTGCACTATCTGCCGGACATGCTGGCCCGCCACGCCCGGCCCGGAGACGAACCGGCGCGGCACGCCCTCCTCACCCGGGACGGTGCCTGGATCGTGCTCCTGAGGCAGCGGCGGCGGGAGTGTCACATACGGGTGACCACGGCCCGGCTCATGCACACGACGGAGGAGAAGGAAGCTCCGCCGAAGAGCCTGAAGGACAAGTTCCGCAGCGCCCTGGACGGCCCGCCGCCTCCCCGCGAGCAGTGGGAGCCGACATGACGGCATAGCGGCTTGCCGGAGGGGGCGACAGCACGGCTACGCTCACCGCATGACTCCTCCCCGGCGGAAACTGCTGACTCTGCCTGCCCTCTTCCGGATCGAGCACGTCTCCGGTGGTGCGCGGCCCGCCGATGACGACTGGTACGCGGTCGTACGCGCTCCCGAGGGCCTGACCGTCCTGCGCGAGGTGCCCCTCGACGCCGCCGGCGCACACCGGGAGGTCTCCCCCGATGCCTCCGGCGCACACGAACACTGGGCCGGCCTGTACGGCGACGACCCTCACGATCTCGATCTGCCGGGCATGCTGGCCGCCGTGGTCGGGCCCCTGGGCTCGGCGGGGATTCCGGTGTTCGTGACCTCCACCTTCCACTCGGACCTCGTACTCGTCCCCGCCGACCGGTACGACGACGCGGTCGGCGTCCTGCGTTCCGCGGGACACGAGGTCGTCCCGGCGGCCTGACATTCGCACCCGGTGAGAGCTGCTGGAACAGCGGTACGGTCGGTGTCCGGGCGGCGACGACCGGTGTGGGCGAGGCAGACGCCGACGGCGTCCCGTGCTCCTGGCCGGGGCGTGCCGGCGCCGTGTGCCTCCTGCGGGGGTGCGGTCAGAGGGAGGAACCGGAGTCGCCGGGCCGGACGCGGCCGCGCCAGGCACCGGATTCCGCGCCGCGTTCCTCGATGTACTCCTTGAACCGCCGCATGTCTCCCTTGACGCGCCGGTCGATGGTACCGACCATGTCCGCGACCTTCTCGACGGCTCCGCTGGGCTCGACCTCCAGCACCAGCTCCACCTTGGTGTGGGAGTCGTCCAGGCGCTCGAAGCGGACCATGCCCTTCTGGTGGGTGTCGCCGGTGGTGGTGCGCCAGGTGATGCGCTCGTCGGCGAGCTGGTCGACGATCTCGGTGTCGAACTCCCGGCGTACTCCG
Organism: Streptomyces dangxiongensis; assembly: GCF_003675325.1. NCBI lineage: Bacteria > Bacillati > Actinomycetota > Actinomycetes > Kitasatosporales > Streptomycetaceae > Streptomyces > Streptomyces dangxiongensis. The sequence goes on from NZ_CP033073.1 coordinate 7,545,702, forward strand.
GCGATCTTCGTGGTCCAGTGATTGTGCTGCGCGTCGAGCTGGGTGACCTCCTCGACGCCCTCCATGAAGTTCGGGAACTCCTCGAACTGCGTCCACTGGTTGTAGGCGGTGTGGACGGGGACGTCGACTTCCACCACTTCCTTGATCGTGCTCATCTGTGCGCCTCCGTTGTCCTGGTTCGACTGCCGGACGGCCCGTCGGCCCACTCGGCGGGCCGGGGCCGGTCGGGTACCCGAGGAGGCACCGGTCATGACCGATGCGGATCCAGCCACCGCCACCGTATACCGGCCACCACCGTGACGTGGTGTTTTAGAGTGTCTGGCACCAGTTCCGGCAACAGGACCTGTGAGGTACACGCGAACATGCCGACCGAGACATTCGAGTTCCAGGTGGAGGCCCGTCAGCTGCTCCAGCTGATGATCCACTCCGTCTACTCGAACAAAGACGTCTTCCTGCGCGAACTCGTCTCCAACGCCTCCGACGCGTTGGACAAGCTGCGTCTGGAGAAGCTCAGGGACGACTCCCTCGACGCCGACGTGTCCGACCCGCACATCGAGATCGACGTCGACAAGGACACCCGCACCCTGACCGTGCGGGACAACGGCATCGGAATGTCGTACGAGGAGGTCGGGCAGCTCATCGGCACGATCGCCAACTCGGGCACCGCCGAGTTCCTCAGGGAGCTGCGGGAAGCACAGGAGGGCGGCGGCACCGAGGGGCTCATCGGCCAGTTCGGCGTCGGCTTCTACTCCGGCTTCATGGTGGCGGACGAGGTCACCCTGCTGACCCGGCGAGCCGGCGAGGACCGGGGCACCCGCTGGACGTCACGCGGCGAGGGCACGTACACCCTCGAAGCGGTCGACGACGCGCCGCAGGGCACCTCGGTCACGCTCCACCTCAAGCCGGCCGACCCGGAGAACCAGCTCCACGACTACACCGCCCCGTGGAAGATCAAGGAGATCATCCAGCGCTACTCGGACTTCATCACCTGGGCCGATCCGGATGGTGCCCGAGGCGCCCGCCACGGCCGACGAGAACGCCGAGACGCCCGGACCCCGAGACGCTCAACAGCATGAAGGCGCTGTGGGCCCGCTCGCGCGAGGAGGTGTCCGAGGACGAGTACCACGAGCTGTACAAGCACATCGCCCACGACTGGCGCGACCCGCTGGAGACGATCCGCCTCCAGGCGGAGGGCACCTTCGAGTACCAGGCCCTGCTGTTCCTCCCCGCGCACGCCCCCCACGACCTGTTCACCCGGGACGCCAAGCGGGGCGTGCAACTGTACGTCAAGCGCGTGTTCATCATGGACGACTGCGAGGCGCTGCTGCCGCCGTACCTGCGCTTCGTCAAGGGCGTCGTGGACGCGGCGGACCTGTCACTGAACGTGTCCCGGGAGATCCTCCAGCAGGACCGCCACATCGAGATGATGCGGCGCCGGCTGACGAAGAAGGTCCTGTCCACGGTCAAGGACATGATGGCCAAGGACCAGGACCGCTACGCCACGTTCTGGCGTGAGTTCGGCACGGCACTGAAGGAGGGCCTGGTCACCGACTCGGAGAACCGCGACGCCCTCCTCGCCGTCGCCTCGTTCGCGAGTACGCACCACGACACCGAGCCGACCACCCTCAAGCAGTACGTGGAGCGGATGCGGGACGGCCAGGACGACATCTACTACCTGACCGGTGAGTCCCGGCAGAGCATCGAGAACTCCCCGCACATGGAGGCCTTCCGGGAGCGCGGCATCGAGGTGCTGCTGCTCACCGACGCCGTGGACGAGGTGTGGGCCGACGCCGTCGGCGAGTACGAGGGCAAGAAGCTGCGCTCCGTCGCCAAGGGCCGCATCGACCTCGACGCCGAGGACGACGACACCGCCGACGGTGAGCGGGAGAAGCAGAGCGAGGAGTACGCCGGGCTGCTCGACTGGATGAAGGAGCAGCTCACGGAGGACATCAAGGAGGTGCGCCTCTCCTCCCGGCTGACCGTTTCCCCGGCCTGCGTCGTCTCCGACGCGCACGACCTGACCCCGGCCCTGGAGAACATGTACCGCGCGATGGGCCAGGAGGTGCCCCGCGCCAAGCGCATCCTGGAACTCAACCCGGACCACCAGCTCGTCAAGGGCCTCAACCAGGCGTACAAGGAGCGCGAGGACCGAGCGGAACTGGCCGAGACCGCCGAGCTGCTGCACGGCCTCGCGGTCCTCGCCGAGGGAGGCCAGCCGAAGGAGCCGGCCCGCTTCGTCAAGCTGATGGCGGACCGTCTGGAACGCGCGCTGTAACCCGGCCCGCCGGGCGTCGGCGGTCTGTTCCTCCGCGCCGGAGGGGCAGGCCGCCGACTACCGGGCCGCGGACGGCCGCTCAGGGTTCAGCCGCGGGGGCCGCCGATCCGTCCGGGCTCGATGACGACCGCGACGGCACCCCGCGGGTCGCGCGCTGTGTTCCGGGTCCTCTGACGCGACTCGACACCGTTGATCAGGATGCACTCGCCGTCGGTGTCGACCCACGTCTGGGTGAGCGACAGGTCTTCGCCGAGGGGAGCGGGCATGGGGCTCTTTTCGGGGGCGGGTCAGGTGTGCCGGGCGTGCATCGGGTCGTCGGCGGTCTCGTCCGGGCTCTTGCGGTGCGGCCGGTCCGCCCCCCGGTCGCGCTGCCGGTCGAACAGCGCGAGCGCCAGGGCGGCCAGCATGCCGACGAGGGCGGAGCACAGTGCGGTGACGACGGCGCCGCGGTAGTCGCCGCTGCCGCCTAGCACCAGGTAGAACAGGCCGGGCAGGGCGGCGGTCCCCAGCGCGGCGCCCAGCCGCTGTCCCGTCTGCAGGGCGCCGCCCGCCGCGCCCGCCATGCGGACGGGCACGTCCCGCAGGGTCATGGTGATGTTGGGGGAGACAACGAAGCCGCTGCCGATGCCGCCGAGGAACAGGACCGGGGCGGCGAGCCACGGAGCGCTGTGCAGGGGCGCGAGACGCAGCAGCAGGGCGGTGCCGCCGAAGCCGACGATCACACCCGTGAGGCCGCACACGGTGAGCAGGCGGCCGAACCGCTCCACCAGCCGTCCCGCGATCACGGCCGCACCGGCCGAGCCGATGGCGAAGGGAGTGACGGCGAGGCCGGACAGGAGCGGGGAGAAGCCGAGGCCGCGCTGGTAGAACAGGGCGAAGACCAGCCAGACGCCGCTGAAGCCGATGAAGTACAGGGTGCCGATGCCGGCGCCCACCGCGTAGCCGCGCACGGTGGTGAACAGGCGGGGGTCGAGCAGCGGCTGGGCGTCCCGGGCGACGAGGCGGTGCTGCCAGCGGGCGAAGACGACGAGGATCGCGGCACCCGCGGGGAACAGCCACCACAGGCGGTTGACGCCTCCGGAGTCAGCCTGGACCAGTGGGTACATCAGCGCGAGGACGCCGAGACCGAGGAGCAGGATGCCGGGCACGTCCAGGTGGCCCCGTCCGGAGCGCCGGGTGCGGGGCAGCAGGCGGCGGCCGAGGAGGACGGCGAGGATGCCGATGGGCACGTTGACATAGAAGATCCAACGCCAGCCCTGCTCGCCGGCGGCGAGGGCGAGGATGGTGCCGCCGGTTATCGGACCGGCGGCGGAGGATATGCCGACGGTGGCGCCGAAGAAGCCGAAGGCCCGGCCGCGTTCGGCGCCGCGGAACATCTGCTGGATGAGCGCGGAGTTCTGGGGAGCCATGAAGCCGGCTGCCAGGCCCTGGGCGAGGCGGGCGACCACGAGGAGCGTGATGTCGGGGGCGGCTCCGCAGGCCGCGCTGAAGAGGACGAAGCCGCCGAGGGCCAGCAGGAAGATGCGGCGCCGGTCCAGCGCGTCGCCGAGGCGGCCGGCGGTGACGAGGGCGAGGGCGAAGGTCAGGGCGTACCCGGACACCACCCACTGCACCTGCGCGGGGGAGGCGTGCAGGTCCCGCTGGACGGTGGGCAGGGCGACCGCCACGATCGTCACGTCGAGCAGGCTCATGAATCCGGCCACCAGAGTGACCCACAGGGCACGCCACCGCCGCGGATCCGGCTCGTACCCGCTCTCCTGAGCGCCCGGGCCGCGACCGCCTGCCGCTGACGTCGACGCTGTCACCGGACTCCTCCCACCAGCTCGGCACCCCGGCGAACCAGGTTCCCGTCCACCGCGCGGCCTAACCGGCGGCACCCGCCGCCGACCGAGCGGCGGTCCCGGAGGCGGTCGAGCGGCGGTCCCGAGGCGGTCGGGGCGCGCTGCGGTGCGCCACGTCCCGGCCGCTGTCCGCGTGGCACGGCGCCGACGGCGGCGGACGGGCGTCGGCCGCGACGACCCACCGGCCGGCCGGGGCCGGTGTTCACCGGGCCGGCGACGGGGGTCCCTGGGGCGGCTCGCCGTCGGGGATGCGGACCGCCAGTGCCGCGATGTCGTCCTGGAGACGGTTGCCGCTGTGGAGAAGCAGGTCGTGGTGGAGCCGTTCCAGCAGTTCCCGTGGCGGGAGGGCGGCCCAGCGACGCAGCCGCGGCAGCAGGGGATAGAACGCGCCGTCCGCGTCCCGCGTCTCCGTGATGCCGTCCGTGTACAGCAGTAGCTGGTCGCCGGGCCGCAGGGAGTAGGCGTCGACGTGGTACGGCTCCCCGACCAGCACGCCGAGGTTCAGCGGCGGCGCCGACCGTCCCCGGTCCAGTTCCCGCACCTCACCGGACCGGATGAGAACCGGCGGCGGATGGCCGCAGTTGACGACGCGGACCACGGGCGCGTCGGCGGGGATCTCGGCGAAGACGGCGGTGACGAACCGTTCGCCCAGCTCGCCGCCGCCCAGTTGCACCGCCCTGCGGTTCATGCTCGTCTCCACCCGGTCGGCCAGCGCGGGAAGGGCGGGTTCGTCGTGCGCCGCCTCGCGGAACGCGCTCAGCAGGGCCGCGGCGGTCTCCACCGCGAGCAGCCCCTTGCCGCGCACGTCACCGATGACCACCCGGACCCCGTACCGGGTGGGGACCGCCTCGTACAGGTCACCGCCGATGCGGGCCTCCGCGGCGGCGGACAGGTAGAGGCTCTCCAGCACGAGACCGTCGATCCGCTGCGCAACCGGTCGGAGCAGGACCCGCTGGGCGATCTCGGCCACGGACCGCACGTCGGCCAGCGTGCGTTCACGGCGGATGCGGTGCGCGGCCAGGATCGTGGCGAGGACGCCCACCAGGGCGGTGCAGACGTAGTCGGCCACGTAGTGCCGGTCCCAGAGGTAGCCGACCGGCCGGCCGGCGCAGCACGGGGTACCGGCCAGGACGCCTTCCAGGACGATGGCGAGCACCGTGACGACGCCGACGACGACGGGACCGTGGGCGAAGGCGGTCACCAGGGAAACGCCGACCAGCAGGAAACTGACCGGCCAGTCCACCGGGGTGACGGGCTCCAGCAGCAGGACAACCGCGACGTACAGGGCCGGGAGCCACCGCATCCACGCCGGCGGCGCCGGCAGCTCCGTCCGTGTACCCGTGCCGCCCTCCGGCTCCCGACCGGTATGTCCGGGCCTCGGCATACGTGGTCCTCGCACACGGACTCCTGTCACAGGAACTCGACAAGATCCCCAGCCTGGTGTGCCGGGCCACGGCACACCGGTGATTGCTCCACCTCACGGCATGTTCGGGTGACCCCGCATCCGCGCCGGCAGGCGGCCCGCGACCGCCCCGCGCGCCGGCATCCCCGCCCCCCTCGGCCGGCGCACCGGTCGCCGATCACGGAGAGGGGGTGTTAGAACAGGGAGATGAGCGGACGTTCCCGCTGGCCATGGGCGAGGGCGGCGCCGCCGTCCGGCACCCGGTGGTCATCCGATCCGTCCCGCAGGAGAAGGCAGTCCTGGCCGCCGCGCGGACGCCGCCTGTCCTCCTCCCTGAGCGTCCGCACGCTCGCCGCGCAGGTCTTCCTGCTCCAGGCGCTGATCATGCTGGTCCTGGTGGCGGTGGCCGCCTCCGCCCTCGTCGTGCAGGGCCGGTACGACGCCGAACGCAGCGCCAGGGATCGTTCCCTGGCCGCCGCGGAGTCGTTCGCGCACGCGCCCGGCACGGCACTCGCGCTCCGGTCACCGGACCCCACGGCCCGGTTGCAGGGGGCGGCGGAACAGGCACGCAAGGGCTCCGGCGTCGACTTCGTCACCGTCCTGGACGAGCACGGGGTCCGGCTCACCGATCCCGCCCCCGCACTGATCGGCACCAAGGCGCAGGGCGTCGGCCGGGCCGCCGCGGGGGAGACGTTCACGGAGACGTTCCACGGCCGGCCGGCCGACGCCGTGCGCGCGGTCGTACCGGTGACGGACGCGAGCAGACGCGTGGTCGGCATGGTCGCCGCCGGCATCGAGTACGCCAACGTGGGCGACGTGCTGAACCAGCAGCTCCCGATGCTGCTCGGCGCCGCGGCCGGGGCGCTCGTGCTGGCCACCGGTGGCGCGGCGCTGATCAGCCGTCGGCTGCTGCGGCAGACCCACGGACTCGGCCCGGCCGAGATGACCCGGATGTACGAGCACCACGACGCCGTGCTGCACGCGGTGCGCGAGGGCGTACTGATCGTCGGCGGTGACGGGCGGATCCTGCTCGCCAACGACGAGGCGAGCCGCCTGCTGGGCCTCCCCGAGGACACCGACCAGCGGCACGTGCGGGAGCTGGGCCTGGGGCCGGGCCTGACCCGGCTGCTGGTGGCGGGTGAGGCCGTGTCCGACGAGATCATCCCGACCGGGGGCCGGCTGCTGGCGGTCAACATCCGGCCCACCGCCCCGTACGGCGGCGCCCAGGGACTCGTCGCCACCTTCCGTGACACCACCGACCTCAGGGCCCTCACCGGGCAGGCCGAACTGGCGCGGGGCCGGCTGTCCTTCCTGTACGAGGCGGGCATGCGGATCGGCACCACACTCGACATACGGCGCACGGCCGAGGAGCTGACCGAGGTGGCCGTCCCCCGCATGGCCGACATCGTCACCGTGGAACTCCTCGACTCCGTGCTGCGCGGCGAGGAGCCCACGAGCGCGGTGCACGAGATGCGCCGCACCGCGCTGCGCGCCTCGCGGCCCGGACACCCCCTGCAGCCGGTCGGCGACGTGATCCGGTTCGTGATGGCCGACACCCCGACGGTGGCGGCGCTGCGCCGGGGCAGGGCCGTCCTCGTGGCGGACCTGGACACCGCCCGGGACTGGCGGGCACAGGACCCCGAGGGGGCACGGCGGGCGCTGGACCACGGCATCCACTCACTGATCTCGGTGCCGCTCCGGGCACGCGGGGTGGTCCTCGGCATGGTCAACTTCTGGCGCGGCGCGGACACCCCCCGGTTCGAGGACGAGGACGTCGCCGTGACCGAGGAGCTGGTGGCCCGGGCCGCCGTCGCCATCGACAACGCACGCCGCTACTCCCGCGAACACGCCATGGCCATGACCCTCCAGCGGAACCTGCTGCCGCTGGGGCTCCCGGAACAGGACGCGCTGGAGATCGCTTCCCGCTATCTGCCGGCGCAGTCCGGTGTGGGCGGCGACTGGTTCGACGTCATCCCGCTGCCCGGTTTCCGGGTGGCGCTCGTCGTCGGTGACATCGTGGGACACGGGCTGCAGGCCGCCGTGACCATGGGACGGCTCCGCACGGCCGTGCTGAACTTCTCCTCCCTGGACCTGGCCCCCGACGAACTGCTCGGCCATCTGGACGAGATGGTGACCCGGCTGGACTCGCAGACCGCGACCGACGACGACGGCGAACCTCTCACCGGCGCCACCTGCCTCTACGCCATCTACGACCCGGTCGGCGGGCGCTGCACCTTCTCCCGCGCCGGCCACCTCGCGCCCGCCGTCGCGGATCCCCAGGGCCGGGTGACCTTCCCCGACCTGCCCCTGTCGCCGCCCCTGGGCGTGGGCGGGCACCCCTTCGAGGCCGGCGAGCTGGATCTGCCCGAGGGCAGCCGCCTCGTGCTGTTCACCGACGGCCTGGTCGAGAACCGCGGACGGGACATCGACGAGGGCCTGGAGATGCTCTCCTCGACCATCGCCCGCGCGGACCCGTCACCGGAGGAGACCTGCCGCGCCCTCGTGGAGACGATGCTGCCCGAACACCCCAGTGACGACGTGGCGCTGCTCGTCGCCCGGACCCGGCTGCTCGACCCCTCGTGCGCCGTGACCTGGGAGGTACCGTTCGACGTCACGGCGGTGCCCCGAGTACGCAAGGAAGTGAGCCGGAGACTCGCCGAGTGGCAGCTCGAGGAGTCGGCCTTCACCACGGAACTCATCCTCAGCGAACTCCTCACCAACGCCCTCCGCTACGGCGCCCCGCCCATCTGCGTCCGGCTGCTGCTGGGCCGCACCCTGGTCTGCGAGGTGTCGGACGGCAGCAACACCTCACCCCGGCTGCGGCACGCGGCCACCACCGACGAAGGCGGCCGCGGCCTCTTCCTCGTCTCCCAGTTCGCGGACATCTGGGGGACCCGCTACGCGGCGCGGGGAAAGGTCATCTGGGCCGAACAGAACCTGGACCGCACCACGGCACCGGACGCGTCGGCGATGTTCGACGTCCTCGATCTCTAGGACCCCGCCCACGGCGGCCCCCGCCCGTCACGGGCGCAGCGACCACCCCGGCACCGTCACACGCGCACGGCACACGGACACCGGTGGTCCCGGCGCGGTACGACGTGCGGCTGCCCCCGACCCGGGGGATGGTGGGAGCCACCAGGTCACTGCCTTCGGCGCGTCCGGGACCGGGTTCGGTCTCCCGGGTGTCGTGGAACTCCCGGGAGGACGCAATGACGACGGCTCCGGCTCGCCGCCCCCGATTCGCTCCGCGATGGAAGACGTCACGCGACTGGCCCCTGGCCGCGGCCGCGGTCTCCGCGCTGCTGAGTCTCGTGATGCTCTTCCTGCCCTGGCTGACGACCAGCGCGGGCGACAGCGAGAACGCCTTCGGGGTGGACCTCCCGACCGCGGGACCGGCGCTGATCGTCGCCATGGCGTTCGCCACGGTCGTCCTGCTGGCCCTGGCCCTGGCCGTGGCAACGGGCGGCAGACGGTACCTGGAAGCGGCGCTCGTCCCGTCGTCCGTCCTGCTGGCCGTCTACGTCCTGAAGGCGGCGGACGTGTCCGACCTGGCGGACCTGTACAGCCGGCTGGCCGCATCGTTCACCGGCGCCAGCATCGGCACCGGCGTGGGCCTGTGGCTGGGCCTGGCCTTCGCCGCCCTGACCCTGCTGTTCGTCCTCGCGGCCGTGCTGCTCGGGTGGGGGACCGGTGACACCCTCACCTACCCGGCGTTCGGCACCGCACGGCGGCCCGGCAACGCCGCACCACCGGCCGGCGACACCACCTTCTACCCGCCCCGGCCGGACAGCCCGCCCGGCGCCGCCCCGGAACCGCACGACAGAGGCGAGTAAGGAGGGCGAGGGGAGGGCCGGGGTGCCTGCCCGTCGGCCGACGGCACGACATCGGCCGATGATCGGACGACCGGCGGGGAACGCCCCGGCCGGGGCTACTCGCACACCGTGCCGTCCCGTGGCATCGTGCCGTCGAGCAGATAGGTGTTCACCGTGTTCGTCACGCAGGTGTCGGTGCCGTACGTCCCGTGCCCCTGCCCCTTGACCGTCAGCTCGACGCCGACGTCCTCGCCGAGTTCGTCGGCCATCCGCCTGGCCCCCGCGTACGGAGTGGCCGGGTCTGCGGTGTTGCCGACGAGGAGGATCGGGGCCGCTCCCTCGGCGCTGACGTCCGGATCGTCGGACGCGCCCCTGACCGGCCAGTCGCTGCACGACAGCAGGCCTGAGGCCAGATCCGCGCCGAAGACGGGCGAGGCCGCCCGGAACCGGGGCAGCATCCGCTCCACGTCGTGCTGCGTGTAGCGCCGGGCGCTGTCCGCGCAGTGAATGGCCTGGTAGGCGTCCGCCGAGTTGGTGTAATGGCCGCTGGAGTCCCGCCCGTCGTAGGCGTCGGCGAGCAGGAGGAACGTGGTCCCCGTCCCGTGCTGTCCGGCTTCCCGCAGGGCCTGTGTCAGGTAGGGCCAGGAGTCCTTGGAGTACAGCGCCGCGGTGATGCCCGTGAGGGCCAGACCACGGGTGAGCCTGCGGCCGTCGCCGGTGGGCAGTGGCCGCGCGTCGAGTCGGTTAGTTGAGCCTGTCGTCGCCGAGGACCTGGCGGAGCAGGTCCAGGTCCCGGGCGGCGTCGACCGTGCCGACGTGCGCGAGGACCTTCCCGGAGTGCCGCAGGCAGTCCGGCAGGTACTTGTCCGACAGCGCGAGGAGCGCCTGGGCTTCCTTGTCGTTCTTCGGGGTGCCGTCGGACTGGTCGAGGGTTTCGGTGTCCTTGTCGTCCAGGCAGCGCACGGGCGCGCTGGCACCGACGCCGCGCGGGTCGAGACTGACCAGGTCGTAGCGGGTGTGCAGGGCCGCGTACTGCCCCGAGAGCTGGGGGAGACCGGCGACGCCGGAAGCGCCGGGGCCGCCGAAGTTGAACACGAGCGAGCCGATGCGCCGCTGTCCGTGCCCGGGGCGGGCTCTCGCGCGGATCAGCGCCAGGGTGATCGTGTCGCCGCCCGGGTCCGCGTAGTCGAGGGGGACCTTCAGGGCGGCGCACTCCCAGGATGTGCCGTCCGGCAGCGCTTTCGGCGCCTCGGCGTCCGAGGCCTGGAGGGCGGTGGGAGCCCGGCAGCTCCGCCAGGCGGGTCTCTGCCCTGTGAGCGAGGCGGGCAAGGGTGCGCCCGGCTGCGCGGCCGGCGGGGCCGCGGTGGGTGTCGCCGTGGCGTGCCCCGGGAGCGTGGGCACGGCGGTCGCCGGGAGCAGGACACCGGCGCAGAGCGTCGCGGCCGAGGCGACGACCAGGGTGATACGGGCGGTGTGCCCCGTGGGCCGGGGGCGTGCGTGGTCGGAGTGGCCATCGTGGATCATGGTCTTGCCTGTCGCTGTCGACGCCGGGTGGATCCCGCTCAGGCGTCGGGGCCGGGCGGGTGACGGATCACCTCCAGTGAGCCCGGGACCGTACAGGGGCGTCATGTTCCGGGAACTCGGGACTTGACGCCGACCGGCCGAAGACAGCGTGCCGCCCTCTTGACGGCGACCGGCCGGTGACACTGCGCCGCCCGGTCTCCGAAACCGGCGGCTGAGCGGCGGCGAGTCGTCCCCGCGCCGCCGCTCGGCCGCCCTTTCCGGTGCCTGGGAACCGTCCTCGTCGTCGCCGCAGTCGTGGTACACGTACTGGTCGATGTCCAGCGACGCCCCGGCCCTGGCGAGCCAGGCCAGCAGGTCCGCCCCGAGGAAGACGCCCTTGTGCTGCGGGTCGTCGGGATCGGTGATCGACTGGACGAGCACCGGGGAGACGTCGGCGTCCCCGGAGCGGGCCAGCCGCCCCGGGGCGGCGGCGAACTCCGGCCCCCGGCCGAGGACCACCGGTTCCAGATCCTCCGGCCGTGCGGGCCGTGCGGGCCGTGCGGGCCGTGCGAGCGCGGCGGCGACTGGGGGCGCCTGCGGCTGCCGATCGCGGCCGACTCGTCGGGTGCGGCCCACAGCCTCGCGGAGATCCCCTGAGGTTGCAGGGACCCGCTGACCACCCCGAGGTACATGCGGAACGCGCTCACGGGTGTTGCGTGCGCGCCGGAGCGCGCGGTCGCCAACACGGTGAACCGTTACCAGCGGTCATGATCAACCCGAACCGGGCACCGTCGGTTCCGCGGGTCGAAGCCGCCGGTCGTGCCCTACTCCCGCCGCCGGCGCGGCTCTTGGGTGCGCACCGGTACGTTTGCCCGTGCGGTGGCGGGCAACGCGAAGCCCATGACTGAATCGAACAGCGGGACGAGTCGAAAGTCCGATCAGGAGCGGCAGACCGCCTCGAAGGCCCGGCGGACGGCGGACAAGGCGACGGCGCCGGCCGGTCGCGCGGCGAAGAAGGCCGTGGCGGCCTCCGACGGCGCGACGTCGGCCGTGAAGGCCGGTACCGAGCGGACGGCGGAGGTGACGAGCGGCGCCGTCCGCACCGCGGCCCGCGGCGTCGAGACCGGCCGTCAGGCGCTGGTCACGGCGTCCGGCCAGGTCGCGTCCACCGCCAAGACGGCCTGGACGGTGGTCGCCCACCGCAAGCTGGTCGCCGCCGGTGTCAGCGCGGGCCTGACCGCGATGACCGTGGCGTCGTACGCGATGGGCCGCCGGGCCGAGCGCCAGACCCACGGGCCGCTCACGCGCCTCACCCAGGGCCGTTTCTGACACATGGCCGGCGCACGCGGGCACACGCCCCGCGTGAAGCCGTGCCGCGGACGTGCGGGCGGGGCCGGCGGGGCCGGCCGCGCCAGGCGCACACTTCTCGACGCAGGGGCCCGGTCTTCACTGAACGAGGTGCTGAGCATCTCACTGAACGAAGGCCGGGCCCCTGCCGTCGTGCACGGCGGCGGCACGGACCGCGGATCGACGCCGTGGTCCGCACCGCCGTGGCGGGCCGGCCCGTGGGGGAGGCCGGCCCGCTCGCTCACCGGGTCAGCCGGTCTTCGCCACCTGGGCGAGGGCCTTGGTGAGGCCGTTGGCCCACAGTTGGTTGACACGGGCGCGCTCGGTGCTGTTCGGGTACCGGTTGGTGCAGGACGTGCCGGGGCCGCCGCCCGACATCAGCTCGCTGCACGGGCCGCTGTAGTGGTCCGGCAGCCCCAGCACGTGACCGGTCTCGTGGGCCGCCACCCGGATCGAGTCGTACTGCCGGTTCTGCGTGTAGTCCAGGAAGATGTAGCCGCTGCCGTGGCCGTCGGTGGAGGCGTACGACCCGCGCGAGTCGTTGCCCTCGTAGTAGGAGAAGTCGGCGCTGCCCGTCGTCGCCTGGAGCTTGACGTTGGACACGGAGCTGTTCCAGATGGAGGCGGCGCTCGATATCTGGGAGCGGAAGCTCGGCGCCTGGGCGGTGTTGTAGTAGACGGTCACCACCTTGAGGGTGGGCTGGGCGGCCTGCCGCTTGGCGACCGACTTCAGTACGGCGTCGAAGAACGCCTTGTTGCCGGTCTTCTCGCTCGAGCCGACGTAGCCGGCGGTGGCGGAGTGGGCCGGTATCGTGGCGGTGCTCCGGGCGCTCGCCGGGCTCGCGGTGCCGAGCGCGGCGGAGGCCAGACCGACACCGAGCGCGAGGGCCAGCAGTCGTCTGTTCTTCGGCCCGGTGCTGGTGCGGAACGACGTCATGGGGGGCTCCTACTCGTCCTGTGGGGTTGAACGATCGGTTGCCAGTGAGTCTCCGGCAGGCCAACGGGACGGCGGATGATGGCAATCGGGGATTGCACGGGGCTATCGGCGGCCGACTCGTCCACTTTCGTTGGAACTTGAACATCTGGTGCGGTGCCGCGCGCCCCCTTACGCTCCCCCCATGGAGCTCGAGGTGAGGCATCTGCGCGTTCTCTGCGCCATCGCCGACACCGGCAGTCTGCACAAAGCGGCACGGCAACTGGGCCTTGCGCAGCCCACGTTGAGTACTCAACTGGCACGCATCGAGCGCGCGCTCGGTGCGCAGCTCTTCGTGCGGACCCGGACCGGCTGCCGGCCGACCCCGCTGGGGCTGGTGGTGCTGAGCCGGGCCAGGCCGCTGGTGGCGGAGTTCGCGGCGCTGGTCACGGAGACCCGGGCGGCCGCCGCTCGTGCCGCCGGGGGGTGCCGGCTGCGTATCGGTGCCACGGCGAGCCGGGCCATCCCGGGCTGGCTGCGCCTGCTACGGGCCCGGGTTCCGCGCGTCGAACCGACGCTGGAGATGAACGCCTCCGCCAATGCCCTGCTCGGCATGGTCGCCGCCGGCCGGCTCGACATGGCGTTCGTGCACGAGGTCGAGGGCAGTCCGCTGCGCGTTCCGCCCGGCCTGCGTCTGCGCGTGCTGGTCGAACGCGAACCGCAGTTCGTCACACTCGCCGCGGACCATCCGGCGGCGGCGCGGGCGGAGGTGAGCCTGGCCGACCTGTCCGGCGACCGCTGGATGATCGACTCCACGGTCGACGGCGAGTGGGACGCACTGTGCCGGGTGCTGCGGGCCGCGGGCCTCAACTCCGACATCCTGCACGGCGACTACCTCACCGCCTACTCGCTGGCCGCCATCGGCGAGGTGGTCACGGTCAGCCAGCCGACCGCCCCTGTCCGCACCGATCTCGCCATCCGCCCCCTGGAGGGCGACCCGATAGGGGTACGTCTGCTGCTCGCGGCCCGCACGGAGGACGACCTGGACGACGTCTACCCGGAGTTGGAGACGGCCTACTGGGCGGTGGCCCAGGAGGCACCGGCCTACCGGAAGTGGTTACAGCGCGCGCACCCACCCGGCCCGGACGCCTGCCGGAACGGCCACGGTTCACCGGTGCCGGCGCGGTGGCCGGTGGCGGCCGACCTGCGCTCGCGGTGAGGGCTGGGGCCGGCGCCGGTCGGCGTCCCATCGGACGGGACCGCCGGGCCCGGCCGGCACACCCCGACCCGCCGTGGGCGGTATTGACGCACTGTCAGGTCCGCTGTCCCCAGGCCATGACCATGCCGGGGCCCAGCTCGGCGAGCCCGGGCGAGGCCAGGTAGGCGAGTGCCTCGTCGATGACCGCGGCGTCCACCAGGCCGGTCTCCTCCAGCGCGGGGCGCATCCGGCTCCATGTCTCGGACCAGAACCGGGCCAGTGGGCCGCCCGCGACCAGCGGCGGGATGAACAGTTCCGCGGCGACGTGCTGGAGACCCTCCTCCTTCAGGATGTGCGGGTACGCCGGGACGGAGGAGGTGTCGGTGCCGATCGTCGTCCGCAGTGCCTGCCACAGCGCGTCCATGGTGCGACGGTAGGCGGAGGACGTGTCCAGGGCGTTCGGCACCTCCAGGGCGTCGCCCAGCAGCAGCCGGCCTCCGGGAGCGAGCCATCGCACGAGCCGTGTGACGAGCCGGCGGCGCTGAGGCAGGTGCATGAGGACGAACCTGGCGTGGATGAGGTCGAAGCTGCCCGGACGCAGGCTCTCGTCGGTGAGATCTCCGGTGACCACCCGCAGCCTGGGGTCCGCGCGGACGTCCAGCCGGCCGGTGTCCCGGTCCAGGGCGACCACCTCGTCGACACCCGCCTCCTCCAGCAGCCAGCGCGCCACGGTCCCCGTGCCGGCGCCCACTTCGAGGCAGCGGCTGCCCGGTCCGGCGCCGAGAGCCCGCAGGCGCCGTGTGGTCACGGGGTCGTAGACCAGTGCTGCCGCGTCGATCCGCGCGGTCTCCCCGGGGCGGTCCGGTTCGAACAGGTCCTCGCCGTAGTGGCCGTCCCCGGCGGTGGCCCCTCCCGAAGGCGGCGGTGTGTTCATGATGGGACCTCCCGCGCCGGTGGCCGTGGCGTCCCTCGGTACTGGGAAGGGAACGTCGTCCCACCATGGACGCGCACATCCGAAGTTCCGCCGGATCGCGGCCCACGGCACCCCGGTCCCATCCGAATGGCCGAGCGGCGGGCGGGTGGTGGGGTCGTGCCGGGGCACCCGAAGGCGCATGAAGGTGACCGAGAGAAGATGCCTGCCCCGTCTCACCGCGGTCCTGGCGCTGCTGCCCCTGGCCGTGGCGTGCGGCGGCGCACACCAGGGATCCGGCGGTGGGACGGCGGCGGCAGGACCGGCGCCCGGCGCGCTGGGCGACACCCTTGTCGTCACCAGCGACAACGGGCTGAGGTTACGTCCGGCCGACGGCCACCGGGTCACGGTGGACGGCCACGTCGACCAGGCCGACCGCCACTGGTCCCACCATGCCGGGACCTGGGTCCTGGACCTGTCCTGCGGGCGCCGGGACGACGCGGACCGCGGCCGGGACGACGCCCCATGCCCCCGCATGCCCGAGGTGGACGTCCCCGACGGCGTCAGCGTCACGGTGAGCGCCCGCAACGCCGGCATCGACGCCGTGGGAGTCCCGGCCGGCCTGGACCTGACGACGGTCAACGGCGATGTCACGGTGACCCGTTCCGGCCGGAGCGGGGACGTGACCCGGCTGGCCACCCGCAACGGCTCGGTGCGCGCAGTCGCTCTCGACGCACGCCGGCTGACGGCCGTGACCACCAACGGGGACGTGATCCTGGCGTGCGGCACCGCGCCCACGGCCGTCACCGCGAGGACCACCAACGGCTCGGTCGGCGTGACCGTTCCGCACGACAGCCCCGCCTACCGGGTCACCGCCGCCACGGCCAACGGCCGCGCCACCGTGGACGTTCCCGCGCGGAAGGCCGGCCACGGTCCCGCCATGAAGCTGACCACGGTCAACGGCGACGTCGACGCGCGCCGCGACTGAACCGCCCTCGACCGTCCCGTCCTTCTCCCGTCGTGGCGGCGGACGAACGACGTCCGCCGCCCCGTACGGGACGTCAGGGTGTGGCCGGTCCGGTCAGGGGCATCCGCAGTGCACTGAGTGCGTCACCACCCGGCTTCGAAGGGATCAGCATCATGTTGGCCATCGTCTCGGCGGTCCTGTTCTTCATCGCGTTCCTGATCAACGCGGCTGACATCTCGACCAACGACACCTTCACCTCGACGAACATCATGCTCCTCGGGCTGACCGTGCTCGCCCTGCACCTCGCGGGGGTGGGCAGCGGCTGGACGGCCCGGGGCCGCAGACACTGAGCGGCACGAGAAGTGCCCGGCACCCCGGCGGTGTTCGCTACCGGGGTGCCCGGGCCGGCTCTCCGGCCTTCAGCGCGGCGTCCATCGTGCGCAGGCGCTCGTGCCGGCGGTTGCCGTGGTAGATGATCCAGCCGACGAAGACCACGGTGAGCACCGCGAACCCGACCGCCTGGCGGACCGTGCCGGTGAACACCATCAACAGCGTGACGGCGGTGAAGAGCACTGCCAGGCAGATCAGGGCCGGCACGCGGTGACGCATGCGGTGCAGGCGCTGTGCCACGAGTTCGCGCATGGCCCCGCGCTCCTCGGGGGCCGACGGCACCTCGCCCCGGCGCAGCTTGGCGTCCAGTGCCACGACCGCGTCCGCCGAGCCGCCGGCGGCGCGCCTCTCCTTGCGCCGCCGGGTGAGCACCACGGCGATCGCCCCGACGGAGGTGAACGCCGTACGGAGCAGCACCGACAGCACCGGTCGCCCGGGGAAGAGCACCACGATCAGCGCCACGGCCACGAGCAGGGACAGCGTCAGTTGCAACCACAGGTGCCGGGCGAGGAGCAGACGGACGCGGTTCATCGCCGGTCCCCGGGGAAGGACCGCGTCCGGCGCCGCACGGCCGACACGCGCAGGACGAGCGCCAGGGCCGGCAGGGCCCACGCCGCGCCGGAGTAGGCCCACCGTGCCGATCCGTGCAGCGAGCCGACCGATTCCAGTACCGCCCACACCGCCAGCACCACGCACAGGCAGGTCCAGGCGATGTCCGAGAGGCGGGCACGGAGCTGTTCGCGTTGTCTCGTCCCGGGTCCGAGGTCCCCGACCGCGGGGGCCTGAAAGGCTTTCCGTGACACCACGGGCCTCCTCCTTCCATCGTTGTCCGGGCTGTGCGCGTACCCCGCGTCCGCCCCGGCAGGCTGGTCAAATTCCTTGCAATAGGAGGAAGTTGACGTTCCGGGTCGGTGGAGGCTGTCCGGTGCCGGCCGTCCGGGGCGCGCGCTCGCGGAGGCCGGCGCCGTACCCGGGCCCGTCAGACGAAGGCGCTCTCCCCGGTGATCGCCTTGCCGACGATCAGCGTGTTCATCTCCCGGGTGCCCTCGAAGGAGTAGATGGCCTCCGCGTCCGCGAAGAAGCGTGCGACGTCGTAGTACAGGACGATGCCGTTGCCCCCGAAGATCTCCCGCGCCCACGCCACGACCTCGCGCATACGGCCGGTGACGTGCGCCTTGGCCAGTGCCGAGTGCTCGTCCCGGAACACCCCGGCATCCTGCAACCGGGCGAGCTGCGACAGCATCCCCCAGCACGACGTGATGTCCCCCAGGCTCTTCACCAACAGGTCCTGCACGAGCTGGAAGCCCGCGAGAGGCCGGCCGAACTGCTGCCTCTCCGTGGCGTAGCGCAGGGCCAGTTCATACGCTCCGATCATGACGCCGAGCGCCTGCCAGGCGACGCCGCTGCGCGTGGCCCGCAGGATCTCGGCGACCTCCCGGAAGGAGGACACGTTCTGCAACCGGTCGGCCTCCGCCACCCGGACGTCGGTGAGGGTGATGTCCGCGTTCTCGACGGTGCGCAACGACGTCTTGTGGGCGATCTTCTCCGCCGTGAAGCCCTCGGTGCCCTTGTCGACGACGAAGCCCTTGACCTGGTCGTCGGCGACGTCCCGGGCCCAGACGACGACGTGGTCGGCGAACGTCGCGTTGCCGGTCCAGCGTTTGGCACCGTTGAGAACCCATGTGTCACCGTCGCGACGGGCGGTGGTGCGCATGCCGGCCGCGATGTCCGAACCGTCGAGCGGCTCCGTGAGCGCGAACGCCCCGATGGTGTCCATCCTCGCCATGCCCGGCAGCCAGCGGTCACGCTGGGCCTGGTCGCCGCCCAGGTGGATCGCGCACATCGCCAGTCCGCTGTGGACGCCGAAGAAGGTGGCGACCGACGCGTCGACGCGGCTCATCTCCATCGCCATCATCCCCGTCAGCAGATGGCTGGCGGCGGGGCCGTGATCGCCGTACCCCTCGTACGCCAGCCCGACCAGCCCGCTCTCACGGAAACGACTGATCAGCTACTCGGGGAAGGTGCCCTCGGCCCAGTGCTCGGCGACCAGGGGCCCGACCTCGTCCCGCATGAACGCCCTGGTGCGGAGGAGGACCTAGCGTTCCTGCTCCGTCAGGGCGCTCTCGAAGTCGTAGAGGTCGGCGGCGTTCTGCTGTTCCGTGAGTGAAGTCATGGGGCCCTTCTTCCACGATTGCGCCGGGCGATGCCCGGGCCGGCGGAGCGCCCTCCGCGCGTCAGACCTGGTCGGCGGGTGTGGCCACCATGACCTCCGTCCGGCGGCCGGGGCGGTGCGTCCCGGCCTCCCAGAGGCGCCAGGTCGACCACAGCAGGGCGACGAGGAAGACGGCGAGCAGTGCCAGCAGCACCACCGTCTGCCGCGCCGACCCGTCGTCCCGGACCATCTCCCACAGCAGACACAAGGACCAGGCCGCCACACCGCCTGCGTACACGGCCCTCAACTGCCGTAGCTGACCTACCGAACCCATCGTCACCCCTCCGGGGAGTCGCGTCGCCTCGTCCTGCCGGTACCCACCCGACACGACTTCACCACACACGAAACCGTCCCTTGAAGGCCGGACCGCGCCAAGTCGGCCTGCGGGCGGGGTTCTCGACGGCCTCGCGGGTGGTGCGGACCGTCGGCCGGCGAGCCGGGAGGACGCTCCCGAAAGGATGAACAGCCCAGTGGCACGGCGTGTCGGGAGCGCCGCACCAGCACGCTGTCACTCCGAGGACCGTGGACGTCAGGGGGCGCTTGTGAGGCGGCGGCACGCTTCGTTACGGGACCGGGCGCGCTATCTCTTCGACACGAGGCTGGCCCGCAGCACGGGGACGCTGCTCGGCTGGCTCGCCCTGGGCTGCCTCGTGGTCGTCGTGCCCGTCAGCATCCTGCTGGTGTGGATGGACCCGAGCGCGCCGCGTTCCCTGTCCGGCCGGCTCGCGGCCGTGTGGCGCACCAGCGCGGAGACCCTGCGCCTCGGGGTGGCGACCGGCACACCGCTGCGCATGCTGCTCTCCGTGCTGCTGGGACTGATCGCCCTGCTGTGCGTGTCGACGCTGACAGGGGTGATCACCACCGGGCTCGGGGACCGGCTGGCCGAGCTGCGGCGGGGACGCTCGACCGTGCTGGAGCGCGATCACGTGGTGGTGCTCGGCTGGTCGGAGCACGTGTTCACGGTGGTCGCCGAGCTGACGGCGGCGCGGGGCGGCCGAGGGCGCGGCATCGTGGCGGTGTTCGCCGACCGGGACACGGCCGAGATGGAGAAGGCGCTCGCCGCCGTGCCGGCAGCGGGCGGAGCCCGGCTGGTCTGCCGCACCGGAGCGCTGACGGCACCCGGGGCGCTGGCCCTGGTGGCCCCCGCCGTGGCCGAATCCGTACTGGTGCTGCCGGCCGAGGACACCGACGCCGACCTGGAGGTGGTACGGGTCCTGCTGGCGCTGCGGTCGCTGACGGCTACGGAGACCGGGCCGGCGGTCGTCGCCGCCGTACGGGACGGCCGCTACCTGCCGGCCGCGCGGCTGGCGGCCGGACCGCGAGGCGTCGTACTGGAGACGGACACGACGACGGCGCGGCTGCTGGTGCAGTCGGCCTGGCGCCCCGGCCTGCCGGCCGTGCTGCACGACCTCCTCGACGTGGCCGGCGCCGAGTTCCACGTGATCGAGGCGCCCGGGCCTGCGGGGCCGGCCTTCGCGGAGACCGCGCTGCGCTTGGAGTCCGCCTGTCTGGTCGGGATCATGCGGGCCGACGGCAGTGCCCTGCTCGCCCCGGGGCCGGAGACCGTCCTCGGGGCCGGGGACCGACTGGTCGTCGTCGCCCACGACGACACGGCGCCCGCGCCGGCCGACTCCCGTGCGCACATCGACCAGACTGCCATGGCCCCGCCCGGTCCGGGGCCCCAGAACCCCGCACGGGTACTGCTGCTCGGCTGGAACCGCCGGGCGCCCCTCATCGCGGACATCCTGCGCCGGACCGCCCGGCCGGGAGCCGTCCTCGACGTGGTCACCGACCCGGACGACGGGCTCGTACCGGGGCACGTCGAGGGCCTCGCGGGCACCGGATGGCCGGGCGTCACCCACCACGTCGGCGACCTCGCCCGTCCCGAGACGCTGCGCGCCCTGGACCTGTTCGGCTACGACAGCGTCATCGTGCTGGGGCCGGACGCCGACGCCGGCTCCGGGCGGCCCGACGACCGGGCCCTGCTGACCCTGCTGATGCTGCGCGCACAGGAGGAGGAGGCGGGGCGCGCGCTGCCGGTGGTGGCCGAGCTGTGCGATCACCGCAGCAGGGCCCTGGCCCCGCTGGGCCCGGCGTCCGACGCGGTGGTCCGAGGCGAGCTGACCGCTCTGCTGATGGCCCAGATCTCACTGAAGCCCACGCTCGCCACGGTGTTCGAGGAGGTGTTCTCCGCCCGGGGCGGCGGACTCGGCCTGCGCCCGGCCGGGTTGTACGTGCGGCCCGGCCGTGAGGCCACCTTCGCGACGGTGGTGGCGGCCTCGCTGCGGCGTGGTGAGTGCGCCATCGGCTACCGCGCGCACCTTCCGCGCACCGCGCACCGCCACGACGGCATCCGGCTCGCCCCCGGCAAGTCCGAGCGGCGGGTGTGGGCGGCCGAGGACGAGGTCGTCGTCCTCTCCGCGGCACCCCGCGCGTCCGACGCCGAGACCGACGCCGAGACCGACGCCGGCGGCGCCGAGCCGGACGCCCTGCCCCGGATGAGACGCCCTCCGGAAGCGGACGCCCTGCCCTCGGACCGCGGCCCGGAAGAGGACCCGCCCACGGGCCGTCCCCCGGCACGGCAGTGACGCGCCGGGCCCCGGGATGCCCGGCGGACGCCTCGGCCCCGCCCCGGTGGAGCCCCGGAGTCCGGCCCCGCCCCCGGCCCGGCGGACGCTCTACTTCCGGTTCACGGGCCACCCGGGCCGCGCGGTGTGACAAGTCGGCCGGATGTCCGCCCGGTAGCCTGGATACCCGACAGCGGGCACCGCACGGGACGGGGAGGTGGGACGTTGCTGCACATCATCGAGAGTCAGGGCGACCGGACGAGGGCGGAACTGCCCGAGGACGTGGATCTGTACACGGCGTCCTCGCTTCGGACGGCGGTCGGCGGCCTGATCGACGCGGGGTGCCGTCACCTGGTTCTGGACGCCTCCCGCACGCTGCACATGGACTCCACCGGGGTCAGCGCCCTGGTGAGCTGGTACCAGCGGCTGGACGCCGTCGGCGGCTCCCTCGGCATCACCGGACTCGATGACGGTCTGCTCCGTATGTTCACCATCCTCGGGCTCGACACCGTCATGAGCCTCACGCCCGGCAAGGCCCCGTCCGTCTGACATCCGCACCGTCGCTGCGACACCCGCCGCCCGGCGCGCTCACCCCGGGGGAGTGTCGTGCCGAGCAGTACGGCGGGATCCGGCGGACGGCCGCAGGAACCGCGAACCTCAGCGGATGCCCCGTACCGTCGCAAAGAAACGCGTGATTTGCGGGCTTGTAGGGGTGAAGTAAGGGCACTAGGTGGCCAGGAGGTTGATAACAATGGTTCCCCTGCTTCTGGTTCTTCTTCTGGCTCTGATCCTCTTCGGCGCGGGTTTCGCGCTGAAGGCGCTGTGGTGGATCGCGGTGATCGTGCTGATCGTGTGGGTGCTGGGCTTCGTCGTCCGGTCCGCGGACAGCGGCGGCCGTAAGGGCCGCTGGTATCGCTGGTAGCCGACGGCTGCCGGCGCGCGGACGTACCGCGTGGGGTGAGTGGAGCGAGTGGGGCCCGGCCGGGGACGGCCGGGCCCCACTCGTGTTGCGCGACCCCACTCGTGCGGGGCGACTTCGCGAAGGAGGGTAGGGAGAGAACGGGCGTATCGGGCGCATCCGGGGGTATGCGAGCAGAGCGTCGGTCTCCGCAGCATCCGCAGTGGAACCTGCACCTCCTAATACTGCGGGGGCCGGCGCACCCTCACGCCGGTGCGGAGGCGTCCTGGTCGCCGCCCATCGCCAGGCGGAACAGCGACGACAGGGCACCGTCGATCGGATGAGGCTGCGGCCTTCCCGAGGAGTCCGGCTCGTTCCAGCGCGCGAGGTTGACGGTGACGGACATCTGGCGCCCACCGTCGGCCCGGGTCAGCGAGGTGGTTCCGGCCCCCCAGACCGACCCCTCGTGCCCCCAGAAGATGCCGCCGCCCGGAGCGGTGACCTTCTGCAGACCGAGGCCGTAGTCGATCATCGATCCGTCGAGGGCGCGCACCGGGACCGTGCGCTGCATCTGCTCCAGCGAGGACCGGCTGACGATCTCGCCGGCGAGCAGCTTGCCGTAGAAGCGGTTCAGGTCCTCCATGACCGACACCAGGGCCGCCGACGGCCCCACCCAGGACATGTCGTAGACGCTGTAGTCGCGCGGCGGGTCGATCAGGCCGTACAGAACCTCGTACAGCCGCGGGTGCGGCCCCCTGACGTGCGGCCCCGTCGGGAACCCGGTGTGCCGCAGCCCGGCGGGCTCGATGACGTCCCGGGTGACGCACTCCTCGGCCGAGGTGCCGGTCACGTGCTCCAACAGCCGGCCGAGCAGCAGGTAGTTGGTGTTGGAGTACACCCCGGTGGGGCCTCCGGGTTCTCCGGCGGGCGGTGCCGTGAGCCCCATCTCGATCAGCTCGGCGGGCCGGAACCGCCTGAACCGGTTGTCGTCCAGGCTCTCGGGCGAGGTGTCCGGCCCGGAGGGCAGACCGCGCAGGGAGGGGAACGCGTAGGGGAGGTAGTCGCTGATGCCGCTGGTGTGGTTGAGCAGCATCCGCACCGTGACCCTCCGGCCGCGCTCTCCCGGCACCAGTTCCGGCAGGAGATCGCCGATCGGCGCGTCGAGCCCGATGCGGCCCTGCTCGACCTGCAGCATGACCCCGGCAGCGGTGAAGGACTTCGTGATGCTGCCGACGCGCTGGCGCATGCCGGACTCGACGGGACGGCCGCTGGTGACGTCGGCGACCCCGGAGGCGCCGCGCCACGTCCGGCCGGCGTCGCGGACCTCGCCGAACACCCCCGGCACCCCCGCCTCATGGACAGCGTCCATGGCGGACCTCAACCGCGCGGGCTCGAAGCCGGCCGACGGAACTGCCGGCCCCTCGGGCGCGGGGAACGCCGGCGCCGTGCCCACGCAGACACCCGGCACGCTCACGCTTGCACCTGTCAGCACTCGGATCATCGAGACATCCGTCCTTTTCCGTTCGGGAAGTGCCCCGGGGACTCCCCCCGGGGTCGTTCGTGTCCGCGGTTCAGCCGGCCAGCGCGCGGTACAGCGCGGCGCCGAGTTCGGCGTTCTGCCGCTGGGAGACCTCGGCGGACAGAATCGCCTGCGAGCCGTGGAACGTGCCGGGCCACTGGTGCAGTTCGACCGACACGCCCGCCCGGAGCAGCCGCAGCGCGTAGTCGATGTCCTCGTCGCGGTTCGGACACAGCTCCGCGGTGGCGATGTACGCCGGCGGCAGGCCGGACAGGTCGGTGGCCCGTGCGGGCGCGGCGTACGCGGTCGCGGGCCGGTCACCGAGGTAGTGCCGCCACGACGCGGTGGCCTTGCCGCGGTCCGCCCAGGGTGTGTCGACGAAGTTCCGCTGCGACCACGTCTCCTGCCGGTCGTCGAGCTGCGGCTGGTTGAGCAACTGGAAGCGGATCGCCGGTCCCCGCTCGTCCCGGATGCGCAGCGCCACCGCGGCCGCGAGTCCGCCGCCGGCGCTGTGCCCGCCGACCGCGATCCGCTCCGGGTCGATCCCGAGCCCGGCCGCGTTCGCGGCCACCCACCGCAGTACGGCGCAGGCGTCGTCCAGGGCGGCGGGGAATCGGTGTTCGGGGGCCAGCCGGTAGGCGACCGAGACCACCGTCGCGCCGGAGTTCGCCGCGATCCGGCCGGCCCACGGGTGTTCGGTGTCCAGGCCGCCCAGGGTGAACGCGCCGCCGTGCAGCCAGACGATCGCACCCCGGGCCCCCAGCGGGCGGTAGATCCGCACCCGCACGTCCGGATCGGCCGGCACCGTGCGGTCCTCGAGCTCCAGCTCCTCGGTGTCCGGTGCGGGCACCGAGGCGGCCAGCTCGGCGAAGCGCGCCCGCGCGGTGACCGGGTCCGCCAGGTCGGCGTCGGGGAACAGCGGGACGAAGGGCTCGAGTTCGGGGTCCATGACGACCATCCTCACGGCCGTCACCCGAGGGGGCAGCCGACATCCGTCGCGCGTCCCCCGCCGGACACGCACCGATCGGCGCGCCCCAGTCCTCCTATCCTTCTGTCATGGAGGCACTGGCCGTACGGCTGTCGGGACTGGATCCGTACGTCGACGGCGCGATCCGCATCGTCGCGTTCTACGACACACTGATGCGCCGGCGGGTGGATCTCCCCGCGCTGGCCCGGGCCTCGTCGGGCCTGGCCGAGTGCGTCGTCGGGCTCCGGCTCCACGGCGCCGGACGCGTGGTCCGCGCCTCGCCGCTGGGCACGGAGGCGTCCGGGCCGCCGTCACGCGCGTCCAGCACGGCGCCGATCACCCTCGACGAGGAGGAGATCGGCACGGTCTGGCTGGAACGCCCCGGGCCGTCCAACCCCCTCGACGACATCCTCCTCGACCGGCTCGCCATCGCCGCCGCCGCGGCCGTCGAGCGGTACGAACCGGCCCGCACCACCATGGCCGACCCCGCCCTCGTCGAACTGGCGGTCAGCTCCGACAGCGACGAGGCGGCCGGCGCGAGGGCGTTACGGCTGCTGGGGTTCGCCCCCGGACTGCCGGTCCACGCCATCGCCGTGCGCTCCCGGCTCCCGCTCGACCGGGTCAGCGCCCTGGTCTGCCCGGCCCGCCTCGTGAAGGCGGCACCGCTCACCGACGTGGGCGTCATCCTGGCCACCACCGTCGACCCCGCCCGGCTCCCGGCAGGCGTACGCGCGGGCATCGGCGCCGCCGGACGCCCCGACCGGTCCTGGCGGCAGGCCCGCACCGCCCTGCGCTTCACCACCCCGCACGAACCCGTCGTCCACCACGCCGACCTGGGCGCGCTGGCCCTGCTGGCCGAGCTGCCCCGGGACGTCGCGCGCGAGAACACCGACGTGGCCGCGATCGCCCGGGTGGCCGCCGACCCGCAGGATCTGGAGACCCTGGACGCCTACTGCGCCACCGGTTCCCTCCGCGCCGCCGCCGTCCGGCTCCACCTGCACCACAGCAGCGTCGCCCGCCGCCTCGAACAGCTCGGCAGAACCCTCGGCATCGAACTCACCCGGCCCGCCGGCCTGATGCGAGCCCGCCTCGCCCTCGCCACATGGACGCTGCTCGACGACTGACCCGCCCCGGGCCGGGCCCGATGACGCGCGTACGGCTGACGCGCGTACGACCGGCCGGGCCGGTCCGCGTGGCACACCCCTGACGGGCCGCCGGCGAATTACGCGGTGACCGCAAGCCTGGACGTGCGGCCCCACCGCGCTGTTCCGCC
Organism: Streptomyces dangxiongensis; assembly: GCF_003675325.1. Classification (NCBI taxonomy): domain Bacteria; kingdom Bacillati; phylum Actinomycetota; class Actinomycetes; order Kitasatosporales; family Streptomycetaceae; genus Streptomyces; species Streptomyces dangxiongensis. The sequence continues at coordinate 7,571,695 of NZ_CP033073.1, forward strand.
GTCCCCTCGCGCACCCGCCCCTGCCCCGACTCAGGTGCGTCGGACGCGATTCGGGGGAGTGGAGGCCGGATCACGGGGAACACGGATCGTTGTACACACCATGCGGATGACGGCGCTCAGGAGACCCTCGATGCTCATGGCACACCCCGCGGTACTGAACAACCTGATCGAACAGTACGAGACGCTGCGCCTCCTGCACGCCGAAGAGGGCAGCCCCGAGGTGCGCCGACGGATGGACGACGTCGCCTACACGCTGTGCGTGTCGACCGGCACCCGAGACATCGACACCGCCCTCGTCGCCGCCCGCCACCAACTGCCCGGCGCCCGCACCGAGGACGACTCCCTCCTCACCGCCTGACCGTCCGTCCTACCCGACCCACCAGCGTCATGAGTACCACCGCCGAACTCCCCACCCTCACGAGCCTCGATGAGCTGGCCCGGCTCGTCACCGGCCGCCGCGGCCTCTACGTACGCTGGTCGCGCGGCCCGGAACGCGACCTGCCGCGCATGAGCAGCAAGGACGACCTGACCGGCATCAGACTGCCCGGTCTGTCCGTCAGCTCCCTGGACATCGAGGACTGGTGGGGCAGCCGGCCCCCGACCGTCTGGGTCGCCCGCCGGCTGTACGACTACTGCCACCTTCCCCGCGTCAAGGACGCCCGCACCCGCCCTTGGGTCCTGCGCGGCTCCGAAGCGGCCCGCGGCCCCGACAACGAGCCCCTGGTGACCGACGTCGAACCGCTCGGCTGGATCGCCGACCCCGTCATCACCGAGGCGTGCCGCGTCATCACCGAGCAGCCCGGCCGCTGGGGCACCCTCGACCGCGACGGAGCGGACGGAACGCTCTGAGCCCACCGCGCGCGCCGGGCGCGGGAGCGGCCCCGGCGCCCGGGACGGTGTATGCCGCCCCGGGACAGCCGGTCAGGGCCGGGTCAACGTGCCGCCGCCGAGGGCCGGATGTTCTGGTTCAGCCGGAACAGGTTCGTGGGATCGTAGGCGTCCTTGACCCGCACGAGCCGTTCGTGGACCTCCCCGGGGTAGGAGGCGCGCACCTTGTCCGCACCGGCGTCGCCCGTGAAGTTGACGTACATGCTGCCACCGCCGTGCACGGCGATCTCCTCCCGGGCGCCGCGGGCCCACGCGACGTGATCCTCGAAGCCCGCCGCCCCGGGGGCACGCGCGATGACGTTGCACAGCACGCTCGCCCGCCGCTGGCTGAAGGCCGTGGCCCCGGCGGGGACGCGGGCGAAGGCGCCGCCAAGCTGGTGCAGATGCAGCTCGCTGGAGGGCGTCGGGGTCCGCAGATGCTGCCGCAGCAGCGCGTCGACGGCCGCGTCGGTGGGCTCGATGAACGCCGACGTGAAGTAGTTGTGCGCGCCGGCCGTCCACAGCGGGTCCAGCAGCGACTGCATGCCCGCGTAGGGCATGGGGCCCAGCACGTCGGCGATCGGTGTCCCCAGCGCGCGCAGCGCGGCGACGGCCGCCTCACCGGCCGCGGGAGCGCCCGCGTACATGCCGGCCAGCACGACGACCCGGGTGCCGTGCACCTCGCTGGGCAGGAACGGCACCGGAGGGGCCGTCGTCAGATCGAGCAGGGTCGTCAGCTCGTCGGGCATGTCCGCGATCAGCTCGCGCCAGCGGGTGACGACCTGCCTGGCCTGGTCGAGGGGGTAGACGATCAGGCCCGCCAGGACCTGGGGACCCACAGGGTGCAGCGCGTACTCGAGCGAGGTGACGACCCCGAAGTTGCCGCCGCCGCCCCGCAGGGCCCAGAACAGCTCGGAGTGCTCCCGCTCGTCGGCCCGCACCACCCGGCCGTCGGCGGTGACCACCTCGGCCGCCGTGAGGTTGTCCGATGCCAGACCGTGGCGGCGCAGCAGCCAGCCCACCCCGCCGCCGAGGGTGAATCCGGCGATGCCGGTGGAGGAGACCAGCCCGCCGGTCACGGCCAGACCGAAGGCCTGCGTCTCGTGATCGAGGTCGCCCCAGGTCAGGCCGGCCTGGGCGACGGCCCGGCGCCGCCTCGGATCGACCACGGCACCCCGCATGCCCGACAGGTCGATGACGATGCCGCCGTCGCAGGTCGAGAACCCGGCGATGCTGTGCGCCCCGCCGCGCACCGCGACGAGCAGGTCCTGGCTGCGCGCGAACTCCACCGCGCGCAGCACGTCCGCGGTCCCGGCGCAGCGCACGACCAGAGCCGGGTGCTTGTCGTGGGCCGCGTTCCAGATCGTGCGGGCCTCGTCGTAGGAGGCGTCGCCGGGACGGACGACCGTGCCGCGCAGCCCCGCCTCCAGCTCGCCGATGGTGGCGTCACCCAGGACGCCCTTCGTCGTGTCGACCGACATGATGGCCTCCGTGCATGTGTGCCTGCTGGACACCCGGGACACTAGGCACCGCCGCTTAGCAGCCACTCAACAGCCGCTGTGCGCCCAGGGCGAGGTGCGCCGCAGGACGGCCGTGCCCCGCACGTCACCCAGGCGGGCGAAGAGTTCCCGGGCGCGGTCGGCCGACGCCCGGGCCGTGTCGCGGTCACCGGTCTGCCACGCCAGCCGGGCCAGCATCAGGGCGACCCAGCCCGCGGCGCACGGCGAGCCGGCTACGTGCTCCAACCGCAGGGCACGGGTGAGCAGGGTGCGCGCCCGGGACGTCTCCCCGGCGGCCCTGGCCACCAGGGCGAGGTGCAGCAGGCTGTTGGTGGTGCCCGGGATGTCGTCGGTTTCCTCGAAGTGCGCGAGGGCGGCGGCGATGGACACCCGTGCGCCCTCGGTGTCACCGCGCGCCAGGCGCAGCAGGCCGAGGCAGCCCAGGGTGATGTCCTCCTCCCGGCGGTCGCCCAGCGTGCGCCTGATCGCCAGTGCCGCGTCGAGATGCTCCTGGGCGGCGGTGTGATCGCCCCGGCTCCGGCAGATGTTGCCCAGGGCGTTCAGGGCCAGGGACCGCCCGTACGGGTCGGCGAGGGCGCGGAAGCAGTCGGCGCTGCGCTCGGCCGCCGCCACGGCGGCGTCGGCATCACGGTCCAGACGGGCCGCCCAGGCCAGGTTGGCCAGGACGTACCCGCGGGCCCGGGCCGCGCCCACCGCCCTGCCCGCGAGGACCGTCTCCTCGAAGTACAGCGACACCTGGCCCGCCGCGTCCTCCTCACTCACGTATCCGGGTGTCATGACCACCAGGAACGGGCCGGTGTCCGCCCGTACCGCCGCCAGCAGCCGCAGACTGCTCTCGCACGCCGCACGGGCCCCCGCCCCGTCACCCCGGCACACGGCCCACACCCCCTCCGCGTGCGCGGCGGCGGCGAGAACCGAGGGTTCGCCCACCTCACGGGCCAGCTCGCACGACCGGTCCAGCGCCTCGCGGGCACGCTCCCACGACCCGCGCATCCACAGCAGCACGGCCTGCTGGTAGCGGGCGTACGCCAGCGCCGCCGGATCCGACCGCCGCTCGTGTACGCGGACGATCCCCGCACCGATGTCCGCCAGGGGGGATCCGTCGCCGAGACGGACCGCGAGCACCCCCTGCCCCATCAACGCCCTCGCGCGCTGCGGGCTCGGCTCCGGCGCGGCGGCCAGCGCGGCGTCCAGCCATCGCCGCCCCTCGGCGAGCCGCCCACGCTCGGACCAGAACAGCCACAGTGCGACCGCCAGCCGCAGCGCCGCCGGGGGATCGCCGCGCAGCAGCGACGACAGGGCGGCGCGCAGATTGCCGTAGTCGGCCTCCAGCTCCAGCGACGTCGCCCCGGACAGCCCGGTCGCCGACTCGCTGTCCCGCCGCTCGGCGAGCGCCAGGTAGAAACGCCGGTGGCGGGCCTCGACGGCCGTCAGCTCACCGGCCGCGCGCAGCCGCCCGGCCGCGTACTGCCGGACCGTCTCCAGCAGCCGGTAGCGCACCTCGTCCTGCCGCGTCTCCACCCCCACCAGCGACTTGTCGACCAGCCTGCCCAGCAGGTCCAGCACCCGCTCGCGGCCGGCGCCCTCGGCACCCACCTCCTGCGCCGCGGCGAGCGAGAAGCCTCCCGTGAAGACGGCGAGCCGGCGCAGCAGGCACCGCTCGTCCCCGTCGAGCAGCCGGTGACTCCATTCCAGGGCCGCGAGCAGGGTCTCCTGCCGGGTCACGGCGCGCCGGCTGCCCCGGCCGAGCAGCGACACGGCGTCGTCGAGCCGCTCGACGATCTGGCCCGGGGCCAGCACCCGCACCCGGGCCGCGGCCAGCTCCAGGGCCAGGGGTATCCCGTCGAGCCGGAAACAGATCTGTGCGACGGCCGCCGCGTTGGCCTCCGTCAGCCCGAAGCCCGGGCAGGCCTCGCCGGCCCGCTCCACGAACAACCGCACGGAGGCGAATCGCCCCAGATCCGCCACGGACGGCAGCCGGTCCGGGTCCGGCAGGCTCAGCGACGGCACGCGGAACGTCCGTTCCCCGTAGCTGCGCAGCAGCTCCCTGCTGGTCGCGAGCACGGTGACCCCCGGACAGCGGGCCATGACATCGGAGACCACCGCGGCACACGCCTCGACGAGGTGTTCGCAGTTGTCGAGGACCAGCAGCAGCTCCCGGCCGCCAAGCTGGGAGACCAGGGCCTCCTGGGCCGGCCCGGACGCGGGAAGCTGCAGTCCGAGGACGGCGGCGATCGCGTCGGGCACGAGATGCGGTTCCGTCAGCGCGGCGAGGTCCACGAACCACACCCCGTCCCGGAACGCTCCGGTCTGCCGGGCGGCCACCGCCAGTGCCAGCCGGGTCTTGCCGCAGCCGCCGGTCCCGGTGAGGGTGAGCAGCCTGGACCGCCCGAGCAGCGCCTCCACCTCGGCCGTCTCACGCTGCCGGCCGATGAGGGCGCCCGCCTGCGCCGGCAGATTGTGCCGCGGCACGGCCGGCTCCTCCTCCCGCGGCTGGACGGAGCCGGCCAGCAGGGTGCGGTAGAGGCGGCGCGTTCGCGGGTCCGGGTCGGCGCCGCCGTCCTCGCACAGCGCGTCCCGCAGCCCCTCGTACACGGCGAGCGCTTCGCGGCGCCGTCCGGTGGCGGCCAGCGCCGTCATCAGCGCCCGGGAGCCGGGTTCATGCAGCGGATCCGCACCGAGCAGCGTCCGCAGCCCCTCGATCGACTCGGCCGTACGTCCCTCACGCCGGAGCGCCTCGGCCAGCGCCCACCGCATCGCCGCACACCGCACCGCCAGGGCGTCGGCGGCCTCGCGCGCCCACGGCTCGTAACGGTCCTCCGGCAGCAGTCCGGGCTCGGCCAGGGCGAGCGCGGCCCCGAGCTGCGCGGCGGCCCCGTCGTGGGAGGCCCGCCGGGCCGCCTCCTCGAACTCGTCGACGTCGACGCGCACACCGCCGTCGGGGCCGAGCAGCACCAGGTCGTCACGGAGTACGACGATGTCCCCGTCCGCCCCCGTACCGGTCAGCGCGCGCCGCGCGGCGTACAGCACCTGATGCAGGTTGTTCGCCGCGGCCCGGCGCTCGAGATCCGGCCACAGCAGGTCGTAGAGGCGCTCCCGGTGCATCCGGTGTCCCGGCGCCAGACACAGCACCTTCAGCAGGCTCCGCGCCTTGCGCAGGCGCCACGCCCCGGCGGCGACAGGGCGGTCCCCGACCGTCACGTCGAAACCGCCCAGGAGTCGGATGTGCACGTCACCGGCCATGGCTGCCTCACCCAGCAGACTACCCCCGGCCCGGCGCCGGCGGCCCGGCAGCACCTCCGCGTCGGCGCGACCGCGACCGGGCCGGCCGCCCGACGGGACCCGGCGGCCCCCGACTGACGGATCACGGGGCCACGACACCTCCCGGGGCCGTCGGAGGCACCGCGACGGGAAGGGCCGTGCACCGGACGCCCGGCGGCACTCGATGACTGGTGATTTCGCCGATGGCCCCCGCCCCCCGCCTCACGACGCTGGTCGGGTCAGGCACCCGCACCCCCACATCCTCAGCAGGAGGACCCCATGCCCCGCCGCTCCCCGCGCCGGCTCCTCGGCGTTCTCGCGACCGCCACGGCCGCGTTCACCCTGTTCTCCCCGGCGTCCACGGCCGGCGCGGCCGGCACCGCGACCACGACCGCCGCCCGGCCGGCCGGCGTGGCCGCGCATCCGCTGTCGACCGGTACGCCCGTCGTCTTCGTCCACGGGTACACCGGCAACGCGTCCAACTGGGTCACCGCCATGAGCGTCTTCCGGCTCAACGGCTGGTCCAGCTCGAATCTCTTCGCCTACGAGTACGACTCCTACGGCGACAACGTCACCAACGCCCGGGGCCTCGCCGCCTTCGTCGACAACGTCAGGGCACGCACGGGCGCGAGCAAGGTCGCGATCGTCAACCACTCGATGGGCGGCCTCGTCAGCCAGTACTACCTGAAGGTGCTGGGCGGCAACACCAGCGTCAGCCACCTCGCCTCGATCGCCGGCGCCAACCACGGGACCACGTCCGCCGGCGCCTGCCTGGTCTACACGACCTGTCAGCAGATGTACCCGGGCTCCTCGTTCATCTCCCAGATCTCCTCGGGTGACGAGACACCGGGAACCACCAGGTACGCCACCTGGTACTCGGCGTGCGACGGCATCATCCTGCCGTACACCAGCACCCGGCTGGACGGCGCCACGAACAACAACGTGCCCTGCCAGACCCACCTCGGGTACCTCACGGACACGGTCGTACTGGGCCAGATAGCGCGCTTCGTCGCCTCCTGACTCCGGCCGGCCGCAGGCCGCGGCGGAGCCGCACGGGACCGTCCCCGTGCGGCCCCGGCGCCGGGCCGGGGGCGCCGAGGTCCCGGTGAAGCGGTCCGTGCCGTCGGCCTGGCCGAGGCCCCAGCCCTGGCGGAATCGGCCGGCGCCGCTTGAGTTGTTCGTGGTCAGGGCGCCGAGCAACCGTAGTGGTGCAGGGAGAGATGGGTGCCGTCGAGGCGGGAGTCGGCGCAGACGGAGGTGATGTTGTCGTCGTAGCCCGGGCTGTTGCCGCCGTACCTGGCGGTGACGGGCGCGAGGGCCAGCGCGGCCAGCCCACTGACCAGGGCCCGCCGCCATGACCGGCCGGAGCGGATACGGAGCATGGAGGGAAGGAGTGGTGGTGCCCGGCCGTCAGCCCCGCACGGGCTTCCCGCGCCCCCAGCCCCAGGCGAGACGGTCGGCGCCGGAGCGGTTGGTGGTGGCCAGCCAGGGCCGGTCGGGGGCGCCGGTGAGTTCCTCCATGCTGTAGGTGTCACCGCTGCGCAGTCCGGGCCAGTAGACCGACCCCATGCGCAGCTCACGGAAGGTGTCGGTGACCGCCTGGACGTAGTTGACGAAGTTGTTCGCTTCGTCGGGCCGGTCGTAGTCCAGGCCGGTGGTCATGGGGGCGCCGAACTCGTCGGCCACCGTCCGTCCGGCGCAGTCGCCGATCCGTTCCTTCAGGTCGGCCACCCACTGGTCGTAGGTGGCGTAGTCCTTCCAGAAGCCGTAGTGGTGCAGCGACAGGTAGGTGCCGCGCAGGCGGGGGTCGGCGCAGACGGTGGTGACGTGGTCGTTGTAGCCGGCGCCGGAGACGAGGACACGGTTGCGGGGGACGCCCCGGTAGGTGGCGAGCCAGTCGGCGGCGATGTCGGCCCACTGGGTGTCGGTGTAGCCGTGCGGCTCGTTCATCGGCTCGAAGTAGACGCGGGGGTCGGCCTGGTAGGCGTGGACCACGGTGTCCCACATGGTCCGGTAGGCCGCCGTGTCGTCGATGAGTCCGTCCTTGTGGGCGCCGGTGCCCTCCCAGTAGGAGAGGATCACCTTGAAGCCCTGGCGGTCGGCCGCGTCGATGACGGCGCGGTAGGACCTCCAGTACGGGCCGCCGACCGTGTAGGGGTTGACGGGCAGTCGCACGGTGTCCGCGCCGAGGTTGGCGCGGAAGGCCTTGATGACCCGGGTCGCCTTGACGAACGTCCGGGCGTAGGTGTCCGAGGTGGACAGTCCCGACAGGACGACCGGGTCGTCGGCGTAGTTGTCCCGCGGGTCCGCCCAGTTCACGCCCTTGAACCGGCTGGAGTCCAGGGCGGGCGGCCCGGAGGCGGACGCCGGTGCGGAGACGGCCAGCGTCCCGCCGGTCACGACGAGGGCGGTCGCCGCCAGCAGGGCGCGGAACCGGCGGGTGGCGCGGGGCTTGCGGACGCGTGTGCGCATGTGCGGTCTCTCTCAGGTGCGGGGCGGGACACGGAGCTGCCGGCAGGAGTGCCGGCGTGCCGGGCTCCGGGGCGGACGGGCACGGTGGCGGGGCATACGTCGGGCGGGGTCTGCCGGGCCCGGTCGGCTGCGTGCGCGGTCCTGCCGCCCTATCGGGAGACCCGAGTGTTTACGTGAACATCGACGGCGAGAAAAGGTTCGCACCGGTACTCCGACCGGCCTCGACGCCCGATGTTTACGTAAACTCTGAGCCGGAAGAGTGGCACCGGCCCCGGGGGCTGTCAAGGTGCCCGACGCGTGCCGGAGTTGCCCCCGGCGGTGAGGTCACCGCGCCCGGCGGGTGGCCGTGGCCCGGCGCCCGGTGTGCCGCGCGGGCGGCGGGGCGGTGCTGGAGCGTACGACCAGGCGGGTGGGGACCAGGGTCGTCCCGTGCTCCGGCCGGTCGTCGCGGATCTGCCGCAGCACGCTCTCCACGCACAGCCGGCCCACCGCGCCGAAGTCCTGGTGGACGGTGGTCAGCGGCGGGATGAAGGAGGCCGACTCCGGGATGTCGTCGTACCCCACGACGCTGACGTCCTCCGGAACCCGGCGCCCCTTCTCGTGCAGGGCGCGCAGCAGGCCGAGGGCCATCTGGTCGTTGGCGACGAAGACGGCCGTGCAGTCGGGGTCGGCCGCCAGGGCCAGGCCGGCCCGGTAACCGGACTCCGCGGACCAGTCGCCCCGTACCGGCGGCGGCACCGTCAGTCCGGCTTCCTCCAGCACCTGCCGCCAGGCGTCGGCGCGGCGCTGGGCGGCGAACGAGCCGTCGGGGCCCGCCAGATGGGCCACGGTGGTGTGGCCGAGGTCGAGCAGGTGGCGCACGGCGGCGCGGGTGCCGCCGGCCTGGTCGGTGTCGATCACGCTGTAGTGGTCGCCCGCGTCGGAGTCGACGACCACGAGCTGGACGCTGGGCGGCAGGCTGAGGACGGCGGCGTCCAGGAGGTGCACCTCCATGATGACGATGATCCCGTCGACGGCCAGCTCGCCGAGCCGGGTGAAGGCGCCGCGCACGTCCATCTGCCTCGGCGCCGCCACCGGTATCAGCGTGATGGCGTACCCCTCCTCGGCGGCGGAGGTCGCGATCGCCTCCAGGGTGCGCACGTTGCCGGTGGTGGAGAGGGTGAAGAGGATGACGCCGAGCGTGCGGAACTCCCCGCTCTTCAGGGCCCGTGCGGCGCTGTTGGGACGGTAGCCGAGGTCCCTCATGGCTCGCAGGACGCGCTGTCTGGTCTCCTCGACCACGTTCGCGTGGCCGTTGGAGACGCGTGAGACGGTCTGCGAGGAAACCCCGGCCGCCCGCGCGACGTCGGCCATGGAGACGCTGCGCCGCCGGTCGGCCGCCGACCGCCGACGAGGCTGCCCGGCCCGGTCCGCGCCGCTCACGTCCTGGTGCACGATTGCCCTTCCTGTGGTGCCGGCCGCGCCGCGGGCCCTGCGCGCGGCGGATCTGGTCGAGAGTAGCGCGCGCCACCGCTCCGGCCCTGCTCACGGCGCTGTTCACGAGGCTGCTCACGACGCTGTCCACGGTGCCCCGGCAGGCGCCGCGCATCGGGGCACGCGCTCTCTCTCCCGAAGTATTGACGCTGCCGACCGGGAATGTAAGCATCAGGCCACCGGTGATGTTTACGTAAACACTGGACAGTGCCGGTGGGGCCCGCGTTGCCGTGCGACGGCTCAGGCCCCCGCACCCACGACGACGCGAGGATGCAGCATGACCGTCATATCGCCGCCGGCCGCGGGAGGCCGTCCGCCCGCAGCCACCAGGCGCGACCGCCGCGGCCTGGCCGGCTGGGGCTTCATCGCCCCGTTCATGACCGTCTTCGCCCTGGTCTTCCTCGCCCCGATCGCCTACTCGGTCTGGCTGAGCCTCTACCGCACCCGGCTGATCGGCGGGACCACCTTCGTCGGCCTGGACAACTACCGGCAGGCGCTCCACGACGACCAGTTCTGGGCCGCGCTCGGCCGGGTCTCGCTCTTCCTGTGCGTCCAGGTGCCGGTCATGCTCGGCATCGCCCTGCTGGTGGCGCTGGCCCTGGACAGCGGGCGGCTCTACGGCAAGGACTTCTTCCGCATCGCGATCTTCCTGCCGTACGCCGTGCCCGCCGTCGTCGCCACCCTGATGTGGGGCTTCCTGTACGGCACCCGTTTCGGTCTCGTCGGCGACATCGACGACGCGCTCGGGGTCACGCTGCCCGATCCGCTCTCCCCGCACCTGGTGCTGGCCTCGATCGGCAACATCGTCACCTGGGAGTTCGTCGGCTACAACATGCTGATCTTCTACTCGGCGCTGCGGGTCGTCCCGCACTCCCTCTACGAGGCCGCCGAGATCGACGGCGCCGGGCAGCTCCGCGTCATCACCGCCATCAAGCTCCCCGCCATCCGCGGCGCCCTCGTCATCGCCACGATCTTCTCCGTCATCGGCAGCTTCCAGCTCTTCAACGAGCCGAGCATCCTCCAGCCGCTGGCGCGCAACGCGATCACCACCGACTACACCCCCAACTACTACACGTACTCGCTCTCCTTCTCCGGACAGCAGCACAACTACTCCGCGACGGTCGCCATCGTCATGGGGCTGATCACCATGGTCATCGCCTATGTCGTCCAGACACGCGGCATGCGCAAGGGAGCGTGAAGCAGCGATGGCCACTCCTGTCACCACCGTCCCCGACCGCCCCGCGACCACGGCGCCGGGCGCTCCGGGCGCCGTACCCCGGCTGCGGGCCGGCCGCCGCCGGCACACCCCCGGCGGACCCCGGCGCAGTGTCCTGCTGACGCTGCTCACCGGCCTGATCCTGCTCTACAGCCTGCTGCCGCTGGTCTGGCTGGTGATCAGCGCCACCAAGTCCCAGTCCGGGCTGGCCCATTCGTTCGGTCTGTGGTTCGACGGCCACTTCGCGCTCTGGGACAACATCGGCCAGACCTTCACCTATCACGACGGTGTCTTCGTCCGCTGGCTGCTGAACACCCTGCTGTACGTCGTCCTGGGCGCGGGCGGTGCCACCCTCCTCGCCGTCCTGGGCGGTTACGCGCTGGCCAAGTTCTCCTTCCCCGGCAAGCGCGCGGTGTTCGCCGTCGTCATCGGCGCGGTCGCGGTTCCGGGCACCGCCCTGGCGGTGCCGACCTTCCTGATGTTCAGCAACATGGGGCTCACCAACACCCCGTGGGCCGTGATCATCCCCTCGCTGATCTCACCGTTCGGCCTGTACCTGATGTGGGTGTTCGCCTCCGAGGCCATCCCCACCGAACTGATGGAGGCCGCCCGCATCGACGGCGCCGGCGAGGCCCGCACCTTCTTCACGGTCGCCCTTCCGCTGCTGGCGCCCGGCATCGTCACCGTTCTGCTGTTCAGCATGGTCGCCACCTGGAACAACTACTTCCTGCCGCTGATCATGATCAAGGACCCGGACTGGTATCCGCTCACGCTCGGCCTCAATAGCTGGAACGCCCAGGCCGAGACCGCCGGCGGACAGCCCGTCTTCCACCTGGTCGTCACCGGCTCCCTGATCACCATCCTGCCGCTGATCGCCGCGTTCCTGCTGTTGCAGAAGTACTGGCAGTCCGGCCTCGCCGCCGGAAGCGTCAAGGAATAGCCGGCGCCCTCCGTCGCCCCCACCCCCACCGTTCCCTTCCCCCTGCCCCTGCGACCCTCCCCGTCGGTCACGGTCCCGGCCATGCTCCGGCCACGAAGAAGTGGAAGCACGACCATGCTCAAGCACTCCCGCCGCCTGCTGCGCGGCATCGGCCTCGTCAGCGCCCTCGCCCTGGGAGCGACCGCCTGCGGCGGTTCCGACGACGGGGGACCGAGCCACAAGGCGGTCTCCGAAGCGGACATCCAGGCGGCCCTGAAGAAGGGCGGCACCCTCACCGTCTGGGCCTGGGAACCCACGCTCAAGCAGGTGGCGGCCGACTTCGAGAAGGCGCACCCCAAGGTCAGGGTCGACCTCGTCAACGCGGGCACCGGCAACAACCAGTACAAGGCGCTCCAGAACGCCATCGCGGCGAAGAAGGGCGTCCCGGACGTCGCCCAGATCGAGTACTACGCGATGGGCCAGTACGCCCTGACCAAGGAACTCACCGACCTCGAGGCGTACGGCGCCGACCAGCTCGCCGGCAAGTTCACCCCCGGCCCGTGGAACGGCGTCAGGGCGGGCGGCGACGGTGTCTACGGCCTGCCGATGGACTCGGGCCCGATGGCGCTGTTCTACAACAAGAAGGTCTTCGACAAGTACAGGATCAAGGTGCCCACCACCTGGGACCAGTACGTCGACGCGGCCCGCACGCTGCACAAGGCGAACCCCAAGGCGTACATCACCAACGACGCCGGTGACGCCGGCTTCACCACCAGCATGCTGTGGCAGGCCGGTTCGCGCCCCTACACGGTCGACGGCACCAAGGTGAAGATCGACTTCTCGGACGCGGGGGCCCGGAAGTACTCCGGCACCTGGCAGAAGCTCCTCGACGACAAGCTGGTCTCCCCGGTCACCAGCTGGTCCGACGAGTGGTACAAGGGCCTCGACGACGGCACCATAGCCACCCTCGCCATCGGCGCATGGATGCCCGCCAACCTCGCCTCCGGCGCGAAGTCCGCCTCCGGTGACTGGCGCGTCGCCCCGCTGCCGCAGTGGACCGCGGGCGCCAAGGCCTCCGCCGAGAACGGCGGCAGCGCCCTGGCCATGCCGGAACTCGGCGACAACGAAGCACTGGCGTATGCCTTCCTGGAGTACGCCGACGCCGGCAAGGGCGTGCAGACCCGCGTGGCGAACGGCGCGTTCCCGGCCACCACCGCGGAGCTGCACTCCAAGGCGTTCCAGGACACCGCGTTCCCGTACTTCGGCGGGCAGCAGGCCAACAAGGTCTTCGCCGAGTCGGCCGCGAACGTCGCCGACGACTGGTCCTACCTGCCGTACCAGGTGTACGCCAACTCCATCTTCAACGACACCGTCGGCAAGGCCTACGTCTCCGGCACCAGGCTCTCCGCCGGGCTGAAGACCTGGCAGGACGCCTCCGTCAAGTACGGCGACGAGCAGGGCTTCACCGTCAGCACCGGCTGACCCGCGCCCGCGCCCGGCGGCGCCGCCCGGACCGGCCGGCGCCGCCCTCACCCCATGCACCCGGAAGGAACAGCATGCGCCCCGCCCCCCTGTCCCAGTCGCTGCGCGGCCGGGGAGACAACGGCTCTCCCCGGTTCGCCTACGGCGCCGACTACAACCCGGACCAGTGGCCCCGGCAGGTCTGGGAGGAGGACGTCGCGCTGATGCGGCAGGCCGGTGTCACCATCGTCAACCTCGCCGTCTTCTCCTGGGCCCGCATCCAGCCCACCGCCGGCACCTGGGACTTCGGCTGGCTCGACGAGATCATGGACCTCCTGCACGACGGCGGGATCGCCGTCGACCTGGCCACGGCGACCGCCTCGCCGCCGCCCTGGCTCACCACCGCCCACCCCGAGATCCTCCCCGTCACCGACCACGGCGAGACGGTGTGGCCCGGAGCCCGCCAGCACTGGCGCCCCACCTCACCGGTCTTCCGCGAGCACGCCCTGCGCCTGACCCGGGCCATGGCCGAACGCTACGCCGGCCATCCCGCCCTGGCCGCCTGGCACATCTCCAACGAGCTGGGCTGCCACAACGTCTACGACTACTCCGACGACGCCGCCCGCGCCTTCCGCACCTGGCTGCGCCGGCGCTACACGACCCTCGACCAGCTCAACCACGCCTGGGGCACCGCCTTCTGGTCCCAGGGGTACAGCGACTGGGAGCAGATCCTGCCGCCGCGCCTGGCCGCCTCCCACCCCAACCCCACCCAGCAGCTGGACTTCAAGCGCTTCTCCTCCGACGCCCTGCGCGATCACCTGCGCGCCGAACGCGACGTCCTGCGCGCCGTCACCCCCGACGTGCCGATCACCACGAACTTCATGGTCATGGGCGAGACCAAGGGCATGAACTACGCGGACTGGGCCGCCGAGGTCGACTTCGTCTCCAACGACCACTACCGCACCCCGGGCCCGCAGTCCCTGGACGAACTCTCCTTCTCCGCCAACCTCACCGGCAACCTCGCGGGCGGCCGGCCCTGGTACCTGATGGAGCACTCCACCAGCGCCGTCAACTGGCAGCCCGTCAACCTCGCCAAGCGGGCCGGTGAACTCGCCCGCGACTCCCTGCTCCACGTCGCCCACGGCGCCGACGCCGTCTGCTTCTTCCAGTGGCGACAGTCCGCCGCCGGGGCCGAGAAGTACCACTCCGCGATGCTCCCGCACGCGGGACCCGACAGCGACCTGTTCCGCTCCGTCACCTGCCTCGGCGACACCCTGCGCCACCTCGCCCCCGCCGCCGGTGCCTCGCGGGAGGCCGCCCCCGTCGCCGTCCTCTTCGACTGGGACTCCTGGTGGGCCAGCGAACTCGACTCCCACCCCACCTCCCGGCTCCGCTACCGCCAGGAAGCCCTCGACTGGTACACCGCCCTGCTGAACGTGGGCGTACGCGCCGACGTCGTCCCCACCGGCACCCCTCTCGACGGCTACCGCATGGTCATCGCCCCCGTCCTGCACGTCGTCCCCGCCACCCTCGCCAAGGAGCTCACCCGCTACGCCGAGAACGGCGGCCACCTGGTCGCCACGTACTTCTCCGGCATCGTCGACGAGAACGACCACGTCTGGCTCGGCGGCTACCCCGGCGCCCTGCGCGACCTGCTCGGCATCCGGATCGAGGAGTTCGGCCCCCTGCCCGACGGCGAACGGGTCACCCTCGACGGCGGCCTCACCGCAAGCCTGTGGACCGACCGCGTCACCGCCACCGACCCCGCCACCGAGGTCCTCGCCCGCTACACCGGCGGAGAACACGCCGGACGTCCCGCCGTCACCCGCCGCACCAGCGGCCAGGGCTCCGCCGCCTACGTCTCCACCCGTCTCGGCCCCACCGGACTCACCGCGCTGCTGCCCACCTTCCTCGACCACGCCGGCATCCGCAGCGAGCTGCCCGAACAGGCCCGGGGACACGTCGAACTGGCCGTCCGCAGCCGGGACGGCGACCGCTACCTGTTCCTGGTCAACCGCACCGACGAGCCCGTGCCCCTGCCCGGCCTCACGGGTGACGTCCTGCCTCCCGGCCCCGCCGACGAGGACGGCCCGCTGGTCCTCGCCCCTCGCGCCGTCACCGTCCTGCACCAACGCACCTGACACCGTCCCGTCAGGCGCCGACGGGCGGGGGACCGGGACCCGCAGGGCGCTGCGACGGTCAGTCCCGGGCGGTCCGGGCCGTGCCGCAGCGGGGCGCCACACGGGTGCCGGCGCCGTCGCGCAGACCGAGTTCCGCGGCCGACAGGCGGGCCACCGCACCGGCGTCCGACAGGCCCGGTACGCACACCACCTCCCCGTCGTCCAGCGCCGCGAGAGACGCGGTGACCACGTCGCCCGCAGGCATGCCGCCGTCGTCGTGGACCCGGGCCTCGCCCGCGACCGGCTCTCCTCACCGGTACCGAGGTGGAACTCGGTCGCCGTGAGCCCGGGGCAGACGACCTGGACGTGTACGCCCGTGCCGGCGAGTTCGGCGGCCAGGGTCCGGGTGAACGTGACCACGTACCCCTTGGTGCCGCCGTAGACGGCCCGCTGGGGGAGGGGTCCGGGCGGCAGATCGCCGGCGAACGCCAGCAGCGAGGCCACATTGACCACCGCGCCCCGGCCCCGCCTCACCATGCCGGGGACCGCCGCCCGGGTGAGGACCGTTGGGCGCCACGACGTTCACCTCCAGCACCTTGCCCAGCAGCGCCGGGTCGACCTCGGGGAACGGACCGTAGCCGTTGATGCCCGCGTTGTTCACCAACAGGTCCACGTCCTCGCCGGCGACCCGCTCCGCGACCCGGGCGAGGTCCGCCGGCCGGGCCAGGTCCGCCACCAGCGTCTCCACCTCCGCGCGGCTGTCCTGGCGGAGTCGCCGCGCGAGGGCGTCCAGCCGCTCGGCGCGCCGGGCGACCAGCATCAGGTTCCAGCCGCGTTCCGCCAGCCGGCCCGCGTACTCCGCACCGATTCCCGAGGATGCCCCGGTCACCAGGGCGGTGCCGGGTGTGCTGTCCGATGCCATGGGCGTGATCCTTCTGTCGGAGGACTGACTGCTCGACTGCTCACCGGGGCCGTGCCGGAGCCCTCCCGTGATCGCCGGCCGGGTGTCCAGCCGCCGTACGGGTGAAACACCGGACGGGCGAACAGGGCCCTGCCGAGCACCTGCGGAAGGCCGGCCGGCCCTGGCGCGTCCCGCCGGCGTGTCACGGCGCGCCGCCGTCCGGGGCCCCGGGGCGCTGCCATCGGAGGGTAAAGCGACCCCGGTGCGGGAGCCGGCGGCGTCGCACGGGTACGGGCAACCGGGGCCGGTGAGCGCTCATCGTGCGGTCGTGCCGGCGTGAACGTGTGGAGGAGAGCCCATGGCAGTGAACAAGGTCCGCGAGATCATGACGGCCGCGCCGGTGGCGGTGGGGCCGCAGACCCCGGTGGTGGACGTCGCCCGTCTGATGCGGGACCAGAGCATCGGTGTCGTCCTGGTCGCGGAGGACGAGACGCTGCGCGGACTGGTCACCGACCGGGACCTGGTGGTGCGCGTGGTGTGCGAGGGCGGGAACATCGAGGAGCGCAGCGTCGCCGAGGCCTGCAGCGAGGACCTGGTCAGCCTCTCGCCGGACGACGACATCAGCCGGGCCGTCGAGCTGATGCGCGAGCACGCCGTGCGGCGTCTGCCGGTGGTCGAGGACGGCCGTCCGGTCGGCATCGTCTCCCTCGGGGATCTCGCTGTCGAACGCGACACCGACTCGGCCCTGGCGGACATCAGCGCCACGGAGCCCAACGAGTGACGCAGCGCCGTCCGATGCCGGCCCGCCGCCCGAATCCGGTCCGCCCACGGCCCCTTCAGCCGCAGCCCGTTCACCTTCGGCCGGTTCACGCGCTGCGACGGCGGCACATGGGATGCCGTCGACCACTCGCGGCGCCGGTGCAGGCACACTGATGCCTGTCATCGGCGGTGGCGGGCATGCTGCCGTCACGGTCCGGTCGAACGCCGCCGCCAGGTCGTCACCGTCGGGCGGGAGAGGCTGACCGTGGTGGTACAGGCAGCGGTCGAGGAGTTCGGCCGGGCCGAGCCCGGCCGCGCCGCGCCGCGCGCGCACGCCTGCCCCCTGCCGCCGAGGTGACCCAAGGGCGGGCGGACGCCGGCCGGCGGGTCAGTGCATCGCCGTGGCGTGGTGGTCCCTGCCGATGAGGCCCGCGATCGTCAGAGCGGCCCAGCCCAGGGCGCTGACGGCCGCCCCCGCGCGACGGACGCGGCCGGGCAGTACGGGGCCGAACAGAAGGGCGTCACCGACGTCCGAGGCGATGCGCACGGTGGTGGCCGTGGCCAGGGCCGGACCCTGGGGGGCGACGAGCATCGCCAGCCCGCAGGCGGCGTCCCGCCAGGCCAGCGGGCGCAGCACCACGACGGTGTACGGACCCACCTGGCCGTCCGCGTCCACCAGCCCGCAGGGGCGGGCGAGCAGGCCAGGCCGGTACGCGGTGGCGACCCCGTAGGCGCAGGTCGCCGCTCCGATGGCCCTCAGCAGTCCGGTCCGCATCGTCAGCACCTCCACAGCCGGTGTGCACGCTTCCCCGCGCACACCGGCGAGTACCCACCCCCGCTCGACCGCCACCCCCGCCCGTGGCGAGGGCCGCACGGGACACCCACGGCCTTCCCCCGTCGGCGCGACGGTGCCGTTGTGCGGTGTTCCGCCCGGGCGCCGCGCCACCCGCCCGGCGGTCACGGGCGGTCGGTGCGCTCAGAGTTCCGTGCCGGTGTGCTCGTCGATGCCCGCGCGGGTCCGGTAGGCCCGCACCAGCTCGGGGGCGGCCGGTCCCCGTGGCCGGCGTCCCGCCCGGATGTCGACGGCGAACGCCTTGGTCTCCTGGATGTGGGTGTTGGGGTCGAGGGACATGTGCAGCAGTTCGTTGGCCGCGTCCCCCGTGCTGTAGCCGTTCGGCCCCCAGTGGTAGGGCAGTCCGACCTGGTGGAGACGGCGTCCGTGCACCGTGAGCGGCGGCATGCGGTCGGTCACCAGCACCCGCGCCTCGATGACCCCGCGCGCGCTCACGATCGTCGCCCAGCCGGTGTGCTCCAGGCCGCGTTCGGCGGCCAGTTCGGGCGACACCTCGCAGAAGAACTCGGGTTGCAGTTCCGCCAGGTAGGGCTGCCAGCGGGACATGCCGCCCGCGGTGTGGTGCTCGGTCAGCCGGTAGGTGGTGGCCACGTACGGGAACACCTCCGCGCCGGGCTCGGTGCCGCTGGGCTGGTAGCGGTTGTCGGGGTGCGGCGGCAGCAACTGCCGTACCGGGTTGCGCTGCCGGCCGTACAGCAGGTTCGGGTACGGCGAGTCCTGCGGTTCGTAGTGGGTGGGCAGCGGGCCGTCGGTGAGGCCCGACGGCACGTACAGCCACGCCTTGCCGTCCGCCTGCATGACGAACGCGTCGGTGCCCGACAGGGCGTCCGGGCCGGTCGCGTCCGGCGGCGGCCGGTGGTGGGGCGATCGGTCGGCCTTGAAGTCCGGGATGTCGTGTCCGGACCACAAGCCCTTCTCCTCGTCCCACCACACCAGTGCCTTGCGTTCGCTCCACGGCTTGCCGTCCGGGTCCGCCGAGGCGCGGTTGTACAGGATGCGGCGGTTGGCGGGCCAGGCCCAGCCCCACTCGTTGGCCACCCAGTCCTGTTCCCTGCCGGGTCTGCGGCGGGCCGCCTGGTTGACGCCGTCGGCGTAGACCCCGCAGTAGATCCAGCAGCCGCAGGAGGTCGAGCCGTCGTCCTTCAACTGCTCGTACGAGGCGAGCGGCTCGCCCTGCGCGTCGTGGCCGTTGATCTCGGCGAGGACGGCCTCCGCCGCCGGTTCGGCGATCTGGCCCCTGGTCGGGTAGTCCCAGGTCAGGTCGAGCACCGGCCGATCCATTTCGTCGGTGGACGCGGCGAGCTTCTCCCGGACGATCCGGCCCAGGTGGTAGGCGAACCACAGGTCGCTGCGGGCCTCGCCGGGCGGCTGGACCGCCTGGTGGTGCCACTGGAGCAGCCGCTGGGTGTTGGTGAAGGTACCGTCCTTCTCGGTGTGCGCGGCGGCCGGCAGGAAGAACACCTCGGTGCCGATGTCCTCGGTGCGCATCTCACCGGTCTCGATCTCCGGGCCGTCCTTCCACCAGGTGGCCGACTCGATCAGCGAGAAGTCCCGGACGACCAGCCAGTCCAGCTCGGCCATGCCGAGGCGTTGCATCTTGGCGTCGGCGGAGCCGACCGTGGGATTCTCGCCGATGAGGAAGTAGCCCTTGCAGATCCCGTCCAGCTGGGCCATCACCGTCTCGTAGGTGGAGTGCGAACCCGTGAGCCTCGGCAGGTAGTCGAAGCAGAACTCGTTCTCCTCGGTGGCCGCCGCTCCCCAGTACGCCTTGAGCAGGCTGACCAGGTAGGAACGCATGTTGCCCCAGTAGCCCTTGTGCGCCGCCTCGGCCGCCACGAAGCTGTCCAGGGTCTCCTGCCGGTGGGCGTGCCGCATGGGGATGTAGCCCGGCAGCAGGTTGAACAGTGTGGGGATGTCCGTCGAGCCCTGGATCGAGGCGTGCCCGCGCAGGGCGAGGATGCCGCCGCCGGGCCGGCCGATGTTGCCGAGCAGGCTCTGGAGCACGGAGGCGGCGCGGATGTACTGCACGCCGGTCGTGTGCTGCGTCCAGCCGACCGCGTAGGCGAACGCGGTGGTCCGCTCGCGCCCGGAGTTGTCCGTGACCAGTTCGCACACCTGGCGGAAGATGTCCTGCGGGACCCCGCAGATCCGCTCGACCATCTCCGGGGTGTACCGGGCGTAGTGCCGCTTGAGGACCTGGAACACGCAGCGCGGGTGCGTGAGCGTCTCGTCCCGCTCGGGCTCGCCCTCGGGGATCGCCGCGCCGCCGGAGCCGTGGGACTCGCCGCGTGCCGCGTCGGTCACCGTGCTGCCGCCGCCCGTGCGCTCCTCGTACTCCTGGTCACCCTTGCCGGAGGCGGCCCGGACCTCGGTGCCCGCGTACTGCCAGCTCTCGTTGTCGTAGCTCCGGGTGTCGGGGTCCAGTCCGGAGAAGACGCCGTCGAGGTCCTCGGTGTCGCGGAAGTCCTCGCTCACCACCATGGGGCCGTTGGTGTAGGCGACCACGTACTCGCGGAAGTCCTTGTCGTTGCGCAGGACGTAGTTGACGATCCCGCCGAGGAAGGCGATGTCCGTGCCCGCGCGCAGCGGCACGTGCAGGTCGGCCAGCGCGCTGGTGCGGGTGAACCGCGGGTCGACGTGGATCACCTTCGCGCCGCGCGCCTTGGCCTCCATCACCCACTGGAACCCGACCGGATGGCACTCGGCCATGTTCGAGCCCTGGATGACGATGCAGTCGGCGTGCTGGAGGTCCTGCTGGAAGGTGGTCGCGCCGCCGCGTCCGAACGAGGTTCCCAGACCGGGAACGGTGGAGGAGTGTCAAACGCGCGCCTGGTTCTCGATCTGGATCGCTCCCAGCGCGGTGAACAGCTTCTTGAGCAGGTAGTTCTCTTCGTTGTCGAGTGTCGCCCCGCCCAGGCTGGCGATGCCCAGGGTGCGCCGGGTACGGGTCTCGTCGACCTCCCACTGCCAGCCGGTCCGGCGCGCCTCGATCACCCGGTCGGCGATCATGTCCATCGCCGTGTCGAGGTCCAGGCGCTCCCAGCCGGTGCCGTGCGGGCGCCGGTACAGGACGTGGTGCTCGCGGGCGTCCCCGGTGGTCAGTTGCAGGCTGGCGGCGCCCTTGGGGCACAGCCGGCCGCGCGAGATGGGGGAGTCGGGGTCGCCCTCGATCTGCGTGACGCGCTCGTCCTCGACGTACACGTTCTGGGCGCAGCCGACCGCGCAGTACGGGCAGACGGACTTCACCACCCGGTCCGCGGAGGCGACCCGGGGGCGCAGCCGCTCGCTGGTGCCGCTCTTGGCGGCGGCACCCCGGCCCAGGGGGTCCGTCCCCGTGAGCTGGCGGTAGACCGGCCAGGAGTCGATCCAGGTGCGTACACCCATCACGCCCGCCCTTCCCGTCGTACTCGATGCGGCCGCGGTACCCGTCTCCGCGCCGTTCGGCCACCCTCCCTCCTGCTGCCGATTGTCCCGCGGGCGGGCGGGCACGGCATCCGGAGGCAGACCGCCGCCGTGCCGGGCGGCGCCCGGGGGATCCCCGTGGTCCGGCCCGCTCGGCGGTCAGGCGCCGGGGGACCGGCGGGCCGCCAGCCGTTCCCGCTGGGGCACGACCGTGTACCTGGGGTCCTCCGCCGAGGCCACCCCCGCGTGGAAGATCCCGAACCGCAGGGCCGCCGAACCGGCCAGCAGGGCCGCACCCGCCACAGCGGCGGCGACCCGGTTCCGCCCACCGGCGTACGCGCCCAGCGCGGTACCTCCGACAGTGAGGGCTTCCGCGGCGCGCAGCAGCGCGTGCGGCCTGCCCTGCTCCAGCGGCTCGGCCGCCAGCCCCGTCCGCCGCTTCATCAGTTGGAACGAGCCCAGTTCGAGAGCGGCGCCCAGAACGGCCAGACGGCGCGCCGGGCCGGTCTGCCCGGCCGGCACGCAGGCCAGCGCGAGCCCGGCCGCCGCGGTGGCGCCCGACCCGGCGAAGACGAACGGCATCTCGCGGTACCCCTCGTGCCACGACGGCACGGCGGTGTCGCAGATCAGCACGGCGGTGTACGTGGCGACGGCCGGTCCGAGCACGGCGGCGGACGCGGTGGCGGCGGCACCCACCAGCCGGTACCGGCCGGCGACGTCGGTCGCGGCGGCGGCCAGGGTCAGCGGCGCGTAACCCACCAGCAGCCATGAGCCCACGCTCATGGGGGAGGTCGGCTTGAACACGCGGAGCATGTTGACGAAACGGGCGGGCCGGCCCAGGTCGTGCACCAGCGCGACCAGGGAGAGGGAGATCGCGCCCGCCGCCCCGATCTTCGCCGTCCGGGCCAGTGCCGGCCGACCGGTGACGTGCGCCCCGGCGCCC
Organism: Streptomyces dangxiongensis; assembly: GCF_003675325.1. Lineage (NCBI taxonomy): Bacteria > Bacillati > Actinomycetota > Actinomycetes > Kitasatosporales > Streptomycetaceae > Streptomyces > Streptomyces dangxiongensis. Next base: position 7,593,862 of record NZ_CP033073.1, read on the forward strand.
AGCAGCGACGACGCGCCGGCGAGGCCCCCGAGGTAGAGGTAGCCCGCGATGTCGAGGGCTTTCCAGGTCGGCTTGTTCAGGATCGGCTTGCCGTAGTACGAGGAGAACTCGGCGTCGGGCACCATCGCCCGCTCGCCGCGCCCGCGGCGCCGCCGGCGTCCGGTATGCGCGCCGGTGAGGGCGTCCCGTCCGGGGCGTGCGCCCTCCACGCCGTCCCGGGGGACGTCGGAACCGGTCATCGCGGCCTCCTGACGAAGCCGGCGGCGGCCAGCGCGGCGAGCGAGACGGCAGCCGCCGCCGCGTGCCGCCACATGGCGGGCAGGTCACGGGTGGTGACGACCGGGTCGGGCGGCAGGCCGTAGACCTCCGGCTCGTCCAGCAGCAGGAAGAACGCCCCGTCGCCGCCGACGCCGTCCTGCGGGTCCTCGCCGTACAGCCGGGCGTCCGTGACACCGGCCGCGCGCAGCCGGGCGACCCGGGCGGCGGCCCGGTCCCGCAGCTCGTCCAGCGGGCCGAACTGGATGGATTCGGTCGGACAGGACTTCGCGCAGGCCGGCTCCATACCCACACCGAGACGGTCGTAGCACAGGGTGCACTTCCACACCCGCCCGTCGTCCCGGCGCTGGTCGATGACACCGTACGGGCAGGCGGGCACGCAGTACCCGCAGCCGTTGCAGATGTCCTCCTGGACGACGACCGTGCCGTACTCGGTGCGGAACAGCGAGCCGGTGGGGCACACGTCGAGGCAGGCCGCGTGCGTGCAGTGCTTGCACACGTCGGAGGCCATGAGCCAGCGCAGTTCGGTGCGGCCGTCGGGGGACACCGGGGAGATCTCCCCGGCCGGGGCGCCCGCGGGTGCCGCACCCGGTGGGGGAGCGGTGGCTCCCGGGCCCGGCGAGCCCGGGCCGGTGCCCAGCGCGGACGCGGCGGAGAACACGTCGACGTCCTCGTGCCCGACCCCGGGCTCCTGCCCGCCGAACGGCTTGCGCTGCTCGATGAAGGCCACGTGCCGCCAGGTGTCGGCGCCGAGGCCCTGCGTGTTGTCGTACGACATGCCGGTCAGTTCCAGGCCGTCCTCCGGCACGGCGTTCCACTCCTTGCACGCCACCTCGCACGCCTTGCAGCCGATGCACACCGAGGTGTCGGTGAAGAACCCCATGCGGGGCGGGGCGTCGGCGTATCCGGCCGCCCGTGCCACGTCGGGCTGCGGACCGGAGAGCAGGTTGTGCCGCGGGACTGCCCCGTCCTCCCGGGCCGCCCGTGCGGCGGTGTCGTCGGTCATGCCCCGGCCTCCTCGCTGCCCCGTCGCTCTCCTCCGCCGTCCCCGGTACGGCCCGCGCGACCTCGGTACGGAGGCGCTGCCGCCTCTTGCGGACCCCGCCGCACCTCCCGCCCCTCCAGCAGACGCCGCCGTCCGGCCGCCTGCAACCCCGGGCCACCGGAGGCGTCCGGGGGGCCGCCCCCGGCCGGACGGCATCCGACGAGGCGCTCGTCAGCCGCCGGTGGGTGGAAGGCCGCGGATGGTGGTGCGGAAGCTGATGGGGCTCTGTCCGGTCCGCTCCTGGAAGTACTTGCTGAAGTTGGTGGCGCTGGAGAACCCGAGCTGCCGGGAGATCTGTACGGCGCTCTGGTCGCCGTGGGCCAAGAGACGTTTGGCCTCCAGTACGAGGCGCCGGTCGATGAACTCCTTCGCGCCGACCTCCGTGGCGGCCAGGGACGCGCGGGTCAGCGTCCGCGCCGAGTAACCGAGGCGTCGGGCGTAGTCCTCCACCCGTCGGGTGCGGAAGAAGTCCTCCTCCACCGCGTCACGGAAGCGCAGGAACGTCTCATCGGGCTCGGCCCGCGGGCTGCCGGCCGGCGGGCCGAGGTGGGAGAGGCGCAGGACGAGGACCGCGAGCAGATGCCGCAGCGCGGCGGTGTGCACGCTGAGAGGCAGGCGTCCGAAGGCGTCGAACTCCTCACGCAGATGGGCGCGGGCCATCTCCAGCCGGAGGCCCTCCCGCTCGTCGGGCTCCAGGCCGACCGCCGCGTACGGATCGTCCAGGCGGGCGGCGGCGGCCGTGGCCGCGTCGAGGAACGAGGCCTCGAACAGCACGGCCGTGCCCTCGGTCGCGTCCATGGTGTGCCACTGCTGGACCTGGCCGGGGCGTACCCACAGCCAGGTGCCCGGCCGCATCACATAGCCGGTGAAGTCGACCGAGTGCCGCAGTACGCCACGCGTGGGGGCGAGCAGATGGTGGAAGGAGGGCCGCTGCGGCCCGGTCAGGCTCCGCGCGGGCAGCCGCGACCGGAGCAGTGCGAAGGACATGACCTCCACCCCGGAGGGCACCCCCGCGGGGGCGGTGAAGGGAACCTCGCGAATCGTTCTTCCGGTTCCGCTCCCATGCTGTCCGTTTTTGACCATCATCAGTCGTCACCGTACCCGGCTCCATGTCTTCCCGGCTCATAGCTTGGACGTGGGCCCGAGCGCGGGCGGTGACCCGGTCCCGAAACGTGTCCGGATCGTGTCCGCGACGGTGCCCGCCCGCCCGGCCGACCCACGAAGGCGGCCGTGATTCCCGACGAGGAGTTCCCCATGAACATCGTTGTTCTCGGTGCCACCGGCATGATCGGACGCCGCATCGCCGCCGAGGCCGTGCACCGCGGCCACCACGTGGTGGCCGCCTCCCGCTCCGGCGAGGCGCCGCTGGACCATGCCCTGCTGACCGGCGCGGCCGTGGACGCGAGTGCTCCGGAGCAGGTGGCGGATGCGGTGAGGGGCGCGGACGTGGTGGTGTCCGCGCTGGTGCCGCCGAGGGACGGCAGTGACCCCCGCAAGCCGTTCGCGGCGCTGAACGAGGCCCTCCTGGAGGGGGCGCGCAGGGGCGGTGTGCGACGGGTGGCCGTCGTCGGCGGTGCCGGCTCGCTGCTCACGGACGGCGGCGCGCGCCTCATGGACGCTCCCGGCTTCCCCGCGGAGTACAAGGGCGAGGCCCTCGCGCATGCCGACCTCCTCGACGCCCTGGCCGAGGTCACCGACCTGGAGTGGACTGCCGTCTCTCCCGCGGCCCTGATCGCGCCCGGCGAGCGCACGGGCGTCTTCCGGACCGGCGGCGACCTGCTGATCACCGACGCCGAGGGCAACAGCGCCATCAGCGCCGAGGACTACGCCATCGCGTTCGTCGACGAACTCGAACGCGGCGCGCACCCCCGCGCCCGGATGTCCGTCGCCTACTGAAACGGCCGGGGCACGACGCCGTACGCGCACCGCGCTTCCGCCGGTGCGCGGCGCCACCGTCCGCGACGCGGCGCCGCCGTTCGGGTGGCTGCCGGGGCGGTCCGGCGCGCGGGGGAGCGGCGGCGGTGCGAGCGTGGAGGCACAGAGGGCGGATCCAGCCGCGGCGCTGGGCGGACGGGACGGAGCACGGGGATGGCGCGGGCGATCTGGACAGGCGTGATCACGTTCGGGCTCGTCAGCGTGCCCGTGGGTCTGTACACCGCCACCCAGGACCACACCGTCCACTTCCACCAGTTGCAGCGCGGCACGACCGACCGGATCCGCAGCCGGCGGGTGAACGAGCGAACCGGCGACGAGGTCGGCACCGGTGACATCGTCAAGGGGTACGAGGTCGCAGAGGGCGAGTACGTCGTCGTCGAGCCCGGGTGAACTGGACGAGATCGCGCCGGGCCGCTCCAGGACCATCGACATCACCGACTTCGTCGAGCTGGACCGCATCGAGCCGGTCTTCTTCGACCGCACCTACTACATCGCCCCGCGCGGCAAGGAGTACTCGAAGGTCTACGAGCTGCTGCGCGCGGCCCTGGCCGAGAGGGACAAGGTGGGCATCGCCACCTTCGTCATGCGCAACAAGCAGTACCTGACCGCCCTGCGGGCGGAGGACGACGTGCTGGTCCTGCAAACGCTGCACTGGGCGGACGAAGTCCGCGATCCGGGCGAGGAACTGCCCGAACTGCCCTCGGCCTCGGAGAAGACCGGGCGCGGCAAGGAGCTGGACATGGCGCTCGAGCTGGTCGATGCCCTCAGCACCGACTGGGAGCCGGGCCGCTACCGCGACACCTACCAGGAGAAGGTGCGCGAGCTGGTCAAGGCCAAGGCCGAGGGGCAGGAGATCGTCACGGCGGAGGGGCCTCCGGAGGCGACCAACGTCATCGACCTCATGAAGGTCCTCGAGAGCAGCCTGCGGAGCGCCCGCTCGGTCGAGGAGGTCGAGGAGAAGGAGAAGTCCGCTCCGCGCAAGGGCGCCCGCACCTCCGCGCCAGGCAGGACGACGGCGAAGACGCCCTCGCGGAAGGCTCCGCCCAGGAGGGCCGGCGCGGCATCGGCGCGGGCCCGCGGACGCGGCGGCGGCAAGAGCGAGTTGCAGCGGCTGAGCAAGGCGGAGCTGTACCAGCGGGCGACCGAACAGGACGTTGCCGGCCGGTCCAGGATGAGCCGCGAGGAACTCATCGACGCCCTCGCCCCCGGCGGGCGCCGCCGCAAGAAGAGCGCGGCCTGAGCCTCGTGCCCGGCCTGCCCGGTCCCTACCGGCGCCGGTTCAGGCCGGCTGAGGCTCGCGCCCGGTCCGCCCGCTCCCTACCGCTGCCGGTTCAGAAGCCGGCCCGAGCACCACGCCCGGCCCGCCGCCTGTTGGCACGTCACGCCGTCGCCCGGAGCCGGCGCGACCTGGCCGACGACTGCCCGAACGACCGTCCTCGCGCCCAGGCGGGCGACCGTCGCACGAGTGGCCCCGGCCGCCCGCGCGAGGCGCATGCCGTGGACTCCAGCACCGACCGGGACCCCGGCTCGCAGGGCGACAACCGGACGCCGTCCGAGTGACGGCCGGGCGACCGACGGCCGGGACCGGGCAGCAACCCGCCCGGTCCCCACGCCGACCGCCGGACGGCCGGCCGCCTGGACAGGGGCCGGCCCCCTGGCGAGCCGACCACCCTCTGACCCGGCCTCCCGGACCCGTGCCGTCGGTGATCACGGCACACAGGTGTCACCCGGAGCTGTGGGGAAACCCGGCCTCGCATGACAGCACATGAGGGACGGGAGCCTTCCCGGTCCGACCGGCAGACCGTCGACCGGTTGCTGCCGGTCTGGCTGGAGGAGATGGAACGCCATGATCCGGCTGCCGCCCACCGGGTCCGCGAGGACTGGAAGGGCGGTTCGCTGACCGAGGACACCGCGCAGGACCTGGCCACGTGGGTGACCGCGCGGATCACCGACACCGGTTTCAACGACGACGAGGGCCCGGAGGTCGACGGGCCGGCCCGCATCACACCGGCGGACAAGGAGAGCGTGCACAGGTGGCTGGCGGCCCAGGGGCACCACGTCTGAAGCCGGCGTCGCGTACGCGCGTGGTCGATCCACCCGCTGACACGACGAAGCGGCTGCCCGTACCGGCAGCCGCCTCGTACCCGTGCGCTACGCCCGGTCAGCCGCGGACGATGTTCTGAGCCTGCGGACCCTTCTGCCCCTGCCCGATGTCGAAGGTGACGTGTTCGCCTTCGGTGAGCTCGCGGTAGCCGCTGCCCTGGATCTCGGAGTAGTGCGCGAAGACGTCCGGGCCTCCTCCGTCCTGGGAGATGAAGCCGAAGCCCTTCTCTGCGTTGAACCACTTCACGGTACCGCTGGCCATCGATCGATCCTTCGTTCAAACCCGGGAGCAGCCCTCCGGTCGGGCGCGCTCCGGCTCCCGACGACGGGAGCCACAGTGGATCTACCCCGAACCTGCCGCGTTATCCGTCCGACCACACATCGGATGATGTTCCCGCCGCACAGGCGTTCCGCTGCCGGCCGAAACCGTCGTGCCGCCGCAGGAGCCGGGGCAGCATCGTCACATGGGTCAGACCTTCGTTCTCGTACACAGTCCGTCCGTGGGCCCCTCGACCTGGCACCCGGTGGCCGCACACCTGGCGGCGGCCGGACACCGGGTACGCGTGCCGTCCCTGCTGCACATCGCCGACGGCACTGCGCCGTTCTGGCCGCGTGTGGTCGAGGCCGTTCGTGACGATCTCCGGCAGATCGCGCCCGGCAGCCCGGTCACCTTGGTGGCGCACAGCAACGCGGGCCTGTTCGTCCCGGCGATCCGCGCGGGCCTCGACCTCCCGGTGGCCCACTCGGTCTTCGTGGATGCCGCGCTGCCCGCCCCGTCCGGACAGACCCCTGTCGCCTCGCCCGAGTTCCTGGAGTTCCTCCGCCCGTTGGCGGTCAGGGGCAGGCTGCCGCGGTGGACGGACTGGTGGGACGAGGCGGACGTGGCACCCATGTTCGCCGATCCGGTGGTGCGGCAGAAAGTGATCGAGGAGCAGCCCACCCTGCCGCTGTCCTACTACGAGCAGCACATCCCGGTTCCGGCCGGCTGGGACGACCACCCCTGCTCCTACCTGCTGTTCGGCCCTCCGTACGACGACGTCTGCGCCGAGGCGGGCGGACGCGGCTGGCGTGTGGCACATCTGCCCGGCGCCCATCTCCATCAGACCGTCGATCCCGCCGGGACGGCCCGGCACCTCGTCGCACTCGCCACCGCCTGATGCGCCACCCGCCGTCGGTGCCCCGGGCGGCCGCACCCGGCCGTCCATGGCGCTCGTCCCTGAGCGGCAGGCCGGGCCGGCGAAGCCCGGCGCGGGCGCTCGTCACTTCAGGCCGCTGAGTATGACGCCGCGGATGTAGTACTTCTGGAGCAGCAGGAAGAGGACCAGCACCGGCAGGATGCTCAGGACGAGACCGGCCATGACGACGGGCATCGTGCGGGCCGGGTCGACGTGGTCCTGAAGGAGCTGGATGCCGACGGGCAGGGTCATCACGTCCGGGTCGGCGGTCGAGACGAGCAGCGCCCAGATGTACTCGTTCCACGCGTCGACGAAGGTCAGCAGCCCGAGGGTCACCAGGACCGGCTTGGTCTGCGGCACCACGATCCGCCACCACACGGCGAACTCGCCGGCCCCGTCGATGCGCGCGGCCTCCAGGACCTCGTCCGGGATCGAGATCACGAACTGACGCGTCAGGAAGATACCGAAGCCGTTGACGAGGAACGGCACGGTGAGCGCGACGATGCTGACGGTCAGGCCCGCGCCACCGCGTCCGGCCAGGTCGTTGCCGCCCGCCAGCGGCCAGTGCACCAGGATCAGGAAGTGCGGGATGAAGAAGAGGAACGGCGGGAACATCATCGTCGACAGCACCAGCCGGAAGACGAAGTCCCGCCCGGGGAAGCGCAGTTTGGCCAGCGCGTAGCCGGCGAGCGACGACGTGAGCAGCACCGATCCGGTGATCAGGGCAGTGGCTGCGACGCTGTTGCGGAAGAGCGCCGGCATGTCGAGCTGGTCCACCGCCGCCCGGTAGTTGGACAGGTCGAACGCCTCGGGCAGGAACCGGTACGGCAGTGTGCCGGACTCGCCGGGCCCCTTGAAGGAGGTCATCACCATGTCGAGGAACGGCACGACCGTCAGCACGGCGCCGGCCACCACCACCAGGTACGACAGCCACGGGAAGCGGCGTCGGATCATGCGTCCTCCCCCTTGCGCCGGAAGAGCCACAACTGGGCCAGGGTGACCATGAGGACCACCACGAACAGGACGAAGGCGGCGGCACTCGCCGTACCCCAGTCGCCGTACGAGAAGGCCTGCCGGTACATCTCCAGCGCGGCCACGTTCGTCGCGTCACCCGGTCCGCCCTTGGTCATCACGATGATCAGCGCGAACGACTGGAGACCGGTGAGGAACTGGGTGATGCACACGAACAGCAGGGACGGCCGCAGCAACGGCAGGGTGATCCGCCAGAAGACGGTGCCCGGCCCGGCGCCGTCGAGCGCGGCGGCCTCGTAGTACGACTCGGGAACGGACTTCAGCCCGGCGGTCAGCACGAGGATCGCCGTGCCGGCCGACGCCCAGGCCTGTACGACCACGACCGAGGGCAGCGCGGTGTCCGGATCCTGGAGGAACGCCACCGAGCCGAGCCCGCAGGCGTTGAGGACGCCGTTGACCAGCCCGCCGGGCTCGTACATGTACTTCCACACGTTGCCCACGGCGACGACCGTCGTGACGATCGGCAGGAAGTACAGGGTGCGCCACAGCCCCTGGAACCGCAGTTTGTCGATGCAGGTCGCGACGAGCACCGAACCGGCGAGCGCGAGGACCACCGTCCCCAGGGCGAACAGCAGCGTGTTGGTGAGGATCGGCACCAGGAACGTCGAACCGTCCGCGAAGAGGCCGGCGAAGTTGTCCAGGCCCACCGGGTCGATGTCGCCGAGGTCGAACCCGGCCCAGCGGGACGTCGACAGCAGCAGCGCGAAACCCAGGGGCAGGACCAGGAAGGCGGCGAAGAACAGCAGTGCCGGCGCCAGGAAGAGATAGGCGACGGCGGCCTGGCGGCGGCGCAGGCGCCGGGTCCGGCCACGGCCGCCGTCGGCGGGTCCGGCGGTCCGCGGGCCGGCCGTCCGCTCGGTCGTCTCCGGCGCCAGGGCGTTCACCACGAGCGCGCCACCTCCTGGTCGACCTGACGGCGGATCGCGCGCAGTGCCTCGTCGGTCGACCGCTGACCGGTCCACAGCGCCTCGATGTTCTTGCGCAGCAGCGACTTGGCCTGCTGCGCCCCCGGCATGTTCGGCTCCGGCACCGCGTAGGCGAGCGCGTCCCGGAACGGGCGCAGGTTCGGATCGCCGCCCTCGCCCAGGAGCGTCCGCATATCGTCGGCGCGGCCGGTGAGGGAGCCGACGGACACCTGGAGCAGGCTCATCCGGGTCGCTGTCGCGTCCTTCCCGGCGCTGGTCACCCGAACCTTCCCGGTGTTGAGCCAGTGCAGGAACTCCCAGGCCTCGCGCGGATGTTCACTGGCCGCGTTGACGCCCAGCAGGAAGCCGGTGGAGAGCGTGGCACGCGCGTCGTGCGCCCGGCGGAGGGGAAGCGGTGCGACACCGACATCGCGGTAGTCCCCGCCCATCAGGGTCTTGAGATCCGCGGACCACCAGCCGGCGCTGACCACCATGGCCACCTGTCCGGACGGGAACGCCTTGTAGACGTTGACGCCGGGTGCGCTCGCGCCGGTGGCGACCAGCCGGTGCTCCAGATCGAACACGGCCCGGCCGGCCGGCGAGTCGATGGCGGTGCTCCTGCCGTCGGCGGAGACGAACGTCCCGCCGGCGGCGTTGAGCAGGGCGAGGGTCTGGCCGACCGTGGTCGAGTCGTCGATGACCGACAGCCCGAAGCCCTGCACCAGCGTGTTGCCGTACCGGTCGCGCCTGGTGGTGCGGTGGGCAGCCTCCTCCAGCTCCCGCCAGGTGCGCGGCGGCCCGTCGACACCCGCCTCGCGCAGCAGCCGCTTGTTGTAGTAGAGGGCGTACGTCTGCACCTCGGTGGGGTAGCCGTAGACCTTGCCCCCGACCGACGCGGCACCGACCGCGGCGGCGCCGTAGCCGCGCGCGATCTCCCCGGCGTGCCCGGGCGGCGCGGGCCGCAGGACGCCGGCCCGGACGAGCTGGCCGGTCCACAGGCAGTACGGGTGGACGATGTCGGCACCCTGGCCGGCGGCCTGGCGGACCATCAGCGTGGTCAGCAGATCGCTGAACTCCACGGCCTCCGTCCGCACCTTGACCCGGTCGTGGGTGGCGTTCCACTCGTCGACCGGGCCTTGCAGAGCGTCCCTGAGCGCCCCGCTCGCGTAGTGGGAGAGCAGGGTGAGCACGATCGGGTCCCCGGGCCGGCCGGTACCCCGGTGGGGCGCGGCGCATCCGCAGGCCAGCAGCGCCGAGGGCAGCGCGAGCGTGAAGCGGCGCCGGGTCGGGCAGCCCGTGCGGTGCGCCGGCCTCACCGGGCGGCCTCCCTGCGCAGCACCCGGAACACCCGGGTCGTGGTGAATCCGGTCCCGCGGTACAGGTGGCCGGCCGGGGACCGCTCGCCGGTCCACAGGAACCACGCGCCGTGCGCACCGCGCGCCCGCATCCGCTCCAGCACCAGATGAAGCAGCACCTTGCCGATCCCGGTGCCGCGCATCTCCTCCAGCACACCGAACGGGCCGAACCGCTCCTCCACCGACTCGTACGCGCCGTGCATCGCCCAGCCGGCCATGCGGCCCGAAGGGTCCCGGACGGCCACGATCCGGTCCAGCGGCGTGCCCGCGGCCAGGCACTCCCGGATCGCGCGTGCCCAGTCCGGGCTGAAGTGGTTCCCGGCGAGCGCGACCAGGTCCACCAGGTCGTCGTCGCGCGGGGTGGCGAACCGGTATCCGCGCGCCGTCAGCTCGTCCAGGCGGTCCGCGACATCCCGCGGGAAGCGGTAGCCGAGCAGGCTGCGGTCCATCGCCGCCGCCTCGTAGAGCGTGCGAAAGCCCAGGGACTCAAGGAGCCCGGCCGCTTCCGGATACGTGTCGGCGTCCAGGCCGGGGAGGAGGTAGTTCGGGGTGTACGAGGAGAAGTCCACCCGGGTGCGGCCGTGGCCGTGCAGCCAGTCGAGGGCGTCGGTCAGCAGCCGGCGGCCGAGACCGCGCCCGCGGGCGGCCGGGGCCACGAAGAAGAACGGGATCCAGCCCTGCTCCGGTTCCAGGTCGGTACCGGTCATCGGCGTCAGACGGCGCACCGCGTAGGCGGCGCCGACGACACGGTCACCGTCGACGGCGACCCGGAGCCCCTGCGGATCGAAGTTGGCGTCGAGCAGCACCAGGGAGCGGAAGCGGTCGGGGCTGACGGGATCGGCCGGCGCGCTCCGACGCCACGCCTCGATCACCTTCGGGCCGTCGCCCGCCCGGAAGCCACGGATCCCGGCCCGGGATCCCGGCGTGCGATCAGTCATCGACGGGGCCGTCCTTCCCTCCGCGGGTCACCGCCGGCACCGGACACCGCCCGCGTCGACGGCCTTCCGCGACCGGTCGGACCCCCGCAGCAGGTCGCTGCGGTGACGACGGCGGGCGCCCGCCGCACCGCCGTCCGGGGCGTCGGGCGAGGTCGTCCGGGTACGGCCGCCATGGCGTGGTGAGCATCGCCACGGCGGTACGCACAGGAGCGAACGCCTCGCGGCCGGTGGTGCGGAGCCGGACCCCGCGCAGTGGGCGTCCGGCGTGTTCGGTGCAGGTCGGTACGTACGGCGGATCACGTCCGTGCTCATCCTCTGGCCCCGTCTGCCGGTGACATCTCGAAGGAGTGGGCCGCGCAGCGGGAGACGACGGGCGTCCCGCCGCGCGCGTGCCCTTCTTCGCCGTCCTACTCCAGCGTCCCCGCCAGGGACTCCTCCCCGGCGGACAGGCCCATCGGGCGGCGTCCCGCGGGCTGCTGGGGTTCGGGCCGCGCGGGCACCGGAGGCATCCGGCAATCCACCGGCCCGTCGGCGGACAAGGTCACCGGCTCCCCGTGGTGCAGCACGACCAGCGGCTCCCCTTCCACCAGCCGGTAACGCGTGTGCGACCGGCCGATGTCGACCTTCAGCCTGCGACCGCGTACCAGCACGGTGAACGCCACCCGGGACAGCGCCTCCGGCAAGCGCGGCGCGAACGCCAGCCGGCCCGGCTTCCCGTCCTCGCCGGCGTACCGGCGCATGCCCCCGAAACCCCCGACCAGGGTGATCCACGTCCCGGCGAGCGAGGCGATGTGCAATCCGTCGCGGGTGTTGTGCTCCAGATCGTCCAGGTCCATCAGCGCGGCCTCGCCCAGATAGGCGTAGGCCAGCCGCAGATGCCCGGTCTCGGCGGCGAGCACCGCCTGACAGCTCGCCGACAGAGAGGAGTCGCGGACGGTGAGCGCCTCGTAGTAGGCGAAGTCGCGTGCCTTCTCCTCGTCGGTGAAGGCGTCCGGGCACTCCATCATGGCCAGCACCAGGTCGGCCTGCTTCACCACCTGCTTGCGGTACAGGTCGAAGTAGGGGTAGTGCAGCAGCAGGGGATAGGTGTCGGGCGGGGTCGCCTCGAAGTTCCAGCGCTGCAAGGTGGTGAAACCGGCCGACTGTTCGTGCACGCCGAGGGACTCGTTGTACGGCACCGCCATGCGGGCGGCGGCGTCCCGCCACATCGCGGACTCCTCCTCGTCGACCCCGAGTTCCGCGGCCCGGTCAGGATGGCGCACGGCCGCTTCCGCCGCGTCGATCAGGTTCCGCCGGGCCATCAGGTTGGTGTAGAGGTTGTCCCGGGCGAAGGCGCTGTACTCGTCCGGGCCGGTGACCCCGTCGAGGTGGAAGACACCCTCCGCGTCGTGGTGACCGAGGGAGTGCCACAGCCGGGCGGTGTGCACGAGGAGATCGAGCCCCTCGGCACGTTCGAAGTCCTCGTCCCCGGTCACCGCCACGTACCGTACGACCGCCATGGCGATGTCGGCGTTGACATGGAAGGCGGCCGTCCCGGCGGGCCAGTAGGCGGAGCACTCGGCGCCGTCGATGGTCCGCCAGGGGAACGTCGCTCCGGCCAGCCCCAGTTGACGCGCGCGTTCCAGCGCCGCCGGCAACGTCCGGTGCCGCCATCTCAGCGCCGACGATACGGCCTCCGGCGCGGTGAACGTCAGCACCGGCAGCACGTAGGACTCGGTGTCCCAGAAGGAGTGCCCGTCGTACCCGGTTCCGGTGAGCCCCTTCGCGGGGATCGCCCGGTTCTCGCCACGGGCCGCCGCCTGGAGCACATGGAAGAGCGCGAACCGCACCGCCTGCTGGATCTCCGCGTCACCCTCCACCTCGACGTCCGCACCGGCCCAGAAGCGGTCCAGGTACGCCCGTTGCTCGGCGACCAGCCCGTCCCAGCCGGTGCTGACCGCGGCCGCCACCGCCGCGTCCACCTGATCGTGCACGGCGGGCAGCGAACGCTCCCCGGACCAGCCGTAGGCCACGAACTTGACCAGCCGCAGCGGCCGGCCGGGCACCAGGTCGGCGGTCACCGTCAGACGGCTGACGTCGGGCTCGCTCTGCGCCGTCCACCGCGTACTCTCCGGCCCCTCCACCAGGTGGTCGGCCGCCGCCGCCACCCGCAGCGCGCTGTGCGTGGTGCGGTGCACGAGCCGCAGCCGGGTCTCCTGCGCGAAGTACTCCTCCGCGACCAACGGCGACTCGGTCGCCGCGGCGACGCGGGGGTCGTCCGAGAAGCGGGGTAGCTGTTCGTTGGCGACCAGCTCCGACTGAACGGCCACCGAGGCCGCCCCGTCGGTCGGCTCCACCTCGTACACGATCGCGGCGACCGCTCGCTGTGTGAAGGACACGAGCCGGCGTGAGGAGATCCGGACCGTGCGGCCGCCGGGTGACGTCCACTGCGCCTCACGGCTGAGCACACCGGAGCGGAAGTCCAGGACACGCTCGTGCGACACCAGCCGGCCGTACCGCAGATCGCACGGGTGGTCGTCCACGAGCAGTCGGATGATCTTGCCGTCGGTGACGTTGATCATCGTCTGGCCGGACTCGGGATAGCCGTAGCCCGCTTCCGCGTACGGCAGGGGATGCCGCTCGTAGACGCCGTTGAGGTACGCGCCGGGCAGGCCGTGCGGCTCCCCCTCGTCGAGGTTCCCGCGCCACCCCATGTGCCCGTTGGACAGGGCGAACACCGACTCGCTCTGCGCGAGCAGGTCGAGACTCAGCTCGGTCTCGCGCAGGCACCACGGCTCGACCGTGAAGCTCGGATGAGTGATCACCGTGACTCCAGGAGTTCGGCCAGGTCACGGACCGCCACATCAGCGCCGCGCGCCCGCAACCGCTCCGCCCGACCCACCCGGTCGACCCCCACGACCACACCGGACCGGCCCGCCGGGCCCGCCTCGACGCCGGCCGGGGCGTCCGCGGACACGGCGGCCCGGTCCGGCTCCGCCCCCGGACCGCGGGCCGCCTCCAGGCAGGTGTCCGGACCGGGTACGCCCCGCAGACGACGCTCGTGCGCCACCACTGGGTCGAAGGTGCGCACCCCGTCCGCGCGCGGACGCCCGTCCACGTACTCGTCGTGGTCGTCGACCGCGTCGAAGGGCACGAACGCGGTCCCCTCACGGGTCGCGCGCTCGCGGAGACGGCCGTCGAACCTCTCCTTCGAGGCGGCCGCGTGTACTTTCGCGGTCCGGGTGAGCACCCCGTCGAGGTCGAACAGGCAGGCACGGACGTGCGCAGGAAGCCCCAGCATGCCCAGGAGGCTAGAAGGCGGCGCGCCCACGGCGACGGCAGGACACCACCCGGCACGCCGGAAGGCACCCGCCCGGTCCAGTCCCGGAGCACCGGCCCATCCCGCCTCTGCGGGCCCGAGCACCCCGGCGCCCGCCGGCCTCCCCGAACCCCCGACCCGGTCCACCGCCCCCGGACGTCCGGTCCGCGGCCTCGCCTTCGGCACCCGGGCCGCGGAAACGCCCCGTTCACCCCGGCGGGCACGGTCGGTAACACCCCCTGTCTAGCGTGACCGGCCGTGGGACCACAGCCGCTGACCCAGCCGTGCACCACCCATGGCGGTGAGCCGGCTCTCCCGCTCCCGCCGATGACGCCGGCGGCGGCTCCTCCCACACCCGGCACCCGCACCAGCAGCATGATCGGGAGGCGCGACATGAGCACCACCGAATCACGGCCGACAGCGACGGACGCGACGCGGCCCACCGACGACCAGGCGGCCAGGGAGACGCTGGAGGACTACACCCTCCGTTTCGCTCCGCGCAGTTACCGCCGCTGGACCCCCATGGTCGTGGCGACGACCGCGCTCGGCGGCATCGCCTACATGGCCGACTTCTCCATCGGAGCCGGCATCGGCCTGGCGCACGGCACCGGAAACGCCCTCGTGGCCATAGGCGTGGCCGCCGTGGTCATCTTCGTCACCGGCTTGCCCCTCGCCTGCTACGGCGCCCGCTACAACATCGACCTCGACCTCATCACCCGCGGCTCCGGCTTCGGCTACTACGGCTCGGTCCTGACCAGCGTCATCTTCGCCAGCTTCACCTTCATCTTCTTCGCCCTCGAAGGCTCGATCATGGCCCAGGGCCTCAAGCTCGGCCTCGGACTGCCGCTGTGGCTCGGCTACCTGGTCTCCACGCTGATGGTCGTCCCGCTGGTCGTCCACGGCATGAAAGCGCTCAGCAAGCTCCAGGTGTGGACGACCCCGGTCTGGCTGCTGCTGATGGTCGGCCCACTGGTCCACCTGATCGCCGCGGACCCCGGCACCGTGGACCGGTTCCTCGCCTACGCCGGCACGGACGGCCACGGCGGCGTCGACACCGCATCCGTCCTGCTCGGCGCCGGCGTGTGCCTGTCCCTCATCGCGCAGATCGGCGAGCAGATCGACTATCTGCGCTTCATGCCGCCCAAGACCGAGGCGAACAAGCGCACATGGTGGACCGCCGTGGTCATGGCCGGTCCCGGCTGGGTGGTGCTCGGCGCTCTCAAGCAGGCCATCGGCGTCTTCCTCGCCGTCTACATCCTCACGAAGGTCGGTCCGGCCGCCGCGCCCGAGCCGATCCAGCAGTTCCGCGGCGCCTTCGACGCGATGATGCCCTCCTGGATGGTCCTCCCGCTGGCCGTGGCCCTGGTGGTCATCAGTCAGATCAAGATCAACGTGACGAACGCGTACTCGGGGTCACTGGCCTGGACGAACTCCTTCACGCGTGTCACCAGGCACTACCCCGGCCGCATGGTCTTCGTCCTGGTCAACCTGGGCTTCGCGCTCGCCCTGATGGAGGCCGACATGTTCAGCTTCCTCAACGACATCCTGGGCTTCTACTCCAACTGCGCGATCGCCTGGGTCGTCACCGTGGCGACGGACATCGGCGTCAACAAGTACCTGCTGAAACTCTCCCCGCTCCAGCCGGAGTTCCGCAGGGGCATGCTCTACGCCGTCAACCCGGTCGGCGTCGTCGCGTTCGTCGCCGCCTCCGGCCTGTCGATCGCCATGTACTTCCACCTGCTGGGCGACACGCTCCAGCCGTACTCTCCCGTCGCCGCGGCGGTGCTCGCCTTCGTCCTCACCCCCTTCATGGCCATGGTCACCAGGGGCCGCTACTACCTCCGCCGCACCGACGACGGCATCACCGAGCCCCTGCTGGACGCGGACGGCAACCCGAGCGCCGTCACCCTGGACTGCCACGTCTGTCACCAGCCGTACGAACGCCCGGACCTGGCCGCCTGCGCCACCCACGGGGCGTTCGTCTGCTCGCTGTGCCTGAGTACGGACAAGCTGGGCGACCACGTACTGCCGGGCGCGGCCGGCTCCCTCGCCCAGGTGAGCCGTTGAGGCGATGAGGCGATGCGCCGACGTTCGGTGTGTCCGGTGCTCAGTTCCCGGTCAGCAGACGCAGCAGGTGGGTGCAGGCGTCCTCTTCGTGGGTGTGCAGGCTGATCGTCTCCCAGGCACCGCGCTCGCAGGCCCCGACGTCCCACCGGTCCGGTTCGGTGGGGGAGCGGCGCAGGAAGAGGAAGTCGGTGGGCAGGGGGATGGGTTCGTGGACGTCCTCGAGGAAGTAGTGACCGTCCTGCACGCCGAGGGCGCGCAGGACGGAGTCCAGGGTGTCGCGGTTCACCGGCCGGGGGCGCTCAGGCCGCGGCGGGGGCGAGATAGCCGTGGTCCAGCAGCCACCTGACGTTCAGGCGCTGGCCGTCGCCGGGGTTGAGCAGGGCGGGGTCGAGCTTGATCTGCCGGCCACCGCCGGGCTGTGCGAACCAGGGGGCGATGCGGCCCTGCCAGACGGGGAAGGGCTGTTCGACGAGGTAACGGTGGTAGTCGCAGGGGTACTTCGGGTCGCGGGTGTTGAGGTTCTGCGGAGGCAGCGCCCGCTCGGCGTACCGGTCGCCGGCGGGAGCGAGGTAGGAGCCGTACTCGGAGCCGAAGCGGTCCAGGTCCTCCCCGCGCTCCAGGACCTCGATGTGCTTGTCGACATGGCCGTTGGTCTCGGCGAATCCGTCGTTGGGCGGGTACTTCCATCCGGCCGGCCCCTGCGGGTCCTCGTCCTTCCAGTACCTGGCCAGGAACGCCGTCGCGGAGAGGCCGCCGGTGCGCCGGTAGTTCCTCAGCAGCGGTCCGACCGGGGCCTCCCAGGAGCGGGGCAGGTGCTTCGGTCCCAGCCGGGCGTCGTCCTGGTACTCGCCGGTGCAGGGGGCCGGGCGCGCATCCGCCGGCGCCGTGCGGCGGTCCTGGTCGGGTGCGGCCGTAGCCGCGGCGGCCGGGGTGAGCGAGGCGGTCAGTGCCAGCGCCAGGGCGGACAGCGCGGCGCGCGTACGGTGGGTCACGTGTCGTACTCCGGAGGTCGTCGGGGAGCGGCCCCCGGCCCGCGCTCACGCCGCAGGACGTGGGCGGCCGTCCCGCGCGAGCAGGACCGGTGAAGGCGCGGGGCCGGGCCGGTACGCCGGGGTGGCAGGCCCCGGTCTCGCTACCACGATGAGGACGGCCCGCCCCGGCCGAGGGGCGAATCACCGATCGGGGGATCCGCGGGACAGACGTTCCCGGCCGGGCGGTGTCACACCGGTCGCCTCAGGGGCGGGGGGGAACCGGCACACGGCTGGCGCGTGCCGGCAGGTGTAGGCGCTGACACAGGGGACGCGGCGACGGCCCGGCGGCGTCCGCGACCGTAGGGTGCCTACGCTCCGCGAGCGGGGAACTCGGGGACCTCCTCACCCGTGCCACCCTCGCCAGTGCCTCCGTGTAGCGCGGACGGAGTTCCGTCAGAGGGTCATCGGGCGGGCGCAGCCCTGGTCCTGGGCACCATGGCGGTGCAACTCCGGGCGACCGCCGGGATGGAGGCGCACGGTGGTCGTCGCCCGCCGGGATGGAGGCGCACGGTGGTCGTCGCCCGCCGGCCCTCACCGGCCGCCGCCGTGTGCGGCCGGTCCGATTCCGGTGGCCCGAGGTGACGGTGCGGGCCCGGCGGGCGGTGACGACATGGGTCAGCGGCGCGGGTCGGGCAGCCCGCCGCCGACCGCCGCACGACATCCCCCGACGACCACACCCGTCCGTCCGGGGCATTCCTCGACGCCACGCGACCGAACCGACGACTGCACCATCCAGGCCGCCACCCGCGGTCGTCAGCGGAACCCGCCCGGATCGCTCGAACGTGGCAGCAAATCGCTCGGGACAGTCCAGGACGGGATTGTCTGATGTGTGCGATCCGGACCGGCTGGCCGGCTCACGCGAGCGTGGAGCGTGCGGTGGCGTGGAACTCCACGTACTCGATGGTCGCGCCTCCGGGATGCCGCACGGTCAGATTGCGGCCGGTGGGGACCTCGTTGGGTCCGTCGAGGATCTCTCCGCCGTGTTGCTCGGCGATCCGCAGGATGTGGTCGATGGATTCGACGATCGTGGTGGCATGGGTGCCGCGGTAGGGGGCGAGGGCCTCGTCCGAACCCGCGAGAAGCAGGTAGCCGCCGACGCTCGCGAGATCCAGGTCGCGGTAGGTGAACCGGAGCCGTGGCTGCTCCCCGGTGAGCTGGACGAAGGTCGGCAGTGCCGCGTCCAGGTCGTCGACATAGACGCGGGCGAAGGTGGCGAGCACCGTCACGGCCGTCTCCTAGATCATTCCGTGTTTCCCGAAATATCGAAGTGATCTGCATACTACGGGTAGCAGCCGCAGGAAGACGAGGAGAGCCGGTGGGACGGTCCGAACATGCCGATCTGGAGCTGGCGGTAGTGCTCCATGCCCTGGGCGATCCGGTCCGGCTGGCGCTGGTGCGCCGGATGGCCGAAGCCGGCGAGAGCGCGTGCAGCCCGGACGGCATGGAGGTGCCCAGGTCGACGTTGTCCAATCACTGGCGCATCCTGCGCGAGGCCGGGATCACCCGGACGCGCCGGGTGGGAAAGGCCCGGCTGATGACCCTGTGCCGGGCCGGCCTCGACGCCCGCTTCCCAGGACTCCTCGCCGCGGTGCTGGGCGAGGACGGGCGCTGAGGTCCATGACTGCCGGCGCCGGGGCGCGAGGGGCGCCACCGGCTCAGCGGACCCAGGGTCGGCTCAGCGGACCCAGCGTGGAAGGAAGGGCCCGGCCGGGCGCCCGTGCACCGGCCGGTGGCGGTCCAGGTGCCGCCTGACGGTTCCCCGTAGTGGCACAGCCCTCCCGCCCCCCTCTCACCGCCGGACGCGCACCGCCAACGGCGGAAAGCGCCGGATCAGCCATGCGCTGGCGAGTCCGATGACGGCACCGGCGGCCACGTCGCTGGGGTAGTGGGCGCCTGACTGCACGCGCTCGACGGCGACCATGGCGGCCGGCACCGCACACACGGCCCCCGCCTGCGGCCACGACGGGGCGAGCGCCGCGGTGAAGGCCACCGCCGCCGCGGTGTGCCCGGACGGGAACGACGACGAATCCGGCCGGTCCTCGACCTCGTCGTGAGGGATCCACTCCTTCGGCGGCCGGGGACGGTCGGCCAGCCGCTTGCACACACCGTTGGACACGAGCTGCGCGAAGGCGAGAGCCGCCAGTCCCGCCACCGCGGCCTCTCGGCCACGCCGTCCGCCGGTCCAGGCCATCACCACGGCCGCACCGCACCACAACTTGGAACTCTCCGCGGCCTCCTCCACCGCTGAGAGCGTCCGGTGGACGCAGGGTTGCTGCCAGGCGGCCACCCTCTTGGTCAGACGACGGTCCCTCTCACGCACTGCGGCAAAAAACGTCATGACCTGCTGGTATCCCGTGCGGCCTCAGACACTCACCGATATCTACGGCGAACAGCGTCGTGGCGGAGCGCTTCTCCGGGGTTACGCGCCGTGCCGCCCTTCGCCTGGGCCGGCGCGAGAGACCGCCGTGGCCGTGCCGGCACACTCACTTGCAGGACGCGGGAGCGAACAGGGCAAGCTGGTCCTTCACCCAGGGGTCGAACACGGCTGCCCGCTGGGCGGACGCGGGATAGAAAGTGGCTAGCTGGTCCGCGATCCACGGATCCGTGGGCTGCTGGGCGGTGTGGTGCCGGCCGGTGTCCGCCGGGGTGCTGTGGGCCGGGAGGTGCCCGGCCGTCTGAGGAACAGCCGCCAGCGCCGGGCTCCCGCCGGCCAGCAGAGCGCCTCCGGCGATCGCCGCACCAGCGCCTGCGAGCGCGATCCGTCGCGTCAACTTCATGATCTCCTCCTTGCCGGCCCGCCACACTGGGTCGCGATCGGAAACATCGCGTGATGTGAGCCCTCGCGGTGGCGGGCGGAAGCATCCGGTCGGGCCACCTACCCACTCGTTCTCCTCGCACACCGGCAGCAGCAAAATTGGATATAACGGGGTCAACCGACGGTGGTCAGCCGACCGGCGCCATGCCGGCCCGGGTCCGGCTCCGTCGTGATCAGCTTGCCGATCATGCGAACCGCCGTCGACGTCTCACGAATGGAAGATGCAGCAGATGATCACGATGGAACGCTTGGCCGCGTCGTCCACCGTCGCCCTCACCGCTCATCAAGGCAGCGAGACCGCCGGGGAGTGTGTCCGGACCGTGGAAGCAGCTCCGGGGGTCCCCTCCGCCGCGGTGACGATGACCGAACGGCGACCGATGCTCCAGAAGGTTCCCAGCCGCCCGTTGAACTCTGTGTGCAGGCGAAATTCGGCAGTGCGGAGGCGCGGTGGAACCGTTGACACGGAAGACCGGTACGGGTGTGCGCGACGGCGGAGGCTACGAGTTGCCGGCGCGCCGCGCGTACGGCGGCCGGGACCGGGCCGCGGAGGCCCGTCGGGCCCGGGACGAGCTGCCGGAGCCCGGGGCCGGGCAGGCGTCCGACGGGGGCGCCGCCCGGTGCGGGGAAGACGTACGGAACGAGTGCCTCGACACCGCCCTCGCCTCCGTGGCCTCGATGGTGAACACCATCCTGTCGCTTGTCGGAGGCGGTTCTCCGCCGCCGCAAGCGGGCCGGGCTCGGCAGGGCGGTACCGCCGTGACGGCGGCGTCCGAGAGGGACCACGGCCGCTAGGGCCGCCCATCCGGATCATGCCGCGGACGCGGGGCCCGGTACGCGCGACTGCGGCCATGTCGTCGGGTCACGCCTCTCCGGAGGGCACGCTCGGCTGCGCTCGCGCGGGTGCACCCCTCTCGCGCCGCCGCCTTCCCCCCGGCGCTCGACACGCGCCGGACTCCGCTCACCCTGCTGACAGGCCACCGTCCACCTCCGTGTCCTGATCCGGGTGGCGGGCCCTCAGCCCCGGGGCGGGAGGTGCGCAGCGCGTCGGCCGCCTCTCCGAGCAGGCGTGCCGCCTGCCGCAGGGAGCCGTCCGACACGGACTCGTCCGTGAGCAGGTGCTGCGCAGCTTCGGTGACCTCCTGCAGCCGCTGTCGCAGACGTTCCCGGCCGGACGGCTGAGCGCCGGGGGAGGCCCAGCCGGTCCACGTGAACCAGTTCTGATCGTCGGAGGTGTCGGTGGGGCGGCCTGTCGCCGCCTGGAACTGCGCACGGAAGTCGCGCACGATCGCCTCGACGTCTCACGCACACTTCCCCGACCGTGTCGACCAGTTGGAGGGATGCGGATACGCTCGCGTACGTCCCGCCCCTGATCAGCGACGCGCGCAGGAGAATGCCCGGTGGCAGCAGACGATGCCTACGCAAGACTGGCCGGAACCCTGGAGCGCATCCAGCGTGCCTCGGGACGCGCCGAGTTGTCCGAGGTGCTCGACAGCGCGCACCTGTCGTACGAGACGGGGATCCCTGAGACCGTCGTACTGACCCTGCTCGCGGGCGGGCGGGCCGTGGACATCTCGGTGGCGGAGCGCGTGCGGCAGCGGCTGGACTTCCTTCGCGAGACGCGCCGGCGTGCCGACGGGAAGAGGTACGCCCTCGAAGAGATCGCCGCAGCCGCCGGCGTGACGCGTCAGACGATGAGCGAGTGGCGGAAGAAGGGCATACCCGGCCTGGAATCGGCCGATCGGCTCCGTCGTTTCTTCTCCCTGCCGCCCGGGTTCTTCTTCGCCGACGAGCCGGAGGCACTCGACGAGGCGCTGCAACAGCGCCTCCAGGAACTCGAGTCGAGGTCGGATCCCTTCGCCGAGCTTCGTACGCCCGAGATACTGCGGCTCGCGGCGCGCGGGCTCCTGTCGCCCACCGGAGTGCAGGCGATGGCCCAGTGGGCGGAGGCCGTCACCCGGCCTGTCGCACAGAGTGTCCACAAGGGCGGCCGAGGCGGAGAAGGACTTGCGTCGTGATCTCCGGATGCAGCGGGGCACCCCACCGTCCGCGGCCCCTGGGTACGCCTGCCGGCCGGCAGAAGCCCGGCACAGTCCGTGGTGCCGCTGTCCCGAACCGCCGGAGCGGGCGATGACTCCTGTGACCCGGCTCCGGCAGTGGCAACGGTTACGGGCGCGCGACAGGGAGATGCGTCAGTTCGCCGAGACGCTCATCGCTCCGGTCCGGGGACGGCTGGGTGACGCCGACGCGGAAGGTGACCTGGAGGCGCCGGCAGATCCCGAAGCCCTGTTCGAAGCACTGGTGGAGTCCGCCCGGCAGTGGCGCGGCGATCGCAGGCTCGAGGTGCACAAGGTGCACATCCCGCGTGAGTTCAAGGCCACCGGGATGTGGCTGGAGCGGGCCGACCGTGACGACATCATCATCGAGCGGGACGCGGCCATCTGGCATCAGGCGCAGATCTTCGGTCACGAGCTGTGGCACATGCGGCAGAAGGACGGCTTCACCCCCGAGCAGTTGGCGGGCGGGGCGTGGGACGAGCTGCAGTCCGGGCATGCGCACGGCGCGCAGCCGGCCGCCGCGCGTTCACGCTTCGACGAGGATCCCGAGAAGGAGGCCGAACTGTTCGGCATCCGGGTCGGGCAGGAGATGCGGGCGCTGATGGAACGGGACGTGATCACGGGCGCGACCGCCCGCCGTATCGCAGATGCTCTCAGCTATCGAGGGAACCGGAAATGAGTGGGTCGATCAACTACATAAGCTGCGGCCTGCTGTGGATCGGGCTCCTGGTGAAACTGCCGGGCCTGATCCGGAACGGGAGCGAGCCCTCGCTCCGTGCCATCAACGCGGTGTTGGCGTTCGCGTCGCTGTGCTTCCTCCTCGGCGCGCCCAGCTCGGTCGAGGTGATCAACCGGGTCAGCGGCGTACCCAACCTGGCCGCCCCTCTGACCTATGCCTCGATCACCGCGTACAGCGCGACACTTCTGATCCTGATCGCCTGCTGGCGGGGCGGCCCCTCCGCGCGCCGGACGACACGGAGCTGGCTCTACGGCTACGCGGCTGTCCTCCTCGGTATCGCCACCCTCTACATCCTGGGGGACGCCACGGAGGAGCGTCGCAGCGACTTCGACACGTACTACGCGACGGCGCCCTGGATCTCCGAGATGGTCGTCCTGTACCTGGTCGCTCATCTGACGGCCGTGACGGTCAGTGCCGTCTGGTCGCTGCGCTGGGCGTTCGAGGCGGAGGTCCGCAGACTGCCCTGGCTGCGGGCCAGCCTGCTGACGATCGGCGCCGGTACGGTCATCAGCGCCGGGTACAGCGTCTCCAAGCTGGTCGCCGTCATCGCGCGGTGGGCCGGCCGGGACTGGGCGGTCCTCGGCACCTCCATTCCGCCCCTGTGCGCCGGCCTCGGCGCACTGCTCACGGTGGTGGGAGTCCTCCTTCCCGTGGCGGGCCACCACCTTTCGGCGTGGCGTGACTTCTTCCGTCTCGCACCCCTCGACGCCGTCCTGGACCCGGTCCTCAAAGAACGCGCGCTGCGCGTCGAGCGCCCGCGTTCCCCGCTCCTGTGGGGCACTTGGCGCTGGAGCACCATCCACAACGGTCTCCTTGCGCTCGAGACACACTTCGACGAACGGCTCTACGACGAGGCCTTCGGCGCGGAGTTCGACAGGACGGGTGACTGGGGGAGTGCCACCTCGACCGCATGGGCCGTGACCATCGCCGCGGCCGTACGGCGCAGCACCCGGCCCGTGCTCAGACCCGCGGGCGCGCCGACGCGGCTCTCCCACCCGAGGGACGCCGAGTCCCTGGTCCGGATCGCCGATGCCGTGAGGAAGTCCGAGCGGACGGTACGAGAGCCGGACACCGTGGCGGCCCAGTCGGTCTGAGCCAGGATCCGAGCATTCGATTCCCCCACCTCCGCGGACCTGAACGGAGTCCCCGAAAAGATGAGTCTTGTCGTGTATATGGCGTCCATTCTTCTGGCTCTGGCCGCCGTACTTCTTCGCCGACCACGCAGGACTCCCCGCTCACCCCTGTCCAACGCCACGCGGGCCACCGCGTTCATCGCCGCCACGTGCTTCTTCTGGTCCGCTCCCGTCACCCTCGCCGCGGTCAACCACGCCACGGGCATCCCCAACGTCGGCGCCCCGCTGACCTACAGCTCGATCTCTGCCCTGAGCTGCTCCCTGATCATCCTGCTGATCCACTGGAGAGGCGGTCCCGAGGAGCGGATACGGCGGATGACCCGGATGACGGTCGCCGTCTACGGGACACTCATCGTCGCCATCGTCCTGCTGTTCAGCCTGGCGGACGCGCACACGGAGCGGCTCACCGACCTGGACACGTACTACGCCAACACCCCGTACATGCGGGAGATGATCAGCCTCTACCTCGTGGGTCACCTGGCGAGCACCGTCGTCCTGAGCGCCGTCTGCCTGAAATGGGCGCGCGACGAGGTCACCGGGCTCCTGCGCGTCGGCCTGCGACTGATCCTCGCCGGCCTCCTGCTCGACGCCCTCGGCTTCACACTCGCCAAGGTCACCGCTGTCGTCGCACGCTGGCTGGGGTACGACCTGGACGTCCTGTCCACCACCGTCGCCCCGCCGGCCGCCGCGCTCGGCGCTCTGATCTACTCCACCGGATTCGTCCTTCCACGTCTCGCGTCCGCCGCCGCCGCGGAGCGGCAGAGCCTGGCCACCTACCGTGCGCTGACACCGCTGTGGTCCGCGGTGAAGGACGTGGTGACGGCACCACCGGTCGCGGAACCGACGTGGTGGCAGCCCTGGTGGCAGATGCCGAGCAGCCGCCTCTACCTGCTCGAAGCCAACATCCATGACGCTCTGCTCCAGTTGACGGCGCACTTCGACCAACGGGTCGGCCACGCGGCGTACGCGGCCGCCGTGGAGCGTGGCGAGCGACAGGAACAGGCCCGGTTCGCCTCCGAACGCGAGATGATCATCGACGGTATCCGCCGTGCTTCGGGCAAGGGGGACGGACCTGCCGACCCGCCGGAGAAGTTCCGCGTCACCATCGGTTTGGTCGAGCTGGCGCACGCCGTGAACCGCCTCCGTGAGGCGGCGCCGGCGCAGGCGAGAATCCAGTGAGACCGTCTCACGAGTGCTACAGGGAGTAACAGTTGTCGCAAAAAGCCGTCGTGATCGGAGCCGGCACAGCCGGGCTGGTGGCCGCCGCGGCCCTGGCCCGCGCCGAGCCCGCGCTACAGATCCTCCTTCTGGACAGGGACGAGCTTCCCGAGGGTCCTGAGAACCGGCGCGGTGTTCCCCAGGGCCACCACGCCCATCTGCTCATGGCCGGCGGCCTGGCCGCGATGGAGTCGCTCTTCCCGGACAGCGTGCGCGACCGTCTCCTGAGCGCGGGGGCGCACGAGATCGCCCTCGGCAACGGCATGCTCGCCCTCACAGCGGACAGCGGGTGGTTCCGCCGGTGGAGGTGGAACGGCCCGCACATGATCACCTGCACACGCGCTCTGCTGGACTGGGTCCTCCGGCAGGCCCTGCTCGACTCCTGTGCCACCATCTCGATCCACCGGGCCACCGTGGAGGGGCTCCTCGGCGACGCTCAGCGTGTCCACGGTGTCCGTATCAGCGGGGCGGACCACGACCTCGGCACGGAACTGGAAGCGGACTTCGTCGTCGACGCGAGCGGTCGGGGATCAGGCAGCCTGACGTGGCTCAGCGGCATAGGCGTCACGGGTGTCGAAGAGCGGAAGATCGACTCCGGGCTCACCAACGCCACCCGGATCTACCGCACGCCGGAGGGTGCCGAATCGTTTCCGCTGACGGTGGTGCAGGCCAACCCCTACAACGGTCGGCCCGGCCGGAGCGCCATGGTGCTCCCGATCGAGGGGAACCGGTGGATGGTCAGCGCGGGGGGCACCCGGGGCGGTGAACCTCCCCAGGACGCGCAGGGTTTCCTCGAGTACACCCTTGGCCTGCCGCACCCCATCGTCGGCCACCTGATCTCCGGCGCGCAGCCCCTCACCGACGTCGTGGTCACCCGCGGCCGCAGCACGAGCAATGCCCGCCGGTACTTCGAGAAGTCGCCGCGGTGGCCCGAACGGTTCGTCGTGCTCGGCGACGCGCTGACCACCTTCAACCCCGCCTACGGACAGGGCATGTCGGTGGCGGCGCTCGGCGCCCAGGTCCTCACCCGCGAAGTCCAGCAGCACGGCCTCACCGGCCCTGGCCTGTCCCGACGCGTCCTGCGCGGCGCCGCCCGCCACGTCGACACGGCCTGGGCCACCGCCGTCGGCATGGACATCCTCTACCCGGGCGTACTCGGCGGAGCGCCCACACTCGCCGACCGGGTCACCGCCCACTACGCACGCCGACTGACCAAGGCCGCGACCGGCTCCTACGACGCAGCGGCAGCCCTCTGGGACGTCACCAGCCTGAAGGCCACTCCGACCCGCGTGCTCCGGCCGAAGGCCCTGCTGGCCGGCCTGACCGGCCCGTTCCTACCCCGGACGTCCGAACCCCCGCTGTGGCCTTCGGAGAGGGAGGTGCTCAACCGGCTGAGAAAGGCCGCCGAGAGGACAGCCACGTCCGTGGCCCACTCATGACTTCCGGTTGTTCCGGGCGTGGCGGGCCACCGAGGAGCCACCTGGTCCCGCAGCGCTGCCTCCCCGAGCAGTGCGCCACCCCTCCTGCCGGCCCCGACCCGCACGACAGTGCCTGGGGCCGCACCGGGGGCACAGAGCCTTCAGAGCGGGTTGAGGCGGGCCTTGAGCAGGCAGAACACATTGCCCTCGGGGTCGGCGAGAACGTGCCAGGACTCCTCGCCGGTCTGGCCGATGTCGGCCGGGCGCGCCCCGAGCTTCAGGAGGCGTTCGAGCTCGGCGTCCTGGTCCCGGTCGGTGGCGTTGACGTCGATGTGCAGCCGGGGCTTTCCCGGCTCCGGCTCGTCCCTGCGGCTGAGGAAGAGCGTCGGCTGCGGGCCGCCGAACCCGTCGCGCGGTCCGATCTCCAGGCTGCCGTCCTCTTCGCGATCGAGCACCACGAAGTCCAGGACCTCGCACCAGAACCGCGCCAGCACCTCGGGCTCGCGGCAACCGAGCACGAGTTCACTGATACGACATGCCATGGATGAAACCTACTCTCAGCGTGGGAACTGCCGGGGTGGCCACAACGGAGCCCTTGGGCCCACGCAGCCGGAACACGTTCGAGACCGTACCCGGTGAGGCGAGCCGGTGCGAGGAGTTTCTGGGGGCTCCTGGCGTTGTTCGGCCGGGCCGCCGGGCGAGGACCGTAGCCGTACGGACCGCGTCCCCGAGCCGGTGGTGCCCGTCGGGCCGCTGTTCCCGCGACGGCCGGCCTGCGTCCATGCACCGGAGGTACGGCTCGGGGTCGCGCGCCGTCCGCCAGCGCGACCCCGACTCCGCCGGAGGCCCCGGCTCACACGGTGGAGAGACAGTGCCGGCGGCTGCCGGGGACGCCTCGCGCGCCCCTCCGCACGCTCTGGTGACCGCCGTTCGCAGCGCATGACACTGGCAACCGTCGTCCGGGGACACCGACGATGAAACCAGTGGTAAGGAGACGATCCGCATGCGCCGTATCACCTCGCTCGCCATCGCCTCGGTCGCCTTCGCGGCGGCCCTCGGCACCGCCCCCGCCGTGTCCGCCCCGGCGGCCACGCAGTCCGGCGCCGTCGCCGCGGCCTTCCACTGCGACCCGGGGCACTTCTGCATCTACAGCGGCTGGGACGGCGGCGGGACCCGCTGCCAGTGGACGTCGGAGAAGGTCGCGAACACCGCCGACGCGTGCTCCTTCATCCGCAACGGCAAGAAGGTGCTGTCCGTGTGGAACGGCACAGGTCACCGCATCCAGTACTACACGCAGACCAACTACCACGCGCGCGTCGGATCGACGACCGCCGGTCATGGCGGCAACCTCCAGGGCAGCTACCAGATCCGCTCCTTCAAGAAGCAGTAGGCCCGTGAGCGCGGATCCAGGCGTCGCAACAGCGTGTCCGCGCGTGGGCGGGCGGCGGCGGACGTCCCGCGCCCGACCTCAGGCTGGGACGGTGGGAGGCCGTCGCGCCAGCGCCCCGGCGGATTCTGTGTGCGGTGGGGGACCAGGTCCGAGTCGGGCGTTTCGCGGTGGCGGCCGGGTCCACCGGGTCAGGACCCCTGTCGGGTGCTCCTGACTGACGTGGTGCGGGCGAACCAGGTCCGGGCCTCGTCGTCGGACAGGACGCGGATCAGCTCGGCCTTGCCCGGGAGATGGGGAAAGAACCGGTCGGCGTTCCAACTGCGCCTGTACAGCGGTTCGTCCAGTACGAGCAGGCGGTACCCCTCCACCACGGGGATGTCGTCGGGCAGTCCCTCGTTCCAGATCCGCTCGCCGTCCGGGGCGAGGAGTTCGAAGGCTCCGGTCGCGACGGCGTCGGTGGGTTCTTGAGCGGGCTCGGGATCCGTGGCCAGGCGGACGATCTCGGCTGAAGGAGCGGTGCCGGGCACGTGGCCGCCACCGACCAGGACGTGGGCGAGCAGCGTGTGCAACTGGAAGTTGTCCCCGATGCCGCCGATCCGCATCTCGAACCCGCTCCCGGTGGGCCGGTGCAGCACCATCAGGGGCTCGTCGTCCAGCACCGCCAGGGCGTAGGCCAGGCACTTGAGGTCGTGCCGCCCGAGGGCTGCCAGCTCGCGGCAGGCGGGGAGGAGTGCGGAGGCGTGCCGACGGCGTACCTCCGCGCTGCGGCACAGCACCGCCAGCGCGGGCGGCTGCCATTCCTCGGCCGAGCACCAGGCCAGCGCCAGCCGCGTGACCTCGTACGCGTCGCCGCCCAAGCGGGCCGGCAGCGCATCGTCGATGATCTCCTCGTCGGGCTCCGGCAGTTCGTCCTCGGCGCCGCCGGCAGTGTTCCAGCGGTGGGCGAACTCCAGGGCGTCGAACAGGTCTTGGCGGACACCGTCGAGGACCGGTTCCGCGCAGGCCGCCGGATCGGCGCCGCGCTCGACGCAGAAGCCGGCCGCCGACGCCAGGAGCGGGCGCGGACCGGTGGGCGGGAAGGCGGTGAGCAGCGCGGCCAGGCGGGGCCCCGCCAGGACGCACTCCGTGTCCGTCGCCTGCCGCAGGCCCTTGAGCATGGCGGCGAAGGCACGTTCGGTGCGGGCGCCGTCGCGAGCGTCGACGGCCTGCTCCAGCTCGGACACGACGGCACCGAGGCCCGGGGCCTTCTGCTTCCTCTTGAAGATCACCGGCACACCTTAGGCCCAGGGGCGGCAGGCGTCACCGTGCGGGTCGTGCGCACAGCGCTGCCGTACGGGTCGTGGGCACGGGCGCGTGTACGTGAGCCAGCACGCGGCGTGCGACTGGAGGTCGCCGGCTCCGCGCCCCGTCCGTCGCACGCGGCCGACCCGCGTCCGGCGCGGCGTGCCGAGCCGGAGTCCGCCGGGCCGGTCCGGTGGCCGGCTCCGGCCCCTGTGTCAGTGGCGGCTGCAACCCTGGACGCATGAACGGAGACGAGCAGTTGCTGCGCGGCCGGGTGTACGGCCGCGACCACGAGGACCAGGAACCCGGCCCGCTTGCGCACCGGACGTACGCCGCGCTCACCGGCGGCCCGCTGGACGGGCTGCTGCTGGACATCACGGGCTGGCGGCCGGAGGAGGTCGACGACGGCGCGGCCCTGCCCACCGAGCTGGGCCGGTTCCCCGGCGGGCGGTCGCTGTACGACCCGCGGCCCGGCGAGCCCCGCGCACCCGGTCCGGGCGTGGCCTGCAGCTTCTATTACTGCGGCGACACGCCCTGACCACGGCCCCGACCACGTTAGACCGGGGTCACGCTGACCTACGACTGGTCGGCGGTGCCGCAGTTCATCCGGGAGTACATCCAGTTCCCGCCGTTCGGCCCTGATCATCTCACCGACTCGCTGCACCACCTGGCCGGCCTCGCCGCACCGACGCCGGAGGCCCCGACGCAGGGCGGCTGAGGGTGCCGACGTGAAGCGTCGTGGCGCGCGGGTGCCGGATGGGTGGCCGCATCGCCCTCACCACCGACGGCACTCCTGCCCGCCATCAGGCGCGTCGACGTGCCGAGGTGGCTACAGCTCGAACTCCAGATGCCCGAGGTCGGTGAATTCCACCTCCAGCCCGTGCGCGCGGCGCCCGCTGTCGCGGAAGTAGACCTCGCCCAGGGCCTCGGCGGCGATCTCGCGGAGCTGGTCCTCGGTGGCGCCGGCTTCCTGGGCCGTGAAGAGGCGGGCGGCGTGGTGGGGCGGGAGGGCGAGGGTGAGGTGACGCAGCCGGGCGTCGTCGGTGCTGCCGGGGGCCGCGGTGAAGCCGAACCGGGCGCGGGTGTCGATCATGATGCCGCCCGTGGTGGCCGCGGTCTGCTTGGCCCTGGCCCTGATCTGCGGCTGCCAGCGCGCGCGGACCTCCCGTTCGAGCCGGTCGGCGAGCTCCGGCCGGGGCTTCCTGATCTCGTTCTTCACGTACCGCTCCACGGTGCGCCGGCTGACGCCGAGCAGCTCGGCCACGCGCCGGGTGCTGCGCCGGTGCTGCCGGACCAGGTAGCGCATCTGTGCCCCGGCGGACTTGGGGAGCGGACGCGTGAACGCGCCCTGCACCGCCTTGTCGAGTTCCTCCGCGACCGTGACCATCGCCGTAACGCTCCTACTCTCCGGTGTCCTTGGCGGTGACCTCGCCGGTCTTGATGTAGCGGGCGAGGTTGGCGACCTTGCCGTCCCGGCCGAGCCGCTCGAACACGTCCGCGCCCCACAGCACGCTCTGGGTGCCCTCGTGCTTGACCATCCCCGGAGACACCCCCAGCCGGAACGAGCCCGGCACGGTCCTGCCGTCGCCGTCGTAGGGCAGGACGTCCAGCGGGCCGGGCCCGTCGGCGGCGTACACGGCGCAGTCCGAGAGGACCGCGACCGGGTAGCGGCCGGTGGCCGCGGCGAGGGCGAGCATCTTGCGGTGCATGTTGACGCGGGCACGGGAGATGACGGTGGCGCGGATGTCAGGTCGCCACGTCGGGCGGGCCAGGGCGGGCCAGGCGTGCCCCGGCTTCCAGCCGCCGCCGCGCGCCTTCTCCTGGAGCTTGCCGATGCCGCCCTTGACGGTCATCTTGACGGCGTCCACGACGATTCCCATCTCGGGGTCACGCCGCTTGTAGCCGTCCATCGCCTTCAGGAACTCGGCCGGGGGCAGCTTCTCCGCGACGCCGAGGTCCGCCATGGTGGTGACGTAGGCGTCGCGCAGCCGCTTGTACCAGCCGTCCAGGAACCGGCCGTGCTCCGGGCGTACCCACGCCTCACGTGGTGCGACGTCGTAGCCCAGCTCGACGGCGTACGCGACCGTAGGAGTGGCGTACCAGGCCGGCCCCTCGGGGCGTTCGCCGGTCGGCGTGAACGGACTGGGCAACAACGCGCCGTCGAGGTCACGCCACTGCTTGGCGACCTTCACCCGGGACAGCTCGACGTGGGAAAGGTCGACCAGCCACGAGCCGGGCAGCGCCGGGTCGAAGACGGGGTCGGTGACGTGTACGGGCGGCGACGCCAGGCCGACGACGGCGCCGTTCGCCGCCGCGCCGAACGCCAGGTTCACGTCGATGCCGACCAGACAGCGCCGCATGCACTCGTCATCGGTCAGATCCCGCGCCCAGTCGTAGGCCTCCTCGAACAGCTTCTCGCCGTGGCCGCGCACGTGGAAGCGGGGCAGCTCGGCCAGGACCGGGTGGCCGTCGGTCGCCTCGCACGGCGCCGGGTCCATCGGCTGCGTGCCCAGCGACCCGGGCCGGTGCTCGGCGTGCCGCCGGCCGTCGGCGTCCGGCTCACTCGCGCGGGTCGGCGGGTTCAGCGCGGTCATCAACTCGAGACCGGTGACGGCCGTGGTGCCGACCGGTGTCATCACCCGCATGGCGTACACGCCCAGTACCCGGGCGAGCTGGGCGGGCCCGAGCTGTGCGGCGTGGCCCCAGGCACGGTCGTCGAGAGCGTGCCAGGAGGGGATGCACACCTGTACGCACCGTCTCCGGCCGCCCTGGGCGGGGCGGTAGATCCGCGCCCAGGGCCCGAACCCGCGTTTGGTGAGCTGCCAGTCGGCACGCTGGAGCTGCTTGACGACCTTGTGCCCGTCCCCGAGCCGCCCGGCGTGCCGCTCGGCCTCGGACAACTCCACGGGCAGGCCGTACCGCTCGCACGCCGCCCGGGTGAGCACCAGCAGCGGGTCGGCGTCCTTCCCGGAGCCGTGCAGCCTCTCCGCCCCGAGCTGAGCCTCCCCGAGGGTCCACTCGACCAGGGCTGGAAGGGACTTGGCGGGCACGTCCAGGATGAGGCCGCCGACGCCGTAGCCGGTCACCTGCCTCTCGTCGTCGGCGTCGAGCACGAGCAGCGGGCCGTGCGCGTACGCGCCGCCGTGCGCGGGAGTGTCCTTCCCGGCGGCCTTCTTCCCGTCCGGGCGGCGCGAGGTCTGCGACGGCCGGGCAGCAGGTGCCGGACGGGGCGCGGCGGCCGGTGCGGGAACAGTGGCGGGGGGAGCGGGTGGGGCGTTGTCGGCTGTGCTCTTGTCCGCGAGGGCGGTCCCTCGGCCCATGGGTGCAGGCGGTGCCTCGGGCGCCGAAACCGTGTCCGGCGCGGCGGCGGTGTCCTCCCGCGGCGCACCGGTGTCTCCGGGGACAGGGTAGAGCTGCGCGAGTTGCTTCATCAGACGCGCGTACGCCTCCCGTTGCGGCGGCCTCGGCTCCGTCCTGCCGGACTCCCAGTCGCCCACGGTCGCGCGCCGCACGCCCAGAGCGGCGGCCACTTCGTCCAGGGTGAGCGCATGAGCCTGGCGCAGCCGCTTGCGCTCCGCCGGCGGCGGCAGCGTGGACCGGGACGCGACCAGCGCGTCCACCGCATCGAACAACTCGGACATGAAGCACCTCCGCCCCCACCCTATGCCCCGAACCGTACCCATGCCGTACTGATCACGGGCAGCCGACGTACGTTTCACGTACGTATCGTGTCCGACATTGGCGTGACAGGCTTGCGGGGGGCGTCAGAAGGCTTCGCAGGGCGGCGTCGGAGTCCCGGAAGGTGGGCCCGGAAGTCCCGGCCGCTGCCACCGAGGCGGGGATCGGTGAGCTGCGGGTCGTGCAGCCGTAGGCGCCTTCGGGTCTCCCGTCCCCGACGACGCCCGTCCGCGCACGGCCTGTCAGACCCCGCGCCTAGGCTGTCCGCACAGGGACCGGCATCGAGGAGCAGTGCAGTGCGGATAGAACGTCACCAGGTAGCCGAGGCAGTCATCTCGGCGGCGCGCGAGGACTTCGCGAACCGGATCGGGCGACAGGTCCGGTCCATGTCGAAGGCCGGCCGGATGGCCACCTACGAGTGGCAGGCCATCGCCGACGAGTTCCTCGACTACCTGGGTACCCTCTCCGCCGAGACGCCCAGCCTCGACACCCCGGAGGCCAAGGCCGTCCTCAAGGACGCCACCGAGGCCGCCGCCGGCGCAGTCGCCTACGCGGCGTACTACCCGCACTGCACCTTCCAAGTCTTCCTCGACTACGTGAACTTCGGCATCGGCTACGACCCCCGTGACGAGGACGGCGCCGACGGCCCGCAGGAGAGCGTCACCCCCGCCGAATGGATCGACGCGTTCTGCCTCGCCATCCTCACCGACAAGTCCACCTTGCACGGTGAGGCCTTCCACTTCGCCCGGGAGAAGTTCACCGAGAAGGCCGAGGGCACCCCGGCCGGCGAACTCGCCACCGGGTTCATGGCCCAGGTCCTCGGCGACACCGGGAACGACGAGGACCCGTACCCGCCCAGTGCGCAGGCGAAGCTGGCGGCCCTCGACGCCGCGCTGGCCCGCCTCCGCAGCCGCGCCGAGGAGACCGGCGAGAGCCTCCTCGACCGGCCGGACAGCGTGGCACTGAACACGCTGCGCGCCGTGGCCGCCGAGGACCGGGAAGCCTTCGACGCGGGCCTGGCCGCCCTCCTGCTCCCGCACACCGCCCTGCACGGCCCCGGCGCCCGCGCGCGAACTCTCCTTCCGCTGCTGCCGCTCGGCCTGGCCGCGCTCGCGTACCGGACGCTGGGCTGGATGCCGGCCCTTCGCACCCCCTACCTCCCGCACGCCCTGGTCACGGGTTTCGAGACCCGCGGCCCGAGGGTCGAGGGCTTCGGCCGGAACCGGCGTCCCGACGCCGTCGCAGCGCTGGCCGCCGGCCCGCTGGTGGTGGACCGACCGGTGTTCGAATACACCGTGCACCCGGACACCGAGGCCCAGTTCGACGAGTACACCCGGGAGGCCTTCACCCCGGAGAACGGGGAGCCCCTCGCCGTACGGCGCCTCGGGAGCGCCATCCGCCACCAGGAACTCCTCTTCAAGTGGCGCGCCGGGAACTCCGCCGACGTCACCGACGCCCAGCTCGAGAACCTGCGGCTGGCCTCCCGGATGGGGGCGGCCCTGTTCCGCGTCGCCCTCGCCGAGCCGGGCACCGAGACCGAGGTGACCATCGACGGACGGAAACACCGCTACCCGGCCGTCCGGGACAGCGGAGCGAGCCCCGCCGCCTGGGAGAACGCCACCGCTTTCGCCCTGATCACCGGCGTACGCGAGGACCTCGCGCCCCTGGTCCTCACCGGCCCCACGGTGGTGGCCGGCAAGGGCGGCTCGGCCTTCACCGCCTACCGGGAGGCCCTCCACGCCTACCTGAGGGGCGTGGACCTGGAGGCGGCGGCGGAGCGGGCGCTGGCCGAGGCGGAGAAGGCCAGGGACTGGGGCTTCTTCCCGCGGCCGGCGGTCCTGCTGTCGCAGCTCGTGGAGGGCGACGAGGAGAGCTTCAACCTGGCGTTGGCCGACGCCCTCGAAGCCCACCGCGACTACTACCGGGTCGGCGACCGGGCCGGGGACCCCGACGCGGCCATAGACCTCAACGTTGTCGCACTGGCCTGCCACGCCCGCCGCCGGGGCTGGACCATCCGGGTCGAGTCCCCCTACCTGCCCCAGAGGCTCCTCCAGGCCGCCGAACGCCTCTAGCCTCCCGCCCGTACGCCGTGCCGGACGGACCCCGCCCGTCACGTGCCCTGCGCTGCTCGCCCGCCCGCGGGCAGCGGAAGAGGCCTCGGCCGGCCAGGTCGGAGCGGCTCTCGGTCCGTGGCGCGTCACCGAAGGGGACGGGGCACTTCCGAGCGCTCCGCACCACGACGCCGGCCCTCACGCCGTGTTAGCCTTGCGTTTTTGCGTGCTCGTGGCGGCTGGCGTTCCTGCCCGTTCGGTTCCCCTTGTTCGTCGGCTGCTCATTCCCGCCGGGCCTTCCTGGGTACGTCTCCACGCGGAAGGCTCTTCATGAACCACCCCAACCGCCCCGGCACCTCGCACGACGACCGTGCCCAGCCGGTGGCCACCGCCCCGACGGCGCCCTCGGTCGCTTCCTTCGCCGACCTGGACCTGCCGGCCGAGGTGCTGCGGACGCTCACCGAACTCGGGGTGCGCGAGCCCTTCCCGATCCAGGCGGCCACGCTGCCCGACGCCCTCGCGGGACGCGACGTCCTGGGGCGTGGGCGCACCGGATCAGGCAAGACGCTCGCCTTCGGCCTGCCGCTGCTCGCACGGACGGCCGGGCGGCGCGCGGAACCCAAGCAGCCCCTCGCACTGGTCCTGGTACCTACCCGGGAGCTGGCCCAGCAGGTCACCGAGGCGCTCGCGCCGTACGCCGACGCGCTCCGGCTGCGGATGGCCACCGTCGTCGGCGGCGTGTCCATCGGCCGGCAGACCGCTGCGCTCCGGGACGGAGCCGAGGTCGTCGTCGCCACTCCCGGCCGTCTGCACGACCTCGTCCAGCGCAAGGCCTGCCGTCTGGGACGGGTCCGGATCACCGTCCTCGACGAGGCCGACCAGATGTGCGACATGGGTTTCCTGCCGCAGGTCACCGAGGCGCTCGACCAGGTCCACCCCGACGGCCAGCGGATGCTGTTCTCGGCCACCCTGGACCGCGATGTCGACGACCTGGTCGGCCGCTACCTCCATGACCCCGTCGTCCACTCGGTCGACCCGTCCGCGGGCGCCGTCGCGACGATGGACCACCATGTCCTGGTCGTCCACGGCCCGGACCGGTACGCCGTCACCACCGAGATCGCCGCCCGCGACGGCCGCGTCCTGCTGTTCCTGGACACCAAGCACGCGGTCGACCAGCTCACCCGGCATCTGCGGGCCAGCGGAGTGCACGCCGCCGCCCTGCACAGCGGCAAGTCCCAGCCCCAACGCACCCGGACCCTCGGGCAGTTCAAGAGCGGCCAGATCACCGTCCTGGTGGCCACCAACGTCGCGGCCCGTGGACTGCACGTCGACGATCTCGATCTGGTGGTCAACGTCGACCCGCCCACCGACCCCAAGGACTACTTGCACCGAGCGGGCCGCACCGCCCGGGCGGGTGAGTCCGGCAGTGTCGTCACCTTGGTGCTGTCGGGTCAGCGCCGCGAGATGAGCCGGCTGATGGCCGAGGCCGGCATCGAGCCGACCGTCTCCAAGGTGCGTTCGGGCGAGGCGGAGCTGAGCCGCATCACCGGGGCCAAGGTCCCCTCCGGCACCCCTCTCGACGGCGGGCCCGCCGCACCCCGTCCCAAGAACGTCAATGCTCCCTTCCGCGGCCTGGGCACCAGCAAGGACGCCTCCCGCGGCACGGGCGGCAAGTCCCGGAAGGCCGACCAGGCCCGCAAGCTCGCCGAGGCCCGCAGGGCGGCGGCGACGCGTCGCGGCGGCTGAGCGAGGCCGACAAGCCCCTTCCACTCGGCCTCGGCGATCCGCAGTCCCGGGCCCTTCCGAGGTGGCGCGGACCCGAGCTGGTCGTTCGCGTCGTTGGGGTTTCCGCACCCGTGAGCGTCTGATACCGGCGTGCGCGGGCGGGCGGGGACGGCCGCCGGCGCCGGCAACCCCCGGCCCGGGCTCTGCGGGCCGCGGGCCGGCGGCGCCGGTGCGGGCTGTGCGGGGTGGGCGTCAGGCGCCCTGGGTCTCGTGCCGGCCGGCGGGGACCTCCTGGGCGCCCTGCGGCGCGGCGGCGGACTCGGCACCGGCCTGCGGCCGGTCGGCGAGCTTGAGCCAGACCACGCCGACGATGATCAGGCCCAGCCACAGGGCCTGGGTGGCGGTGAGGGTCTCGTCGAAGAAGACCGGGCCGAGCAGCGCCGCGCCCGCCGAGCCGATGCCGGCCCAGACGGCGTAGCCGAGAGCGACGTCGATGGTGCGCAGCGCGGCGCTCAGCGCCCACAGCGTCAGGAGGAAGAACACGACGGCGACCAGCGACCACGTCAGGCGGGTGAAGCCGTGGCTGCCTCCGACGGAGAGGGCGTAGCCGACCTCGAAGCCGCCGGCGAGGAGGAGCATCAGCCAGGAGTTGGCGGAGGAGGGGCTGGTGTCGGACATGTGCGTGGGTCCTTTCGGGAAGTGGAGGGGGCGGGCGGCGGCGTGAGGCTCAGGCGGCACCACTGAGCTGGAGGCCGACGACGCCGACGATGATGGCGAGGATGCCCAGCGCCTTGCGCCAGGTCAGACGCTGGCCGAAGAGCAGCGCGCCCAGCAGCGTGATGCCGATACCGGCGACGGAGGTCCAGATGGCGTAGCCGACACCGACGTTGAAGGTCAGCAGCGCCTTGCTGAGGAAGTACGTTCCGATGGCACCGCTGACCAGGGTCGCGATGGTCCACTTGCGGTTCTTGAAGCCCTCGGCCTTGCCGGCCGCGATGGCGACGGCGATCTCGAAGATGTCGGCGATGGCGAGGTAGAGCCACTGCATGGCGGGTCCCTTCGTTCGTATGGAGGCCGGCGCGGCGGGGACGGCGCGCCGTGGGGTGCGCCGTACCGGGTGAGCGGTCGCGGGCACGGGGAAGCGGGGGTGGGCCGGAAGATCAGGGCACGCGCCGGCCGGTGGGCGAGGAGGTGGGGCGGTGCGGTGTGCTCAGCATCCGTCGATGCCGCAGGCGGCGCCGCGGGCGACGGCCTGCTCGGCCTGGATGTCGAGCACGGCCTTGCGGATCTGGGCGGGGGAGGGGACGCCCTCGATGCGGTGGCGTTCGCCGATGACGAGGGTGGGCGCGACGGAGACGCGGTAGGCGGCGGCGCTGCGCAGCGCCTCCTGGTGGGCGGCGGTGTAGGTGCCGTCGATCAGTGCCTGGGCGAACTCGTCCCCGTCCAAGCCCAGTTCGCGGGCGATGTCGGTGAGGACGTCCACCCGGCCGATGTCCCGGTTCTCCTGGAAGAACGCCCGCAGCATGCGTGGGGTGTACTCGGCGGCACGGCCGTGCTCGGCGGCGTACTGGTAACCCTCGAACGCCAGCCGGGTGTAGGGCTGCGGCGAGACGGTGGGCAGGGTGATGTCCACGCCCATCCGGCGGGCCATCGGGTAGACCGAGCGGGCCCAGACGGCCGGCAGGTACTCGTCCTCCGGCCGCAGGGTCGGGGTGGGGTGGGGCCGCAGTTCGAACGGCATCCACTCGATCTCGACATCCAGGTCCCGGGTGGCCTCGTGCAGCGGGCCCTCGGCGAGCATGCAGAACGGACAGACGTAGTCCGACCAGACCTTGATGGGGACCGTGCTGGTGCGCGTGTCGTTGTCGTTCACATCCGCCTCCGGTTCAGGGCGAGGAATTCTTCGAACGGTTCCGTCCCCTCCGGGACCGGCAGCGAGGTGACCTCGACCGGCCACAGGGCCGGGTCCTGGGCGAAGATCGAGTAGGACCCCGAGTAGTCGAAGCCGTAGCGCGCGGCCGTCTTGCGGTCCACCACGTGGACGATGTGGCTGACGTTGAAGTACAGCGAGGCCATGTAGCACAGGGCGCAGGGCTCGCCGGAGGCGAACAGCGTGGCCCCGGCGGTGGCGTGCAGCCCGTACCGGGCGGCGGCCTCCCGCAGCGCCACGACCTCGGCGTGCGCGGTGGGGTCGTTGTCCTCGCGCACCCGGTTGAAGCCGGTGCCCAGGACGCGGCCGTCGTTGACCACCACCCCGGAGAACGGGATGCCGCCCCTGGCGACGTGCTCGCGGCTGATGCGGACCGCCTCGCGGGCGTACTCGGTCAGCTCGCTCTGTGAGATCTCGTGATGGGACATCGTCGCTCCCCGACTCAGACCGTGTCCGGGCGGGGCCGCACGGCGCCGCCGATGACCGAGGCGGAGGAGATCGGCCGGAAGACGCTGATCCCCTTCCGCTTGTTCCGCTCGGCGGCCGCGCCGCGCACGGCGACGCCCGCCGCGCGGGCCGACAGGCCGGCGTCCCCGCCGACGGCCACCGGGACGGTCCCCGGCAGCGACGGGCCCGGCGGCCGGGCGCGGCTCCCGCGAGGGGAGCGGCCGACGGCGGGCACGGTGGTATCGGGCATGAAGCCCCCAATACTTGTTTGTACGTGCATCTTTTTGAACTTCAACAGATCCGATGCAAGAGTCGGGTGGGCGGTGAAAGCTTGCATGAACATGTATCTTGTTGTCAACGCGCCGCCTGAGAGGGAGCTGCTTCATGACCACGATCTCCTATGCGTCGGCCGCCTCGTCGGACCAGGCCATGTGGGGGAGAGTCCTCACCCTGCACGCACATGTGGAGCGCCAGCTCACCCAGGCCCTGCAGCGCAAGCACGGAATAGGACTTTCCGAATTCCGCGCCCTGGAGTGTCTCGTCCAAGCGAAGGACAGCGAGCTGCGCATGCAGGAGCTGGCCGAGAAGGTCGGGCTCGGGCAGAGCTCGGTGACCCGGCTGGTGGGCCGGCTCTTCTCGGCCGGCTTCGCCTTCCGTGACCTGTGTCCCGACGACAAACGCGGTGTCTACGCCGTTATCACCGACGAGGGCAGGCAGCGCTACGCCGACGCGCGCGGCACCTACGCCGAGGTCCTCAGCGCGGCGCTGAACACCGCCGGCGCCGACCCCGAACTGGCCGGTACGGTCCAGTCGCTGCGCAGCGGTCTCTGAGCGCCGCGGACCCGTATGCCCGCCCCGCCCCTCCGGGGGGCGGGCCGAAGGAGCCGCCCCCCCCCCGGAAAGGGGCGGCTCCTTCTGTGTGTGCGGGCGGCGGCCGGGGCGGGCGTGGGTGAACGGCCGCCGCCGTGCGCCGCCCCCTTCCTTAAGCCCCGCGACGCATGCGCGGAAGGCCTGAAAGGAACTCGAAACCCATAGTTCATCAAGCAAGCGGGGCCCCGCCGAGCCGCCTCCACCGAGTGATGTGCATCACGGGCAGGGAGCTAGATAGATGCTTGACTCTGCATGCACCGCCGGTACGGTTGGTCGCGGCTCGATCACGGGGGAGTGATGCGGGGCCGGCCGAGCAGCTACATGCCGGGCTCCGCGATGTCTCGGCGCGACTCATGCGCCATCATCCCCCTTCCGCATGATCCCGTAGTCATGTACATGAATAGGGGGAATTGTGCCGCTACCAAGCTTTCTGGACGTGCTGGCCGCGCACGCCCGGCTCCGACCCGATCAGGTCGCCCTGATCCACGGCGACCAGCAGGTGACCTACCGCCGGCTGGCCGCCCTCGCCGAAGAACTCTCCAGCGCCCTGGAGGCGAGCGGACTCGACCGGCGGCAGCCGCTGTGCATACCGGCCCGCAAGACGCCCGCCACGATCGCCCTGCTCATCGGCGCCTTCAACGCCGGCCACGCGGTCCTGGCGCCGTCACCCGAACTGGGCGCCGACGCCCGGGCGGCCATCGCCGCGCAGGCTCGCTGCTCGGCCCTGCTCACCGTCGACGACCAGGCGGTGCTCGACATCGCCCCCCTCGCCGCCGACCCGCAGGCCGCCGAGGGCTTCGACGCCGCGGACCCGGACACCGCACCCCTGATGCTCACCACCTCCGGCTCCACCGGCACTCCGAAGATCGTGCCCATCCCGGCCGGGGGCTTCGTCCGCTTCGCCCGCTGGGCGGCCGAACGGTTCCGCCTCACCGAGCGGGACACCCTGCTCAGCTACGCCCCCCTGAACTTCGACCTCTCCCTGCTCGACGTGTGGACCGCGCTGCACCTGGGCGCCCGCGCCGTCCTCGTCGAGACGGAACTGAGCACCGACGCCCGCCACCTGCAGGACCTGCTCGCCCGCCACGAGGTGACCTTCGTCCAGGGCGTGCCCATGCTGCACCGGCTGCTCACCCAGGACGGCGCCGTCCACCCGCACATCCGCACGGTGATCTTCACCGGCGACGCGATGCCCCGGACGCTGCTGGAGCAGCTCGGCACGGCCTTCCCCGCCGCCGGCTTCCACAACGTCTTCGGCTGCACCGAGACCAACGACAGCTTCATCCATGACGCCGACCCGGCCCACGCCGGCGAGCGGACCCCCATCGGCCGGCCGCTGCCCGGAGTGCGGGCCCTGCTGATCGACGCCGAGGGGGGGATCCTCACCGGCCCCGGCAACGGTGAACTTCTCGTGACGACACCGTTCCAGACGCGCGGATATCTGCAACGCTCCCGCAACGAGGGCGTGTTCGTGCCCGCTCCCGACGGCGGCGGCGAAGTCTTCTACCGCACCGGCGACCTCGTCACCCGCGACCCCGACGGTCTGTTCTGGCTCCAGGGCCGCACCGACTTCCAGGTCAAGGTCCGCGGCGTGCGCACCAACGTCCAGGAGGTCGAGAACGTGCTGGCGGCCCACCCCGAGGTCGCCGAGGCCGCCGTCGTGGCGATACCCGACACCGAGGCCGGCTACCGGCTGCACGCCCAGGTGACCCGCCGGCCCGGCACCTCGCTGACCTCGCTGCGGCTGCGCTCGCACAGCGCCGCGCGCCTGCCCCGCCACGCCATCCCCTCCTCCGTGCACGTGGGCGACACCCCGCTGCCGCGCACGTCCACCGGAAAGCCCGACCGCAACCTCATCAAGGCAGCACGACAGAAGGGAAATCCCGCATGACCTCCCTGATGGACGAGATCCGGGGCTACGTCGTCACCGAGTTCCTCGACGGCGAGGACAGTGCCGACCTGACCCCTGACTACGACCTCATCGACAACGGCGTCGTCGACAGCCTGGGCGTCGTCCGCGTCGTCTCGCACCTGTCGCGGGCCTACGCCATCCCGATCGACGACATCCCGCTGAACCCGGACAACTTCCGCAGCATCGGCTCCATCTCGGCGTTCGTCGAGGACGCGACGAAGACGGCCGCCTGAGCCCGAATCCGTCGCGCGAAGAGCCACGGAGAACCCGAAGACCGGCAGAAGACCGCGGCCCGGGAGCACAACGGATTCGCCGCTCCGCAGCGAACCGGACGCAGCGCATCGCACCCCGGCATTCGGACGACACCCGCAGATCTTCCGAAGAACGCTATCACACAAGGAGATCACCATGATCGTGCGCAGCACCAGTGACCTCGCCCCCGTCCAGTGGGGCAACGGCACCAGCTACCGCCTGCTCACCGAGGCCGACGGCATGGGCTTCACCGTCTGCGAGACCCTGGTCCGCAAGGGCACCTCCAGCGCCCTGCAGTACCGCCGCCACCTCGAGGCCTGCTACTGCACCGGCGGTTCCGGCGAGGTCGTCACCGCCTCCGGCGAGCGCCACAAGATCACCGAGGGCACCATATACGCCCTCAACGAGAACGACGCGCACTACCTCATAGCCTCCGACTACGAGGATCTGAGACTGATCTCCGTCTTCAGCCCGGCCCTGCGCGGCGACGAGAAGCACACGCTGTCCGCCGACGGCTTCTCCCAGTACTGAGTTACGCGCACCGGGGCCCGTCCCACCCACCGCGGCACGGGCCCCGGCCCCGACCAGCGACGTACCGGAAGGCAGCACACACATGACCCCCGCACCGCGGACCGCCGGCACCGCACCGGACCCCTACACCCTCGCCACCGCCTGGGCCGAGGAACTCAATCTGGACGTCGAGGAGTGGGACGCCCGCGCACAGTTCCCCTGGGAGAAGTGGAAGGCCATCCAGCGCTCGGGGCTGCTCGCCGTGCCCTTCGAGACGCAGTACGGCGGCCACGGCGGCACCCTGACGGACACGATGCGCGCGCTCCAGGGCCTCGGACACACCTGCCGCGACGCCGGTCTCGGCTTCTCCGCCTCCACCCAGATCGTCAGCGTCGGCGTCCCGCTCCAGGCGTTCGGCTCGCAGGAACTGAAGTCCCGCTTCCTGCCCGCCATCATCAACGGCGAGCTGATCACCGCGCACGCCATCACCGAACCCGACAACGGCTCCGACGCCCTGAACATCTCCACCACCGCCACCCGCGACGGCGACGACTACGTCATCGACGGCGGCAAGATGTTCATCACCAACGCCCCCATCGCCGACCTCTTCCTCCTCTACGTCCGCACCGGCAGGCCCGGCCCGTTCGCCCTGAGCGTCTTCCTGGTCGAACGGGACACCCCCGGCCTGACCGTCGGCGAACCGCTGTCCAAGATGGGACTGCGCACCTCCCCGCTCAGCGCGGTCACCTTCGACGGGCTGCGCGTGCCCGCCACCCGCCGCATCGGCCAGGAGGGCGCCGGCTTCCTGATCCTCGACCACGTGATGAAACGGGAGATCCTCTTCTCCTTCTCCCTCACGCTCGGCGAGATGGAGCACCGCTTCGAACGCGTCCTCGCCTACGCCAAGTCCCGCCGCCAGTTCGGCGAACCCATCGGCTCCTTCCAGGGCGTCTCCCACAAGATCGCCGACATGAAGATCGCCGTGGAGAGCGCCCGAAAGTGGCTGACCGACACCGGCGCCAAGGTGGAGGCCGGCCAGGATGCCGCGATCGACATCGCCGCGACCAAGACCGTGGTCAGCGAGGCCAACAAGCAGACCGCCCTCGACGCCGTCCAGATCTTCGGCGGCCAGGGCTACCTCACCGCCACCGGCCTGGAGAGGGACGTCCGCAACGCCGTCGCCGGAACGATCTACTCCGGCACCAGCGAGATCCAGCGCAACCGCATCGCCTCCCTCCTGGGCCTGTGAGCCGAACACCGACGAAAGAGTCACCATGAACGCACTCAGTCCCGAGGACCTGCGGCGGCTCACCGCGCCCACCGACTTCCTCGACTACGACACCGACGCCGTCCAGGGCTTCATCGACGAGGCGGTCACCGACCGCGCCGCCGACAAGCGCCGGCTGGCCGTCGAGCTCTACTACGCCGTCCGCGACGAGGTCTTCTACGAGGTCTACGGCGCCGACCTGTC
This sequence comes from Streptomyces dangxiongensis, assembly GCF_003675325.1. Taxonomy (NCBI): domain Bacteria; kingdom Bacillati; phylum Actinomycetota; class Actinomycetes; order Kitasatosporales; family Streptomycetaceae; genus Streptomyces; species Streptomyces dangxiongensis. Next base: position 7,637,916 of record NZ_CP033073.1, read on the forward strand.
CCCCCAGGGCCTCAAGGCCAGCCACACCGCCGCCACCCGCAAGGGCTTCTGCCTGCACAAGTCCGCCCTGTACGCGGCGGCCTGCCGCGCCGTGGGCATCCCCGCCCGCGTCCACTACGGCGACGTGCGCAACCACCTCGCCTCCGACCGGCTGCGCGCCCACATCGGCGGCGACATCTTCTTCCACGGCCTCAACTCCGTCCACCTGGACGGCGCCTGGGTCAAGGCCACCCCCGTCTTCAACAAGATCCTGTGCCGGCTGTACGGGATGAAGCCGCTGGACTTCGACGGCACCACCGACAGCCTGCACCACCCCTTCGACGACGAGGGCCGACGGAACATGGAGTTCATCACCGACCACGGCGGCTTCGACGACGTCCCCTACGAGTTCGTCATGACGAACATGCGCCGCAAGCACCCCGACTTCCTCGACGCCGAGGGCACCGGCACCGTCCGCGGCGGGTCCCTGGCCGCCGAGGCCACCACCTGACCCCGGCGACGACCGGCCCACCCGAGTCACACGAAGGAGACAGCCAGATGAGCAGCATCCGAGCGCAGAAGGACGGCTGGGAGGCACGGGCCCGCATCGGCGTGGTGGTCCCGCACGCGGACGTCGGCCCCGAATCGGAGTTCCAGGCGATCGCCCCCGACGACGTGTTCGTCCACGGCTCGCGCGTCCACTTCGGCGCCATGCGCGCCGGCGGCGAGATGGATCCCAAGATCCCTCACGACCCGGTCCGCGCCTTCGTGGAGCCCCCGCACATCGACCACGCCGTCGAACTGCTCGCCGCATCCCCCCTCGACGCGATCGCACTCGGCTTCACCAGCTCCGCCTACGTCCTGGGAGCCGACGGCGAGAAGAAGCTGTTCGACCGGCTCGCCCAGTACACCCGCGGCCTGCCGCTCACCGGCACCACCGCCGCGGCCGTCGCCGGCTTCACCGCCCTCGACACCCGCCGCATCGCCCTCGTCAACCCCCCGTGGTTCGACGACCGCCTCTCCACACTCGGCGCCGACTACTTCACCGAGCAGGGCTTCGAGGTCGTCCACCACGGCCCCTGCGGGCTGCCCAGCAACCAGAAGCTGATCACGCCCGAGGCACTGTCGCAGTGGATCCGCTCCACCGTCGCCGAACACCGCCCCGACGCCGTCCTGGTGGCCGGCAACGGCATCCGCGCCGTCGGCGTCATCGACGCCCTCGAACAGGAACTCGGCTTCGCGGTCCTGACCGCCAACCAGGTCCTGTTCTGGCACGCCCTGCACCTGGCCGGGGCAGCCGACGCCGCCCGCTCCATCACCGGATACGGCCGCCTGTTCACCGCCGAGCCTCCCGGCGGCCGGGCATGAGCCTGCTGCCGGCCGACGGCTACGTCTCCCTCTTCGTCACCGACGAGGGAGACGCCCACCGGCTTCCCCTCGTGTGCTGGCGCGACGACGGCACCACCGTCCACGGCATGGTCCTGTACCGGGGAGCGCTGCGCCGGGCCGAGCACGTCCCCGGCTTCCGCCGCTACGCCCACCCCCTGGAGGACGACACCCCCGTGCGCCGCACGGACACGCCCTCCCACCCACGAAAGGCACACCTGTGAATCAGCATCCCTCCTTACAGGCCTACTTCGCCCCCCTGGCCGGTACCCCGCAGCCGGCCCTGGGACGGCACGTCCTGGGCACCGTCGCCTTCGGTGACCGCTTCGGCCTCGCCGCCGACGCCGACGGACACCCCGAACTCTCCGTCCCCATGACCTCGCCCGGTTTCGACGCCTTCCGAGAGGTGTGGACCACCACCACCCGGCCCGTCTCCGGCACCCGCGACGGACTGCACTTCGCCCACGACGGCGAACACCTCTTCGTCAGCGGCACCATCACCGCGCGCCCCGTGTACGCGCCCACCGTCCGCACCACCTACGAGGCGGCGTTCTCCCTCGTCACCGAGCTCGGTTACCCCCACATCTTCCGGATGTGGAACTTCGTCGGAGACATCCTCGGCCCCAACGCCGAAGGACTGGAGATATACCAGGACTTCGTGGCCGGCCGCGCCGAGGCGTTCGCCGCCCACCACGGCGAAGGCACCGCGCACATGCCCGCCGCCACCGGCATCGGCACCCGCGGCGAGGGCATCGCCTTCGTCCTGCTCGCCGCCCGCACCTCCACCCCCCGGCACGTGGAGAACCAGCGCCAGACGCCCGCCTACCACTACCCCGAGCAGTACGGCCCGAAGCCGCCCAGCTTCGCCCGCGCCACCCTGCTCGACCCCGGCGGCACCCTCTACGTCTCCGGCACGGCCAGCATCCTCGGCCACGAGACCGTCCACCGGGGCGACGTCGCCGCCCAGACCGACGTCGTCCTGGACAACATCGCCGAACTCATCGGCGGCCCCAACCTGAGCGCGGCAGGACTCGACGGCGGCCACGAGCTCAAGGACCTGCGGCTGGTCAAGGTCTACGTCCGCCACGAACGCGACCTGCCCGTCGTCCGCGCCCGCTGCCGCGAAGCCCTCGGCCCCGACGCCGAACCCACCTTCCTCAACGTCGCCGTGTGCCGTGACGACCTCCTCGTCGAGATCGAAGGACTCGTCCCCGGCCAGGAGTGGGCCCGATGAGCGAGCCCTCGCCGCTCACCCTGCACGAGGACAGCACGCCCGCGGTGTGGGAACTGCTGCCCGCCGAGCAGCAGCCCGACTGGGGCGCCCATCCCGACCTCAGCGACATCCTCGGCGAACTGCGCACCACCCCCGCGCTCACCACCGCATCCGACGTCAGGGTCCTGCGCCACCAGCTCGCCGAGGTCGCCCTCGGTCACGCCCGGCTGCTGCAGACCGGCGACTGCGCCGAGGACCTGCGCGAATGCACCCCCGAGCACACGGCACCCAAGGCCGAGGTCCTGGACGAACTGGCCGACCGGCTCACCCTGCACACCGGCCGGCCGGTGGTGCGGGTGGGCCGTATGGGCGGACAGTTCGCCAAACCGCGCAGCAGTCCCACCGAGCGGCACGAAGGGCAGGACCTGCCCGTCTTCCGCGGGCACCTCGTCAACGCGCCCGAGCCGACGCCCGACGCCCGCCGCCACGACCCGCACCGCATGCTCACCGCCTACCGGGCCAGCGCCCGAGTCCTGCACGAACTCGACCTGCGCCGCACCGGCCCACTGGGCCCCTGGGCCAGTCACGAAGCACTCGTCATGGACTACGAGAGCTCCCTGGTCCGCCGTGACGAGGAGACCGGCGCACCCTACCTGGCCTCCACCCACTTCCCCTGGATCGGCGAACGCACCCGCCAACCGGGTCTGGGCCACGTCGAACTGCTCGCCGCGATGGCCAACCCCGTCGGCTGCAAGATCGGTCCCTCCGCCGCACCCGAGGACGTGGTGCGGCTGTGCGAGGCCCTCGACCCGCACCGGCTGCCCGGCCGCCTCACCCTGATCCTGCGCATGGGCGTACGCGCCGCCGAGACGGCCACCCCCGCCGTCGCCCGCGCCGTACGCCGCGCCGGCCACCCCGTGATCTGGCTCAGCGACCCGCTGCACGGCAACACGGTCCGCACCGCCTCCGGCCTCAAGACCCGCCACCTCGCCGACGCCATCTGCGAGGCGGCCACCGTCCGCCGAGCCCTGGAGGACGAAGGACTGCACGTCGGCGGCCTGCACCTGGAGACCGCCGCCGCCGACATCACCGAATGCGTCGGCGGCCCCGTCACCGGCGAACACCTGGTCCCCGAACGCTACGAGACCCTCTGCGACCCGCGGCTCAACCCGCGCCAGGCCCGCGAACTGGTCGACGCCGTCTTCGGCTGAGGCCACACCCGCCCCCGCAGACACACCCCCCATACAGAGGAACCCCATGCCCCAGTCACCCGCCGCCCTGCGCGTCGGCGTCGTCCTGCCCGGACGCGAATCCGTCGTCGAACGCGGCGACTACCCCCGCCACCTCGGACAACTCGCCCAGCGGATCGAGGAGCTGGGCTACGACTCGATCTGGGCCGGCGAGTCCCCGCTGGCCCGCTCCCGCATGAACCCGCTGCTCGCGCTGACCGCCGCGGCGACCACCACCGAACGCGTCGAACTGGGCACCGCCGTCCTGCTGCCGCTGCGCCCGCCGGTGCACCTCGCCCACGAACTCGCTTGCCTGGACCGCATCTGCGGCGGACGCCTGATCACCGGCATCGGCTCCGGCTTCAACTCACCCGCCGCCGAAGCCGAGTTCCAGGCCTACGGCATCCCGTTCACCGAACGGGTCGGCCGCATGCGCGAGACCCTGGAGATCTGCCAGGCACTGTGGCACGCCCAAGGAGAACCCGTCTCCTACGAAGGCCGCTACCACAGCCTCCAGGACGTGGCACTGCTGCCCGTGACCGAACAGCCCTCCGGCCCGCCGGTGTGGATCGCCCACGGCGGCGAGAAGATGCTGGAACGCACCGGCCGCCAGTACGACGGCTGGATGCCCACCAGCACCACCTCCGGCGCCTACGCCAAGGGCTGGCTGCGCGTCCAGGAGGCCCGCGAGGCCGCCGGCCGCCCCGAGGACGACGTCACCGCCGCCGTCTACCTGTCCGTCGCCGTCGACGACAGCCTCGAGAAGGCCGAAGACACCCTCCAGGCCTACTTCCGGGCCTACTACCGCCTGGACCTGCCCACCATGCGCACCACCCAGGGCATCTTCGGCGGCACCGCGGAGCAGGTCGCCGAATGGCTCGGCGGCTACATCGACGCCGGCGCCCGCCACCTGGTGCTGCGCCTTCCCACCGCCGACCTGCACGAGCCCCGCTACCGCGCAGCCCTGGAACGCACGGCCGAGGAACTCCTGCCGCTGCTGCGCGGCCTCGCGTGATGGGAGCGGCCGGCCCGATCGCGGCAGCCACCCGACGGCCGGCGCGCCAGAGCGACCTCTGGCGCGCCGCCTGGCCGCTGACCGCCGTCTTCATGCTCTCCAACGTGCCCACCCCGCTGTTCGTGATCTGGCAGGACCGCATCGGCTTCGGCACCGGCACCCTGACCGTCGTCTTCGCCCTCTACATCGGCGGCCTGCTCCTCGCCCTGCCCGTGGCGGGCGCCGTCTCCGACCGCTACGGGCGGCGCACCGTCCTGTTCCCGGCCGTGCTGTCGGCCCTGCTCGCCTGCCTGCTCTACGCGTCCGCCGAGAGCGTCACCGCCCTCCTCGTCGCCCGGCTGCTCACCGGCCTCGCGGTGGGCGGCACCGTCGCCGCCGGCATGGCGGCCGTGGCGGACGTCGGCGGACCCGACCGCCGTCGGCAGGCCTCGCTCGCCGGCTCGGTCGCCATGGGCGCCGGCCTGGCCGCCGGCCCGCTGCTGTCCGGCTGCTGCGCCCAACTCCTGCCCGCGCCCACCCACACGGTCTTCGTCATCGAAGCGGTACTGCTGCTGTCCGTGCTGCCCGTCGTCCGCTCCCTGCCCAACGTCCGCAGAGCCGGCGCCGGCACCTGGCTGCGCCCGCCCTCCGTGCCCCGGGGTAGCCGGCGTGACCTGCTGGTCGGCCTGGCCGCCTACATGCCGGGCATGACCGGCACCTCGTTCCTGCTCGCCCTCGGCCCCACCCTGCTGGCCACGCTGCTGGGCACCGGCAACCGGATCGTGGCGGGCGGCTCGGCCTTCGTGATGTTCGGCGCCTCCACCGCGGTGCAGTTCGCCGTCAGTCGCTGGCCCACCCGCCGGCTGCTGACCACCGCGACCGCGGCCACCGCCGTCGGCATGGTGCTGGTGGTCCTGGCCGTGCGCGCCGCGTCGGTCACCACCCTGATCGCCGCCGCCGTGTGCGCCGGCACCGGGCAGGGCATGGCCCAGCTCGGCGGCTTCTCGCTGCTCAACGCCCGCGTGCCGGCGGCCCGCCTGGCCGAGTCGAACGCGGCGCTGAGCGCCTGGGGCTATCTGTTCGCCGGAGTGCTGCCGGTGGCCACGGGATACCTCGCCGACGCCACCAGCGTCGGTTTCGGCGCGACCGTGCTGGGCCTGGCGGTGGCCGCGGCGGCCGGCGCGGCGGGCCTGGCCATCAGCCGCACCCGCTGAGGGCCGGACGTGGGTGCGCGGTGTCGGAGCAGGGGGGTGCTCGGTGCCTGGAGCAGGGTGGTGGTGTGCGTGCTCTCAGCCGAGGGACCACCCCGCGACCGTTCCGGGCACGTGCAAGCCGACCAGAACTCCTGGCCGGGTGATCTTCCGCCCGTAGGCGCATGAGGGCAGGGCCTCCTGACAGCTCGGGGGCCCTGTCGTCGTTGCTGCCGCAGTGCCCCCGAGGCCGACCGCCGGCTGGAGGCGCGAGCGTGGCGGGCGCGGGGCCGCCGGGCATCGGATCGCTCACCCCGGGTACGCGACTGCCGGCACTGCTCACCACTCGGGAGGCGTCATGGGGCAGCAGGATTCGGACCAGCCGGTCAACCGGTACTGCAAGGCTTGCGGAACCCCGGCCGGGGACGCCGACATGTGCGGGCGCTGCGGGGCCGTCCTGACGCTGCCCGACGGCGCGGGACTGACGGAGGACGAAGGCGCCGCCGTACGACGGGACTTCGAAGGGCGAGGCCGGTAGCGGACGCGCCGCAGCCCCTGGCCGCGGGGCGGCGCGACCCGCGCGGCGCCGGAGTCGGCCACGACGGGCGTGGTCGCCCTGGACACGTCAGTGGGCCCGGGGCGCCCACTCGTGCTTCCAGGTCGCGTACGAGTAGTGCGGCAGGCCCTTGATGCCGGTCGTGCGGAACGGGCGGCCGTGGTCGTCGATGCGGACCGTGCCGGTACGGCCCTGTGAGGACCACTCCAGTTCGAGGTACCAGCGGCAGTCGCAGGTCGCGGTCTCCGCGGTGACCAGGAGGACTTCCGGGTCCGTGGCGGAGACGCGGTACGGCAGGCGCATGGCCGGGATCGGTGCGCCCATGTCGCTGCCGGGGACCGGGCGGGCGATGGGCCGGTCCTTGTCGAGGTCGACGCCGAAGTAGCGCGGGCTCATGTCTGCGCCGCAGCCCTGGTCCATGGCGTAGACGTTGCCCTCCGGCGGGGCCGCCGTGCGTCCGACGACGCGTACGCGGAGCGCTTCCAGGACGACGGCCGTGGACGTCTTGCCCTGCACCGAGATCTCGACCAGCGTGTTGCGTCCGTGCACCGCGTTCTGCGTCGCCGCCCAGGCCCCGGCGTCCTGCGGTGCCGGGGGCGGCGGCACCTCCTGGGGCGGCTTGGCGATGACGTAGTCGTGACTGCATCCGATCTCCCAGATCTGGGAGTCGGCGGTCCAGGTGAGGGGGACACCGGCGGCGGGCGGCTTCGACGGGCTGCCCTGCGATGAACGGGCGGGGGTTTTGGTGGGCGTGGCCGAGGGCTTCTCGGTGAGGATCGCCGAGGGCATGGGGCTCGCGGAGGCGGTTGCCGGGCCGTGGGCCGCCGCCGCCGTCGTCCTCGTACGGGAAGGTGTCGGGCGGTGCGCGGTGCCACGCGCCGTGGGGCGGTCGGACGGCAGGTGGACGAGGCTGCCGAGGGTGGCGACGAGCATGGACGCCGCGGCTGCGGCGACGATGACCCGTCTGCGGCGGTACCAGGGGCGACGGGGAGGTGCTGCGGCCGGGGCCGGTTCCTCGGCCGCGGAGGAACCGGCCCCCGCGACGGCGCCCGAACCGATGCCCCCGCCCGAAGCGACAGCCGCGACGGGGACGCCCCCACCCGAAGCGGCACCCGCACCCGCGCCCGCCGTACGAGCCCGCTGTCGTGACGCCACCGCCAGGAGCCACAGCCGGTGCAGTTCCAGCCGCTCCTGCGGTGACGCCCCGCACAACGCGGCGAGGCGTTCGACGGGGGCGAAGTCGACGGGGACCGTGTCACCGGCGCAGTAACGGTGCAGCGTGGAGGTGTTCATGTTGAGGCGCCGGGCCAGTTGGCCGTAGCTGCGATCCGTGCGTTCCTTCAGGCGCGTGAGCCGCGCCGCGAATTCCTGGACGTCGTCCGGTGGTGCCGACACTGTTCTCCCGTGTCCTCCCCGTCCCGGGACGGCTCCCAGGCACTCCACACATCTGCACGTCACAGGCGCTGGGATGGTTCCAAGGTCGCGGATCCGCCGCCGGTGCGCTGCCGGGCAACGGAGTCCGACGCCCGCCAGGCCTGCTGATCCACGGTCATCTCCGGCTGGCCGGGCGGTCGAGTGCGCTGGTCCGCGTGCGCGGCGAGGCCGGCTACGGGTTCGGGGGCGGCGTTCCGGTAGCGGTGCCTGCCGGATTCGTCAAAATCGCGCCGGCGACAACCTCGAAGAGGCGGTCGGCGCGTGGCGCCAGTGAGGGCTGATCACCGAGCCAAGCGAGCATGGCCACCAGCGCGAACAGATCGGCGCCGTCGATCTCGCTGCGAGCCAGGCCGGCGGCCTGGGCGCGGATGAGGAGCCGCGCGCCGGCCGCGCGCAGGGTCACGCAGGAAGCGTGGAGAGCGGATTCGGTGTCCTCGATGGCGGCTGCCATCAGCACGGTCACGCCCCGGTACTCGGTGGTCCACGCGACACAGTCGCGCAGCCACGAAACGAGGGCGTCCTCGGGCGCACCCGACGTCTCCAGCTCGCTCGCCCTTGCCGTCAGCTCGTCGAAGCTCGCGTGGAGCAGGGCTTCGAGAAGCGCCTCGCGCGTCGGGAAGTGCCGCAGCAGCGTCGCGAGCCCGACCTCGGCCCTGCGCGCGATGTCGCGCAGGGACACGTCGACGCCTTGCTCGGCGAGGGCGGTGCCGGCTACTGCCAGCAGGTGGTCGCGGTTCTTCCTGGCGTCGGCCCGCATCTGTCCCTCTTGACTTTCCGGATCAGTGGTCCATATATTCGGATCACTGATCCATTTATGTGGATCGCTGATCCGGATAAGCGTATCCCGTGGCGCGGGCAGGAGAGAACGATGCCGACACACACGATGAGAGCGGTCCGACTCCATGAGTACGGCGGTCCAGAGGTACTGCGCTGCGAAGAGGTGCCGGTTCCGGAGCCGGGGCCGGGCGAGGTGCTGGTCAGCGTGCACGCGGCCGGCGTCAATCCGCCGGACCGGTACCTGCGCGGCGGGCTGACCAGGATGCCCGGGGAGACGGAATCGACGGTCGGCCTGCCGGTGATTCCGGGCACGGACGTCTCGGGCGTCGTCGAGGCCGTCGCCGGGGGCGCGGAGGGCTTCTCCGTCGGTGACGAGGTCTTCGGCCTGCTGCGCTTTCCCGGCTTCGACGGCAGGGCGTACGCAGAGTACGTGGCGGCGCCCGCGTCACACCTCGCACGCAAGCCGGCCGGCATCGATCACGTGCACGCCGCTGCGGCGCCCATGGCCGGGCTGACGGCGTGGCAGTTCCTGATCGAGACCGGACACGATCACCCCTCGCCCTTCCAGAAGGAACGGCATCGCCCGACGGCACTCGGCGCCGGCACGACGGTGCTCGTCAACGGCGCCGCGGGCGGCGTGGGCCACTTCGGGCTGCAGCTCGCGAAATGGAGGGGCGCACATGTCATCGCGGTGGCGTCCGGCGCGCACGAAGCGTTCCTGAGCGAACTCGGCGCCGACCGGTTCATCGACTACACCAAGAGTCGTCCCGAGGAACTCGTGCACGACGTCGACCTCGTTCTCGACACCGTCGGCGGTCCCGACAGCAAGCGCTTCTTGCGCACGCTCAAGCGCGGCGGCGCCCAGTTCCCCGTGCTGCCCGGGGACTTCGACGAAGAAGAGACGGCGAAGCTCGGCGTCACAGTCTCGAGCGCCCAGGTCCGCTCGAACGGCGCGCAACTCGCCGAACTGGGGCGCCTGCTCGAGGCGGGCACGGTCCGCGCCGCGATCGACAGCACGTTCGCCCTCGCGGACGCCCGAGCAGCGCACGAACGCGCCGCCCGAGGGCACGTCCAGGGCAAGATCGTGCTCACGGTCGCGTAGAGAGCGGATCGAGACGCTCCAGCGGTCGGCCGGCGTCCGTGTCCGCACCCACCGAGCATGCCGGCCGCGAACCCGCACCGGCCACGGCCTGTACGGACCACTCGCCCCTTGACTCCGGTGAGCCGTGCACCGTACGGGTGGTCGTCCGCGTCCCGGCCCAGGGAGCTACTGCCACAAGTCCGCGCCGCCGTCCCGCCCACTCGGATCCGTCGTCAGCAGGTCCTCGTGAAGATGCGACAGGCGCCGACCAGTAGAAGTCCCGTCCTCGCCGGACTCCATCACCAAGTTGAGGTGGACGGCCTTCTCCTGCCCGCTGCCCGGCACCGCCCCCGACGGGACGACGACGGCCGGCGCCGGGCGGACGGCCCGGCCGTCGCCGGTCAGCCGAACGCGGCGCCGGCGGGTTCCGGCAGGAAGTCCGGTGCCCAGGTGCCCAGCCCCAGGGGTTCGGCCCGGCGGCGGACGAGGTCGGCGAGGGCGAGGTCGAGGGTGCCCAGGCCGAACGGGGAGAAGACGGTGACGCGGTCCTCGCGACGTCGGAAGGGCTCTTCGGGGTTCAGAACGGAACCGATCGAGGTGTCGATGAAGTCCCGGTTGCCGCAGAGCTGTTCCGCCAGGTGCAGGGAGGTCGACTCGCGGCACACGTGGTCCGCGTCGTCGACCACGTTGACGACGGACAGGATGCTTTCCGGGGTCAGGTCGCGCAGCGACACGTGCAGGACCAGGGTGCCGGGCCGGCAGGCGTCGGTGGTCAGGTGCGGGGCGGCGGCGGTGGTCGCCAGGCAGACCAGCCGGTGGGCGGCGAGCGTCTCCTCGGCGCTCTGGGCGACCTCGGTCTTCAGCGCGGGCCAGCGGGCCCGGCAGCGGTCGGCGAAGGTCTCCGCCCGGGAGCGGTCGAGGTCGAACACGGTGACTGCGGCGAGGTCGGGCAGGACGGCCCGGAGGTAGGCCAGGATCTCGAAGCCGATCACGCCGCAGCCGATCAGGGAGACACCGGTCTCGGGGACGGACGAGCCCAGCGCCGCCGCTGCCAGGGCGGCGCTCGCCGCGGTACGGCGCGCCGAGATCACCGAGCCCTCCAGCAGGGCCTCCGGCTGCCCGGTGACCATGGAGTTGAGGATCACGGCGGCGGAGGCGCGCTCCAGGCCGCACGCGGTGTTGCCGGGGAAGGAGGCGATCCATTTGATGCCCGCCACCGGCTCGTCCTCGCCGAGGTAGGCGGGCAGTCCGATGATCCGGTTGCGCGGGTCGTCGGGAAAGCGGAGGAAGACCGAGTGCGGCAGGGCCGTCCGGCCCCGGTCGTGCAACCGGTACGCGCGGCGTACCGCCGCGACGACCTCGGTCTCGGCGCCGTCGAGGACCCGGTGGACGTCCCCGGATCCCAGGATCAGCATGATGCCACCTTCATCGCCGACTTCTTCTCCTTCCACAGGTGGGACACGTCGCCGAAGTGGCGGGCGACCCATTCGTCGTCATAGATCGTGTCGAGGTACCGCTCCCCGCGGTCGGGCAGGACGACCGCACAGCGCGCGCCCGCCGGGATGCGGTCGGCCATCTGGTCGACCGCCGCCACCAGGGCCCCGGAGGAGCCGCCCGCGAGGACCGCCTCCCGGGCGGCGAGCCGTCGGCAGCCGACCACACAGTCGAGGTCCGTCACGTGGACGACCTCGTCGGCGAGCCCGTCGCGGTAGAGCGCCGGCCGTACGGCCGCGCCGTGCCCCGGGATCAGCCGGGACGTCGGGACGCCGCCGAAGATGGCGCTCCCTATGGCGTCCACCGCGACCACGGTCACCGGCAGCCCCCGGTCGCGGACGTACTCCGCGCAGCCGCGCAGTGTGCCGCACGAACTCGTCGCGCAGAACAGGTAGTCGATCCCGCCCGGCGAAGCCTCCAGGATCTCGCGCATCGTCTGCCGGTGTGCCTGGGGGTTCAGCGGGTTGGCGTACTGGTTGGGCCAGTAGGCGCCGGGGGTGCGGGCGATCAGCGCGCGGATGCGGCGTATCCGGACGGGCAGGTACTCACCGGTCACCGGGTCGCACTCGCTCACCACCTCGACCTCCGCGCCGAGGGCCCGCATGACGGCGATGTTCTGCCGGTTGGTGCGGGGGTCCACCACGCAGATGAACCGGAGCCCGTAGTAGGCGCAGATCTGGGCGAGCCCGATGCCGAGGTTGCCGGAGCTCGACTCGACGACCACCGAGCGGCCGGGCACGAGGGTGCCGTTCCGAATCAGCTCGCGGAGCATCTCCAGGGCCGAACGGTCCTTCATGCTGCCGCCGGGGTTGAAGGCCTCCAGCTTGGCGTAGGTGGTGAAGTGCCGCCCCGGAGCGAGCTTGGCGAGTTCGACCAGCGGGGTGCCGCCGATCGTGCCGAGAACGCCGGCCGGTCCGTCGTCAGGTTCCGGCATGGTGGCCTCGCCCCGTCGGGTCGGGGCACGGCCCGAGCATGGTGCGGAACACGCTGGTTCCTCCTGTCAGCACTGAATCGAGGGTGTGTGCGGCGACCGCCGCCCGGCCGGGTGCGGCGGGGGGCCGGAGCCGGGGCCGGGCCGGGGGCCCGGCGGGTCACCGCGCCGGTGGGCCGGGGGTGGCGCGTACGGAGCGGGCGACCGAGGCGGCGCCGGCGATCAGCACCATCCATCCCGCCAGGGCCAGCGCGGCGGTCCGCGCGCCGGCCGAGTCGAGCAGCAGACCGCCGAGCAGCGAGCCGATCGGCAGCGCCCCGTTGGACAGCGTGCTCATCGCCGCGAGCACCCGGCCGCGCAACCGGTCCGGGGTGATGCTCAGTTGGTAGCTGCCGAGCGCCACGTTCCACAGCGGTCCGACGAACCACATCGCGGCGTAGGCGGCGGCGAGCGTGAACGGGTCGCGGCTGAGGGCGATCACGGCCATCAGCACCGCCCATGCCCAGTTCGCCCCGATCACCAGGGCGCCCAGTCCGACCCGGCGGGCGAACCACGGTGCCGCCAGCGAGCCGAGGACGCCCCCGGCCCCCGCGAAGCCGACCATCAGGCCCACCCCCGTAGAGGACGTGCCGACGTCGGTCGCCAGCACGACGGCGACCAGGAACAGCGCCCGGAACATCAGGTTGCTGCCGGCGACCAGCAGGGTGCTGGTGCGCAGGAAGGGCTGTCGCCACAGCCACCTCAGGCCCTCGCGGACCTGCTCGCCCATGCCGCCGGTGCGGTCGGACCGCTCGGCCTCGAACTCCTTCCGGATGAACAGCAGTCCGGTCAGCGAGACCAGGTAGGTCAGCGCGTCGGCCAGGAACGGGACGGCGCGGCCGAGACCGAACAGCGCACCGCCGAGCGGTGTCCCGAGCATCACGGCGGCCCGCCCCCGCGCCTCGTTGCGGGACAGGGCCAGCGAGAGCTGGACCGGCGGTACGACGTTCGGGACGGCCGCGTGCGCGGCGAGCCCGTGGAACACCGTGAGCGCCCCCTCGGCGAAGCCCACGGCCAGCACCAGCGGCAGACCCAGGACGTCGAGGGCGGACGCGACCGCGATGGTCGCCGCGCCGAGCGCGCGCAGCGCGTCGCACCAGATCATCAACCGCCGGCGCGGCCAGCGGTCCACCAGGGCACCGGCCGGCAGCGGGAGGAGCAGTGCGGGCAGCAACGCCACGAATCCGGCCAGCCCGGCGGCGAACGGCGAGCCGGTGATGGCCAGGACCAGCAGCGGGTAGGCGATCGTGGTCGCCGTCGAGCCGAGCAGGGAGACCGCTGAGCCGCCCCACAGCAGCAGGAAGTCGCGGTTGCGATGCAGCGGGACCACCGCGGTGGCGGTGGCCGCGTCCGGCGGATCCGGCGGACGCGCGTCCGCCTGGGCCCGCGTGTCGGGGCTCGTCATCTGTCACACTCCTCGTCCGGCCCGGGCCGGACGCTAGTCGCGCGCCGCCCGCTCCATCTGCCGGCGCAGGCTGAGCGGTCGCATGTCGGTCCAGACGGTGCCGATGTGGGCCAGGCATTCGGCCCGGGTGCCCTCGGTGCCCTCGGCGTGCCAGCCGAGCGGCAGTTCGCGGTCGGCGAGCCAGACGGAGTACTGCTCCTCGTCGTTGAGGACGACGCGGTACGTACGCTCGTCGATGTCTTCCTCGGCCACGGCGGGCCCTCCCTCGGGTGAACTGCCGCGTCACGAACGTCACGTGACCGGTGGCGGCGCCAGAGAGCCTGCCGCAACCGCCCGGTCCGGCTGCAGAGAAGGAGGCGCAGTCACCGCGACGCCAACGCTGCCGACGTGACTGCCGGTTGTTCTCTCGGAGCGGCGGCGGCCCGGCGGCGACGCTGAGGCGCATGACTGCGAACCCCTCCATCCGGATCGCGCCGGCCGACAGCGCGCCCGGGAGCGCGACGCAAGCTCCGCCCTCCCGCTGACGATGCCTGCCGAATCCCCCGGTACGCCCCTGTCCGAGTACCTGTCGGCCGCCCGACCGCTCGTCCGCGGCCGGCTGCTCGAACACGGCGCGGTGCTGCTGCGCGGCTTCGACGTCGGCGGCGTGGACGGCTTCGAGGCCGCGGTGCGGGCGGTGTCCGGCGCGCCGCTGCCCTACGCGGAGCGGTCCTCGCCGCGCAGCACCATCAAGGGGCAGGTGTACACCTCGACCGACTATCCGCCGAGCGAGGAGATCTTCCTCCACAACGAGAACTCCTACCAGGCGGACTGGCCGCTGTACCTGTTCTTCCACTGCGTGCAGCCGCCGGACACCCTGGGCGCCACGCCCCTCGCCGACACCCGCCGGGTGTACGAGGCGATCGACCCGGCCGTCCGGGAGGAGTTCGCCGCCCGGGGCTGGATGGTGGTGCGCAACTTCTCCGACGGCTTCGGCGTGCCGTGGCAGCAGGCCTTCAACACCGGCGACCGCGGCGAGGTCGAGGCGTACTGCGCCCGCAACGGCGTCGAGACCGAGTGGACCGCGGACGGCCTGCGGACCCGCGCGCGCCGCCGGGCGGTGCACCGCCACCCGGTGACCGGGGAGACGGTCTGGTTCAACCACCTCACCTTCTTCCACGTGACCACGCTGGCCGAGGAGGTGTGCGGCGCCCTGCGGGAGATGTACGACGACGCGCGGCTGCCGACCAACACCTACTACGGCGACGGCCGGCCGATCCCTGACGAGGTCGTCGCGCACCTGCGGGCCTGCTACCGCGCCGAGCAGCGGCGCTTCGACTGGCAGCGGGACGACGTGCTGATCGTGGACAACATGCTGTCGGCGCACGCCCGTGAACCGTTCACCGGGCCGCGCCGGATCGCCGTGGCGATGGCCGAGACCCACTCGGCAGCCGTGAGTTCCGCCTCGTCCGTGGAGGTGTCCGATGACCACCGGTGACAGCGGCCACCCGCTCTCGTTCGCCCAGGAACAGCTTTGGTTCCTGGACCAGCTCCGTTCCGGCGCCTCCACCGAGTACCTGATGTGCGAGGCGTTCCGGATCCGCGGCCCGCTCGACACGCAGGTGCTGGAGGCGGCGTTCACCGAGATCTCGGCGCGGCACGAGATTCTGCGGACCCGCTACGGCACCGCGGGAGGCGCCGGTGCGCAGTTCGTGGACGAGCCCGGTCCCGTCCGGCTCGCCCGGGTGGACCTGACCGGCGCGGCGCCCGCGGACCGCGAGCCGCACCTGCGCGAGCTGCACGCGGCCGAGCTGCGCACGCCGATCGACCTCCGCGAGCAGGCACCCTGGCGACTGACCCTGGTCCGGTTCGCCGAGGACGAGGCCGTCCTGCTGGTGACGGTCCACCACATCGCCTTCGACGGCTGGTCCTGGGGCGTCCTCGCCCGGGAGCTGCACGAACTCTGCACCGCGTTCGCGGCCGGCCGGCCGTCGCCGCTCGAACCGGTACCGGTGCAGTACGCGGACTTCGCGCAGTGGCAGCGCGACACCTGGGCGGCCACCCCCGGGCGGGCCGGGCAGCGGCGTGGCTACTGGCGGGAGCGGCTGGCGGGCCTGGAACCACTGGAGCTGCCCGCCGACCGCCGGCGCCCGGCGCACTGGGACCCGGCCGGGGACAGCGTCCCGTTCACGGTGCCGGCGGGGCTGGCCCAGCGGCTGGCCGTGCTCGGCCGGGACGCGGGTGCGACCCCGTTCATGGTGCACCTGGCCGCGTTCCAGTTGCTGCTCGCGCGCTGGTCCGGCCGGACCGACGTGGCGGTCGGCGTGTCGGTCTCGGACCGCAACGAGGTCGAGCTGGAGCCGCTGATCGGCATGTTCCTCAACACCGTGGTGCTGCGGACCGACCTGTCCGGCCGGCGCTCGTTCCTCGACCTCCTGGCGCTCGTCCGGGAGACCACCCTGGACGCCTACGAACACCAGGACGTGCCGTTCGGCTGGGTGGTCGCCGACCTCGCGCCCGAGCGGGACCCTTCCCGCAACCCGGTCTTCCAGGTCGGCTTCGCGCTGCACAACGCCGAGCGCCGCCCGCTGCGGCTGCCCGGACTCGACGTCGCGAAGGTCGAGTCGGCCACCGAACACTCCGCCTTCGACCTGTCGCTGCACCTTTCCGAACTCCCTGACGGCTCGATGGCGGCCCAACTGATCTTCCCCACCGCGCTGTTCGACCGCGCGCGGGTCGAGCGGATGGCGGCGAGCCTGCTGCGGCTGCTCACGAGCATCGCCGAGCACCCGGACACCGCCGTGCACGCGCTGGAGACCGTCCCCGACGCGGAGCGGGCGGCCTTCGCGCGCTGGAACCGCACCGAGACGCAGCGCCCGCGGCAGTCGCTCGCCGAACTGTTCTTCGCCCAGGCCCTGGCCACCCCGGACGCGGTGGCCGTGGTGTCCGGCGCGCGGGAGACCGGCTACGCCGACCTCGCCGACCGGGTGCGGCGTCTCGCCGGGCTGCTGCGTTCGCGCGGCGTCGGCCCGGAGAGCCCGGTGGGCGTCGCGCTGCACCGCGGCACCGACCTGGTCGCCACCGTCCTCGCGGTGCTCACCGCGGGCGGGGTGTACGTGCCGCTGGCCCCGGAACACCCGACGGAGCGGCTGGCCCACCTGGTCGCCGACGCGGAAGTGGCCCTGCTGGTCACCGAGGAGGCGCTTCACGGGCGGCTGCCGGCCCATCCGAACACCCTCGTCCTCGACGCCGTCCGGCCGGAGGAGTACGAGGGGGCGCCGGCCCTCGAACCGGTGGGCGCGGTCGGTACGGAGGCCACGTACGTGATGTACACCTCCGGTTCGACGGGCTCGCCCAAGGGCGTCGTCGTACCGGAAGCCGCGATCCGCAACCGCGTGCTCTGGCCGGTGGAGCGCTTCGGCCTGGGCCCCGGCGACCGGGTGCTGCAGAAGACCACCATCGGTTTCGACGCCGCCCTGTGGGAGTTCCTCTCCCCGCTGATGTGCGGCGCCACAGTGGTGACAGGCCCGCGGGACGCCCACCGCGACCCGGCGGTGATGGTCCGCGCCGTGGCGGACCACCGGGTCACCGTGCTGCAGGGCGTGCCCTCGATGCTGCGCCTGCTGCTGGACGAGCCGGCCCTGGCCGACTGCGCCTCGCTGCGCCTCGTCTGCTCGGCGGGCGAGCCGCTGCCCGCCGAACTGTCCGCCCGACTGCGCCGCACGCTCGACGCCGAGGTGGTCAACACCTACGGCCCCACCGAGTGCGCCGTGGACGCCACCGCCTGGCGCTTCGACGAGGACGAGCCCGGCGACCTGGTACCGATCGGCCTGCCGCTGCCCAACGTACGCACCTACGTGGTGGACGCCGAGGACCGGCAGGTGCCCGTCGGGGTGACCGGTGAGCTGTACGTCGGCGGCATCGGGCTCGCCCGCGGGTACGCCGGCCGGGGCGACCTCACCGCGGACCGGTTCGTCCCCGACCCGGACGCGACCGTGCCCGGCGCGCGCCGCTACCGCACCGGAGACCTGGTGCGGCGCCGCGCGGACGGCGCGCTGGAGTACGTCGGACGCGTCGACGACCAGGTCAAGATCGGCGGAGTGCGGATCGAGCCCGGCGAGATCGAGGTCCTGCTGGCGGCCCACCCGTCGGTGGCCGCCGCCGTGGTGGCCGCGCACCGGTCCGACGCCGGCGACGCGCGGCTGACCGCGTACGCGGTGCCCGTCGCGGGCGAGCGGATCGATCCGGAGGCGCTGCGCGTCCACCTGGCTGCCACGCTGCCGGAGGCGATGCTGCCGTCCGCCTTCGTCCAGCTCGCCGAGCTGCCGCTGACACCGAACGGAAAGGTGGACCGCCGCCGGCTGCCGGACGCCGCCGGACCCGAGCGGCCCGCCGCGGCCGTTCCGGAGGCCCCGCGCACCGACGCCGAGCGGACCGTCGCCGAGCTGATGGCCGACGTCCTCGGCGTCGAACAGGTGGGCGTGGAGGACGACTTCTTCCTGCTCGGCGGCTACTCCCTGCTCGCGATCAAGCTCGTGCTGCGGCTGCGGCGCGCCTTCGGTGTCGAACTGACCGTCGGCGAGCTGTTCCACGCGCGGACCGTCGCCGCGCTGGCCGCCCGGGTCACCGAGGCCGGCGCCGGCTCGGAACCCGCCCCGGACACCGATCCGGACGCCGTCCGGCCCGCGGGCCGGGACCGCCCGCTGCCGCTCTCCTTCGGCCAGCAGCGGATGTGGTTCCTCGACCAGTTGGAGCCCGGTACCCACGAGTACGTCGTACCGCTGGCGCTGCGGCTGGCCGGACCGCTCGACACCGTGGCGCTGCGCCACGCGCTGGACGCGCTGTCCGAACGGCACGAGGTACTGCGGACCAGGTACCGCTCCGAGGGCGGCGAGCCCGTCCAGGTCGTCGACCCGGCCGGCCCGGTGGCCTTCACCCTGACCGACCTGGCGGGCGCCCCCGACGCCGAGACCCGGGCCCGGGGCCTGGTCGAGGAGCTGGCCCGCCGGCCGTTCGACCTCGCGGACGGCCATCCGCTGCGGGCCACCCTGATCCGCACCGCCCCCGAGGACCACCTCCTCGTCCTGACCCTGCACCACATCGCCTTCGACGCCTGGTCGACCAACGTCTACCTGCGCGACCTGGACCTCTCCTACCGGGCCTTCGCCGCGGGCGAGCCGTCGCCGCACGCCCCGCAGCCGGTCCACTACGCGGACTTCGCGGTGTGGCAGCGCGAGCAGCAGCGGGCCGGCCGGCTGGACCACCAGCTCGCCTACTGGCGCGACCGCCTGGACGGCCTCACCCCCGTCGAGCTGCCCACCGACCGGGTCCGCTCGGCGGTCCGCGACGCCCGCGGCGGCAACGTCGTCGTCGAGGTGGCGCCGGAGATCGGCCGGGCCGTCACCGAACTGGCCGGCCGGCACGGCGCGACCCCGTTCATGGTGATGCTCGCCGCGTTCCAGGTGCTGCTGCGGCGCTGGACCGGCCGCGACGACCTCGCGGTGGGGACCCCGGTCGCCGGGCGCACCCGCCAGGAGACGGAGGACATGGTCGGGTTCTTCACCAACAACCTCGTGATCCGCAGCGACCTCGGCGGCAACCCGGCCTTCACGGAGCTGCTGCAACAGGTCCGCGGCACGGTGCTCGACGCCTTCGCCCACCAGGACGTGCCGTTCGAGCACCTCGTCGACGCGCTGCGGCCGGAGCGGGACCTGTCCCGCAACCCGCTGTTCCAGATCATGTTCGAGCACCAGCACCTGGCAGGCGTCCCCGACCGGCTCGGCGCGGTCGCCGTGGAGCCGGTCCGCGCCGGACTGGAGATCGCCAAGTTCGACCTCACCGTGACCGTCAAGGAGCGCGGCGGGCGCATGTACTGCTGGTTCGAGTACGCGACCGCGCTCTTCGACCGGGAGACCGTCGAGCGGTTGGCGGGCC
This sequence comes from Streptomyces dangxiongensis, assembly GCF_003675325.1. Classification (NCBI taxonomy): domain Bacteria; kingdom Bacillati; phylum Actinomycetota; class Actinomycetes; order Kitasatosporales; family Streptomycetaceae; genus Streptomyces; species Streptomyces dangxiongensis. The sequence continues at coordinate 7,657,537 of NZ_CP033073.1, forward strand.
ACTACCTGACCCTGATCGGCAGCGTCACGGCCGCACCCGGCGCGCGGATCAGCGAACTGGACATGCTCACCGAGGACGAGCGGCACCGCGCCCTCACCGCCTGGGCCGACCCGCAGTCCGGGCGGACCGCCCTGCTGGACCCGGTCGAGGAACACGGGCTGTGCGTGCCGGAACTCTTCGCCCGGCAGGTCCGGCGGGCCCCGGACGCCATCGCCGTGATCTTCGGCGACCAGCAGGTCAGCTACGCAGAACTCGACGCGCGCGCCGACCGGTTCGCCGCCCGCCTGCGCTCCCTCGGCGTCACCGCCGAGACAGTCGTCGGCTCCTGCCTGGAACGCGGCGTGGAGGCGGTGGTGGTGCTGCTCGCCGTGCTGAAGGCCGGCGGCGTGTACGTGCCGTTCGACCCGCAGCACCCCGCGGAGCGGCTGGACCTCATGCTCACCGACGCCGGCCCGGAACTCGTCGTCACCACCCGCGCGTTCACCGGCCGGCTGACCGGCGCCCACCGGATCGTCCTGGCCGACGCCGACGCCGACGCCTACGCCGACGCCCGGGACGAACCCGGCACCGCACCCGGCGGCCCGGAACCCGTCCCGCCCCGGCCGGAGAACCTCGCCTACGTCATCTACACCTCCGGCTCGACCGGCCGCCCCAAGGGCGTCATGATCGAGCACCGCTCGTACGCCCACCACTGCCGGGTGATCGCCGACGCGTACGGGATCGTCCCCGGCGAACGGGTGGCACTGCTGTCCGCACTCACCTTCGACGTGGCGATGGACCAGATCGCGGCGACCCTGGTGGCCGGCGCCACCGTCGTGGTCGCCGACCCGGTGTTCTGGACCCCGGCCGAACTGCCCGCCCGGCTCGCCGAGCACGGCGTCACCGTCCTGGAGATCACCCCCTCCTACTACCGGGCCGTCCTGGAGTCGCCCGACCTGCACCTGCTGCACTCGCTGAAGCTGATGAACGTCGGCAGCGACGTGGTCACCGGCCTGGACGCGCGGCGCTGGGCGGAGACCGGCCTGCCCGCCCGCTTCCTGTGCAACTACGGGCCGACCGAGGCCACCGTCACCTGCCTGCTGCACCCCGTCCCGCAGGCACCCGCGGAGGGGGACGCGGACGGCGCCCTGCCGCTCGGCCGGCCCGTACCCGGCACCCGGGCCCACATCCTGGACGCGGACCTGCGGCCCGTCCCGGTCGGCGTGCCCGGCGAGCTGTACCTCGGCGGCGTCCGGCTGGCCCGCGGCTACCACCGCCGGCCGGACCTCACCGCCGAGCGGTTCGTCCCCGACCCCTTCGCCGCCGAGCCCGGCCGGCGCCTGTACCGCACCGGCGACCTGGCCCGCCACCGGCCGGACGGCACCATCGAGTTCCTCGGCCGGATCGACCACCAGGTCAAGGTCCGCGGCCTGCGCATCGAACTCGGCGAGATCGAGGCGGCCCTCGCCCGGCACCCCGCCCTCCAGGAGGCGGTGGTCACCGCCCCGCAGACGGCCCCCGGCGAACGCCGGCTCGCCGCCTACCTGGTGGCGCGTCCCGGCAGCCCCATGCCCGACGTGGCCGAACTGCGCGGACACCTTCGCGCCCTCCTGCCCGAGTACATGATCCCCTCGGCGTGGGTGCCGCTCGACGCGTTCCCGCTGACGGCCAGCAAGAAGATCGACCGCAAGGCCCTGCCGGACGCCTCGACCGCCCTGGCCGGCGGCGCCCGCGACCACGTGGCCCCGCGCGACCCCGCCGAGGAGGCCGTCGCCGCGATCTGGTCCGAGGTTCTGGGCGTGGAGCGGATCGGCGTCCAGGACGACTTCTTCGCCCTGGGCGGGCACTCGCTGCTGGCCACCCGGGTGCTGGCCCGGCTCCGCGAGACGTTCGCCGTCGAGCTGCCGCTGCGCCTGCTGTTCGAGGCCACCACCGTGGCCCGGCTCTCCGAGGCGGTGTCCGAGGCCGTGGAGGCCGAGATCACCGCGCTCACCGACCACGAAGTGGCGGGTCTGCTCGCCGAGGAAGGCCTCCGATGACCGACACCAGGGACCGTGCGCAAATGCGGCAGGAGCTGCTTCGCCGGCGCCTCGCCGGGCGGGTGGCCCCCGCCCCGGCGCAGGGCATCGCCCGCGCGCCGCGCGGCGGCCCGCTCCCGCTCTCCTTCGCCCAGCGCCGCCTGTGGATCCTCGACCGGCTCCAGCCCGGCGGCACCGAGTACCTGATGACCGCGGCGCTGCGGCTGCGCGGCCCCCTCGACCGGGCCGCGCTGCGCACCGCGCTGGACGGAATCCTCCACCGGCACGAGGTGCTGCGCACCCGCTACCCGGTCGTCGACGGCGAACCCGTGCAGGTCGTCGACGGGCCGGGGAGCGTCCCCCTCGACGAGGAGGACCTCGGCACACTCGACCGGGCGACCGCGGATGCCCGGATCGCCGCCCTGGCCACCGGCGCGCGCCGGCCGGTCGACCTCGCCGAGGGCCCGGTGTTCTCCGCCGTGCTGGCCCGGCTGTCACCGGAGGAACACGTCGTCCTGCTGACCGTCCACCACATCGCCTGCGACGGACGGTCCGAGGACATCCTGGTCCGCGAGCTCGCGGAGCACTACGAGGACGCGGTCGCCGGGCGGGCGACCCGCTCACCAAAACCGCCGGTGCAGTACGCCGACTTCGCGCTGTGGCAGCGCGAACGGCTCTCCGGTGCGGCGCTGAGCCGCCAACTCGACCACTGGTGCGAGCGGCTGGCCGGGCTGCCACCCCTGGAGCTGCCCACCGACCGGCCCCGCCCCGCCGTGCGTGACTCGGCGGGCCGGCTGGCGCCGCTCGCCGTGCCGACCGGCACCGCCCGCCGGCTGACGGCGCTCGCCCGGCAGCACGGCGCCACCCCGTTCATGGCCCTGCTGGCCGCGCAAGCCGTCCTGCTCGGCCGCTGGAGCGGGCAGCGCGACGTGGCCGTGGGCTTCCCGGTGGCCGGCCGGGACCGGGCGCAGCTCCAGGACATGGTCGGCCTCTTCCTCAACACGCTGGTGCTGCGGGTCGACCTGTCCGGGGCGCCGTCGTTCGCGGACCTGCTGCGGCAGGTCCGCGAGAGCGCGCTCGACGCCTACGCCCACCAGGAGACGCCCTTCGAGCGGTTGGTCGAGGCGCTGGCACCGGAGCGGGACCCGTCCCGCACACCGCTGTTCTCCTCCATGCTGCTGTGGCAGGACGCGGCCGGCTCGCCGGAGCCGGCGGCGATGGGCGCCCTGACGGCCGAGCGGCTGCCGGTCGGTGAGAGCACCGCGAAGTTCGACCTCACCGTGGGCCTCGCCGAGCAGCCGGACGGCTCGCTGGCCGGCGGCGTCAACTACGCCTCGGCGTTGTTCGACCGGGCGACGGCCGAGCGGTTCGCCGCCCAGTTCGCCCGCCTGCTGGAGAGTGCGGCCGCCTCGCCCGACACCCCGGTGGACGAGCTGGAGATCCTGCCCGCGGCGGAGCGCGACCGCCAGCTCATCGGCTGGAACGCGACCGGCCGGCGCTACCCGGCCGGCACCCTCCCGAAGCTGTTCGAGACCCAAGCAGCCCGCACCCCCGACGCCGAAGCGGTCCGATACGAGGGCGTCGGTCTCAGCTACCGGGAGCTGGCCGAACGGGCCGACCTGCTCGCCCACCACCTGCGGACCCTCGGCGTCGGACCCGAGTCCGTGGTCGGCGTCTGCCTGCACAGGGGCACCGACCTCGTGGTGGCGCTGCTGGCGGTGCTCAGGGCCGGCGGCGCCTACCTGCCGCTCGACCCGGACTACCCGGCCGACCGGCTCGCCTTCATGCTGGCGGACTCCGGCGCCCGCGCCGTGATCACCGACCCCGGGCTCGCCCCCCTGGTGCGCGACCGCACACCGCACCTGGTCGACATCACCGGCGAGATCCCCCGCGGCCGGCCCGACGACCCGCTCGTAGCGGCGGCCCCCGAACACCCGGCGTACCTGATCTACACATCGGGCTCCACCGGCCGCCCCAAGGGCGTGCTGATCGAGCACCGGGCCATCGTCAACCGGCTGCACTGGATGCAGGAGGCCTACGGGCTCGACGCCGACGACCGGGTGCTGCAGAAGACGCCCTACAGCTTCGACGTCTCGGTGTGGGAGTTCTTCTGGCCGCTGATCACCGGCGCGACACTGGTGCTCGCCCGCCCCGGCGGCCACCGCGACCCGGCCTACCTGGCCGGGCTGATCGGCACCGAGGCGATCACCACCGTCCACTTCGTGCCGTCGATGCTGCGGGCCTTCCTCGCCGAGCCGCTGCCCGCCCTGCCCTCGCTGCGCCGCATGATGTGCAGCGGCGAGGCGCTGCCCGCCGACCTGGTCACCGCCGTGCACGAGCGGATCGGCTGCGAGCTGCACAACCTGTACGGGCCGACCGAGGCCGCGGTGGACGTCACCGCGACCCGGTGCGAGCCGGGCCTGCCCGTCACCATCGGCCGCCCGATCGCCAACACCCGCACCTACATCCTGGACGCCTCCCAGCGGCCGGTGCCGATCGGCGTGCCCGGCGAACTCCTGCTCGGCGGCGTCCAGCTCGCCCGCGGCTACCTGAACCAGCCGCTGCTCACCGCCGACCGCTTCGTGCCCGACCCCTTCGCCACCGAGCCCGGCGGGCGGCTGTACCGCACCGGCGACCTGGCCCGGTACCGCGCCGACGGCGCGATCGAGTACCTCGGCCGGCTCGACCACCAGGTGAAGCTCCGCGGCCAACGGGTCGAACTCGGCGAGATCGAGGCGGTGCTGGCTCAGGCCCCCGGCGTCGCGGCCGCGGCCGTCGCCGTGCACGACGACCAGCTCGTGGGGTACCTGGTGCCGCCCACGGCCGACGTCGAGGCGGCCCGCGAGCACCTGCGCGGGCGGCTGCCCGAGCACATGCGGCCCGTGCACTGGACCCGGCTGGAGACGCTGCCCCTGACACCCAGCGGCAAGACCGACCGCAAGGCGCTGCCCGCGCCCGACCGGGCACGCTCCGACCTGGTCGGCGCGTTCGTCGCCCCGCGCACGGCGATCGAGCGGACCCTCGCGGACACCTTCGCCACGGCCCTCGGCGTCGACAAGGTCGGGGTGCACGACGGCTTCTTCCAGCTCGGCGGCGACTCCATGCGCGCCATCCGGGCCGTCGGGGCACTGCGCGACCAGGGGCTGGCCGTCTCCGTGCAGGACGTCCTGGCCCGGCAGACCGTCGCCGAACTGGCCCCGGTGGCCGCCGCCCGGCCGGCGGCCGAGCCGCAGGAGACCGCCCTGGTCCGCCCGTTCGAGCTGCTGGCCCCGGGCGACCGGGACCGGCTCCCCGAGGGGCTGGTGGACGCCTACCCCATGGGCCAGGTCCAGGTGGGCATGGTCTACGAGATGCTCGCCGACCCCGAGCGCAACACCTACCAGAACGTCAGCACCTTCCAGATCGTGGACGACGGCCCGTTCTCCGCCGAGGCCCTCACCGGCGCGGTACGCCTGCTGATCGAACGGCACGAGATCCTGCGCACCTCCTTCGACCTCTCCGGGTACTCCGAACCGCTCCAGTTCGTGCACCCCGCGGACGGCCTGGAGGTGGAACTCGGCGTCACCGACCTGCGCGGCCTGCCGCCCGAGGAGCAGCAGACGCGGGTGCGGGACTTCCGCGCCGAGGCCCAGCGCACCCCGTTCGACGTCGGCCGCGCCCCGCTGCTGCGCTACCACGCCCACCTGACCGGCGACCGGGAGTGGCTGCTGACGCACGTCGAGTGCCACGCCATCCTGGACGGCTGGAGCCACCACTCGGTCATCGGCGAACTGCGAGCGGCCTACCGCGAGCTGTCCCGGGGCACCGCGACCCCGTCCGCGGCCCCGCCGCGGGTCCGCTACGCCGACTTCGTCCACCTGGAGAAGCGAGCCCTGGCCTCACCGGCGGACCGGGAGTTCTGGCGGGAGCGGATCACCGGCCACGAGCGGCTCCGGCTGCCCGCCGACTGCGCCTCGGCCGGGGCGGACGTGCCGGCCCCCGAGGTGCGGCTGCCCTGGGCGGACCTGGAGCCGCGGCTGCGCCGGCTCGCCGCCGACACGCAGACCTCGCTCAAGAGCGTCCTGTACACCGCCCACCTGAAGGTACTCGGCCTGATCAGCGGCCAGCACCGGTTCTTCGCCGGCGCCGTCACCAACGGCCGCCCCGAACTGCCGGGCGGCGACCGGGTGCGCGGCATGTACCTCAACACGGTGCCGTTCGCCGTCGACCTGCGGGCGCCGAGCTGGCGCGAGCTGGTGCGGTCGGTGTTCGCCGAGGAACTGGCCCTGTGGCCGCACAGGCGCTACCCGCTGCCCGCGATGCAGCGCGCATGGGGCGACGGCGAACCGCTCGTCGAGGTGGTCTTCGCCTACCTGGACTTCCACGTGCTCGACGAGCAGCGCGCGGACATCGGCACGGTCGACGACCACAGCCCGAACGAGTTCACCTTCGACGTGTGGACCTTCCCCGGCGAACTGCGGATGACCTGCCGGCCCGGCTGGGCCGACCGGCAGCGGCTCGCGGCGATCGGCGAGGCCTTCCTCGGCGTCCTCACCGCGATGGCCGACGACGCCGACGCGGACCCGCGCAGCTTCCGCGCGCCCGGCCTGGAGCAGGCGGGCGGAACCCCCGCCGTCACCCGGCCGCTGCCCGAGGTCTGCGTGCCCGAGCTGATCGCCGCCCGCGGCCGCCCCGAGGCGACCGCACTGGAGGACGGGCAGCGGCGCCTGACCTACCGGGAACTCGACGCCCGTTCCAACCAGCTAGCCCACCTGCTGCGCGGGCTCGGCGTCGGCCCGGAGAAGCCGGTCGCGCTCTGCCTGGACCGCGGCATCGAGGCGGTGCTGGCCATGCTCGCCGTCCTCAAGGCCGGCGGCTACTACGTGCCCCTCGACCCCGCCTACCCGGACGCGCGCATCGGCTACGTCCTCGACGACGTCCGGGCCGAGGTGGTCCTCTGCCGCCCGCAGGACACCACCCGCCTGGCCGGGTTCGCCGGCATCCGCGGCATCCCCCTGGACGCCGGATCGGCCGTCCTGGACGGGCTGCCCGAGACCCCCGTCGAGGCGGGCACGCACCCCGACAACCTGGCGTACGTCACCTACACCTCGGGCTCCACCGGCCGGCCCAAAGGCGTCCAGGTCACGCACCGAGGGATCGTCCGGCTGGTGCACGACCCGAACTACGCCGACCTCGACCCGGACCAGGTGCTGCTGCTGCACGCGCCGCTCGCCTTCGACGCGTCCACGCTGGAGGTGTGGGGGGCGCGCTGGCCAACGGCGCCCGGCTCGCCGTCTGCCCGCCCGGGGCGACCACGGCCGACGAACTGGCCGAGGTGGTCCACCGGCACGGAGTGACGATGCTCTGGCTCACCGCCGGCCTGTTCCAGCACATGGTGGAGACCCGCCCGGAGCTCCTGGCCGACGTACGGCAGGTGCTCGCCGGCGGCGACGCGCTCTCGCCCGCGCACGTGCGCACCGCCCTGGCGCACGGCGTGGCGCTGACCAACGGCTACGGCCCCACGGAGTGCACCACCTTCAGCACCGCGCTGCGCGGGGGTGACCGAGGCCGACGCCGACCGCGGCGTGCCGATCGGCACGCCGATCACCGACACCCGGGTGCTGGTGGTCGACGAGGACCTCGGCCCGGTGCCGTTCGGGGTGCCCGGCGAACTCCTGGTCGGCGGCCCCGGACTCGCCCGCGGCTACCTGGGCCGCCCCGATCTGACCGCGGACCGCTTCGTGCCGGATCCCTCCGGGACCGTCCCCGGGGCGCGCCTGTACCGCACCGGGGACATCATCCGCCGCGCCCCCGACGGGACGCTGTCCTTCATCGGCCGGCGCGACGGCCAGGTCAAGATCCGCGGCCACCGGGTCGAGCTCGCCGAGGTCGAGGCCGCGCTCGGCGGCCTCCCGTCCGTCCGGGCGGCGGCGGCCGGCGTGCACCCCGGGCCGGACGGCCACAAGCGGCTGGCCGGCTATGTCGTCCTCGAACCCGGGCACGGTCCGCTGGACGTCGCGGCGCTGCGCGAGCAGCTCCGGCGGCGGGTGCCCGACCACCTGGTGCCCGGTGCCTGGGTGGAGCTGCCCGCCCTTCCGCTCACCGCCAACGGGAAGATCGACCGCGCCGCGCTGCCCGAGCCCGCCGGGCCGGCCGTGACATCGGCCTTCACCGCCCCGCGCACGCCCGCCGAGCGGGCCGTGGCCGAGGTCTGGGCCGAGGTGCTCGGTGTGGAGCGGGTCGGTGTCGACGACGACTTCCACGTCCTCGGCGGGCACTCGCTGGCCGTGCTGCGGATCACCGCCCTGCTGCGCGAGCGGCACGGCATCGAGCTGACCGTCCGTTCGTTCCTGGAGCACCCCACCGTGGCCGGGCTCGCCGGGCTCGCCGGGGCCGCCGAGGCCGGCGCACCGGCGGCCGAGTCGCTGGTCTGGCTGCGGCGCGAGGGCACCCGGCCGCCGCTGTTCTGCGTGCACCCCGGCGGCGGCAGTGCCCACTGGTACCGCCCACTGGTGAAGTACCTCCACCCCGACCAGCCGGTCGCGGCCTTCGCCTGGCCCGGCCTGCAGGCCGAGCACGGCCCCGTCCCCTCGACGGAGCGGATGGCGGAGCGCTACCTGGCCGAGCTGCGGGCCGAGGCACCGCACGGCCCGTACCGGCTGTTCGGCTGGTGCGGCGGCAGCGGCATCGCCAGCGAGCTGGCGCACCGGCTCACCGCCGAGGGCGAGGAGGTCACCTTCATCCTGCTCGACCCCGGGCTGGACAACCACGAGCGGCACGAACTGTGGCAGGAGTTCCGGCTGATCGAGAGCTGCGTGGCGAAACTGGAGGAGCTGGCCGCCGCGCCGCCCGGGCAGGACACCTCGGTGCTCCGGACGGAGGCCCTGGCGCTGCTCGAACACCTGGTGGACGACGTCGACCCCGAGGTGGGGATCGTGCTGCCGGAGCACGGCGCCGGTGAGGTCTGGCTGCCCTCCGCGAAGATGTGGCGGGAGGTCATGGAGCTGTGCCTGACCTACCGGCACCGTCCGTACCCGGGCCGGCTGCACCTGATCGCCAGTGACGAACTGGCGGACGGCAAGCACGAGGTGGCCTCCGGGCAGTCGTTCCCCGACTACCTCGCCCGCTGGCGCGAGCTGACCGGGGACGTCACGCTGCACCGGATCACCGGTGACCACTTCGGTGTGATGAAGCCGCCGCACCTCGGCCGGCTCGCCGAGGCCGTCACCGGCATCCTCGGCGGCGGGAGCGAGCAGGGCACCGGCTGACACCGGCGGGCGGGACGACCGGGAGGGCGGGGGCGCACGGAGCGCCCCCGCCCTCTTGGCATCCGCGGACCCGGCCGCCCCCGGCGTTGCCGTGCCTGGCGGGTGGCCCCGTCTCAGCGGATGGGCGGTGCGGAGCGGGCGCCGCGGTCGGCGGGCCGGTGCGGCCGGCCGGTGGGAAGCCGAGCCCGAGCGGACGGCGAGGGCCCGCACCGCGAGGCGGGCCACGATGCGAGCGTCCCGGTCCTGAGGGAGCGCGGTACCGTCCCGACCGGTGTGGCCGCTGCCCCGCCCACCGATGTCGTCGTCCGACGGTTCGCCGAGCGGGACCACAGCGCCGCCCGCTGGACCGAGCCGGAGCGCCACGCCATCCCCTCGCGCCCGAGCCGCCGGAGCCGCCGGAGGCGTTCGTCCGCGACGCCCGCGCTGTCTTCGCCGGGCCCGGTGCCTCGCCGCGGCCGGCGCCCGGGTCGCGGCGCTGGTCACCTGCCGTCCGCGCCCGCACGGCACGACTCGTCGCGTCCACCGGACCGCCGGGCCGGCACCGCACGCGAGCGCGGGCCGGGCTCCTGATGCGGAGCCCGGCCCGGTTCGGCGGTGCGCGGTGGACCCTGGCTCGGGAGCGCGGGTCGGTCGGGAGGTTCAGTCGGTGACGGCGACGAGGCGTAGTTCGGAGGTGTAGCGCCGTCCCCGGTCGTCGGTGAGCCAGGCCTGTTCGGGGGTGGGGAGCATCTCGGTGACGGTGAGCCGGGCGTCGGGGTCCTTGCGGGCGAGGCGGCGGGCGGCCTTGGCGAGGATGTTGACGTAGACGGGGCTGTCGAAGTCGACGAAGAACGGGCGTGGTTCGGTGGGGGAGACGACGAAGACGAAGCGGGGCAGTTCGTGGGTGTCCCGCCACTGCCGGGCCCGGACGAACCGCCGGGCCTCGCTCTTGTCGTCGGCGAAGGCCAGCGCGGAACCGGCGAACCGCCAGGTCTCCCGGGCCACCGTCATCCGGTCGATGGTGACCCGGGGGGAGTGGTCGGCCTCCGGCAGGAGCCGGAACCGGTCCGTCACCAGCGTGGTCAGCACATGGGCGAAGACCTCGATCACCGGGAACACCGCGCCGTCGGGCAGTACCACGCAGAGCCGGTCGTCGCGGTGTTCCACCACGGCGTCGGCGCTCGGCACGGTCCGGTCGCGGTACGGGTCCGCCGTGTTGTCGAGGAGGGCGACCTGGTAGTCCTCCGGCCGTACCAGCGCGTGCCGGATCCGGGCGGACAGCCGGGACTTGTGCTCCTTCGGCAGCAGCGGCATCAGCCGTGGCGCCGGGTGGTCCCGGTCGGTCCGGTCGAAGAGTTCCCGGGGATCGGGATGCTGGTTGACGAACAGTTCGTTCCCCAGCGTGTTGGCGGCCAGGTGGAGTTCGCCGAGGGTGAGGTGGAACTCGCCGCGCTCCACGGCGGCGGCGTCCTCCGCGGCGATCATCACATCCGGGCTGACGTACCGCGCCGCGGTCCAGCCCGGCGCGGTGGCCGGCCCGAAGACCTCCGCCACCCGGTCGGCGATGTCCGCGCCGACGACCGTGACCCGGCGCAACCCCTGCGACGCCGGAAGGATCCGCTGCCAGCGGCGCTCGAACTCCGCCTGGAGTTCGGCGGCGTCGCAGACCGCGGCCCCGTGGAGGACCGGCATGCAGGCGAACCAGAAGGCGGCGAGGTCCACCGGCCGTCCGGGCCCGGTGCCGGCGCGCAGCCGCTCGTACACCTCGGTGACGCGCTCCGCCACGCGGGCGGCCAGGGCGGAGGCGAGCCAGGCGGTTGCGGACATCAGCAGGTCGAGCGGGGCGAGCGCGGCCAGCACGTGGCTGCCGAGCGTCACCCGGGCGGCGCGGCGGCTGTCCGAGTAGACCACGGCACGGCCGGGGGCCGTGGTGGTGCTCTTCTCGCGTTTGGCGGCCGCGTCGGTCACCTGTCGGAACATCTCCTCGACGCCGGTGAGAGCCGCGACCAGGCGCTCGGGATCCTCGGCTGCCGCCCGGACGGCCTCGACCGCGCCCTGCAGTTCGTCCAGCCGGGCGAGGGCGGCGGCGCGCAGGGCCGGCTCGCCGATCCGCTCCAGGCAGGTGCGCAGCCGGCGGTCGGGCCGGATGTCGGCGGGTACGTCGAGCCGCCAGGTGATCCAGCGCCGTCGGACCAGTTCGTCGAGCAGGGCGGCCACGTCCGTTCCCGGGCCGACCTCCTCCTGGAGGGCCGGGACGGAACGGGTGCCGTCGCACAGGCGCAGCACCCGGAGCGTCTCCGGCGGCACCGGGTGCGGCGGCCTGGCGGGGGTCCGTACGGCGTTCTCCTCCAACCGTACGTACGGCACCCGGCGGGGTGCCGTCCAGGCGTGCACCGCCGGGTCGGCGTCGATCTCCCGGGCCAGGGCGTCGACCGACCAACTGGACCAGAAGACCTCCGAGGACGCGGTCAGTCCCGTGCCCGGCTCGACGGTCATGCCGGGCCGGGAGGGGGCCAAGGTGCCCCAGCCGACCGGTCCGAAGAAGCCGATGGTGTCGTTCTTGACGCAGAACCGCTGCCAGTAGTGCGCGACGAGTTCCTCGCGCTGACGCTGCTTGAACGTCCGGCCCCCGGCCGCCGGTGACCAGTTGAGGAACGGCCGGATCGCCGAGTCGAGCACCCCCCGGTTCTGCCAGGCGACCGCTGCCCGGAACGGTCCGGAGGCGGCGATCTCCTGAGCGCTCGCGGCCGCCCGCACGGCGGCCTGTGTGAACTCCTCCTCGAAGGCCTTCCAGGCCGCGCCGGACAGCGCGTCCCTCGGCCCGAACTTGTCCGCGGCGGCGGCCAGGCCCTCCGGCGCGAGCCGGAGCACCCCGTCCGCCGGGAACCCCGCGCCGCGCACCGCGACCTGGTCCCACAGCCGCCAGCGACCGCTCAGAGAGACGGATCCCTCGTGCATCCCCGCGCCCCCTAGGCCGACGCGCGAGCGAGGGAGAGGTCGGCGACGACGACCTCCGCCAGCTCGGCCGGGGACGGGTAGGTGAAGACCAGGGCGACGGCGATCTCGGCGTCGAGCAGTTCCTGGAGACGGTCGACGATCTGGAAGGCGGCGAGCGAGTCGCCGCCCGCCTCGAAGAAGTCGCTCGCGGAGTCGAGGGTGTCGTCGCCGAGCGTCTCGCGGTAGTAGCCGGTGATCAGCCCGGTGAGTTCGGCGGTGTCGATGAGGTTCATGGCCTGTCCTTCTTCGAGTGGTGTGGGTGTGGACGAGGGAGCGGGGCGGAGCGGCGCGGTCGATGGGTCGACCGGTCGATGGGGCGATGGGCCGTGGGGCTGGTCGGTCCGCCGGCGGCCGGTCAGCGACCGGCCGGTCAGCGGCCGGTGCCGGCGTGCGCGGACCGGGCGGCGGCCAGGGCCACGGCGCTGTTGCCGCCGGAGACGACGACGGCGCTGCGGCCGGGGAGCCCGAGCCGGAGAGCGCCGGCCAGGGCGGCGGCGCCGCTCGGCTCGGCCGGAATGCCGGCGCGGTGCAGCAGGGTCATCGCGCGGAGCACGGCCCGGTCACCGACACCGATCAGCTCGTCGACCCGGTGCCGGACGATCGGTAGGATCACCTCGCCGGGCCGCTGACCGCGCAGCCCGTCCGCCACCGAGTCGCCGGGCGGCAGTTCCACCGGGCGGCCGGCGGCGACCGAGCGGGCGTAGCGGCGGGTCCGGTCGGGTTCCACGCCGATGATCCGGACCGCGCTGGAGAGGTGGGCGGCGGCGAGACAGACACCGGCCAGCAGGCCGCCACCGCCCACCGGCACGAAGATCGCGTCGAGGTCGGGGGCGTCCCGGAACACCTCCAGAGCGACGGTGCCCTGGCCTGCCACCACGAGTTCGTGGTCGGAGGAGGGCACCAGCACGGCCCTGGTGCGGGCGGCGAGGTCCTTGGCGTACCGGTCGCGGTCGGCCACCCCGCCGGACACCCGGACGACCCGGCCGCCGAGCGCCCGGATGGCCCGTTCCTTGGCCTCGGCCGCGCCGGCCGCCATCACCACGGTGACCCGGACGCCGAGAGTGCGGCCGAGCGTGGCCACCGCGATGCCGTGGTTGCCGGAGGAGCCGGCGACGACCTCGTCGGCGCCGAGCGCGAGCATCGCGTTGGCCGCGCCGCGGAGCTTGAACGACCCGCTGTGCTGGAGGTGTTCGGCCTTGAGCAGCAGTCCGGGCAGACAGTCGCGACGCAGCAGCGGGGTGTGCCGGACGTGCGGGGCGATCCGGTCGGCGGCGGCCGGCACGGCGGCCGGTCCGATCCGGGTGTCGGCGGCCGTCATGACACGGGCTCCGGCGCGCGGGCGCGCAGTGCCCGACGGTCGGCCTTGCCGCTGTGCGTGACGGGCAGGCGCTCCAGCCGGGTGAACCGCCTGGGCATCATGTGCGGCGGCAGGGTACGGGCCAGGTGCGCGCGCAACTGGGCGTCGGTGGTGCCGTCGAGCCGGCCGGTGACATGGGCGCCGAGCCAGGTCCGGCCCCGGTCGTCGGTCTCGGCGGTCACGACGGCGCCGGTGACCTCGGGGTGGGCGAGCAGGGCACCCTCGATCTCGGCCGGGTCCACCCGATGGCCGCGGATCTTGACCTGGCGGTCGGCCCGGCCGAGGTACTCCAGGGTGCCGTCGGGGGCGCGCCGGGCCAGGTCGCCGGTCCGGTACAGCCGCGCGCCGGGCGGTCCGTACGGATCGGGCGGGAACCGGTCGGCTGTCAGGCCGGGCTGCCCGCCGTAGCCGCGGGCGACGCCCGCGCCGCCGATGTGCACCTCGCCGGTCCACCCGTCCGGGACTTCGCGCCCCCGCGGGTCGAGCAGGCGTACGACGGTGCCGTCGACGGCGGTGCCGACGGTGTCGGCGGAGGTGTCGGGGACGGCCGGCACGTCGTATCGGGTGGAGGTCATGGTGCACTCGCTGGGCCCGTACTGGTTGACCAGCCGGCCGCCGATCAGAGCGCGACCGCCGGCGGCGAGGAAGGGGCGCAGCGACTCGCCGCTGGAGCAGACCAGGCGCAGGGTGCGCAGTCGTGCGGCCGCGCGGGGAGACTGCGCGAGGAAGCTCAGGAAGGAGGGGGTGGTGCTGAGGACGCTGTCCACGCCGTACTCGGCGACGGTGTCGGCGAAGGCCTCGGCGCCGAGCAGCCGCGCCCGTTCGACCAGGACGACGCTCCCGCCGGCGGCGAGCGGCGCGAAGGTGTCCCGGATCGACGCGTCGTAGCCGGGCGGGGCGAGCTGGAGGGTGACGGTGCCGGGACCGAGGGCGTTGTCGCGGACGACGGCGCGGAGGTACCTGTCCAGGCCGCCGTGCTCGATCAGGACGGGATTGGGGGCGCCGGTGGAGCCCGAGGTGTGGCTGACGTAGGCGAGCGAACGCGGATGGGGGGCGGGGAACGCGGTCGGCGGCGGGCCGTCGGCCGGGAGCCGGTCCAGCAGGACGGCGGGCGCGTCGAGCAGTGGTCCGAGGCGGCCGGCGAGGGCGGCGGAGGTGAGCAGGCGGGCCGCGCCGCCGCCGGCGGCGAGCGCGGCGAGCCGCCGGTCGGGCAGGCCGGTGTCGAGGGTGAGGAACGCCCCGCCGGCCCGGACGACCGCGGCGGTCGCGACCACGGCGTCGGCGCCGGGGGGCAGGGCCACCGCGCAGACCCGCTCCGGTCCCACGCCGTGGGCGGCGAGGTGGGCGGCGAGCCGGTCGATCCGGGCGGCGAGTTCGCCGTAGCACGTCGGGCCGTCGGCGGTCAGCAGGGCGGGGGAGTGCGGTGCGCGGTCGGCATGCGCGCGGATGTCCTCGACGAAGCTCGTCCGTGCGGGGGCGGTCATGCCGGCTCCCCGGGGGCGGTGCTCCGGTCGACGGCGACGAGGCGTAGTTCGGAGGTGTAGCGCCGTCCCCGGTCGTCGGTGAGCCAGGCCTGTTCGGGGGTGGGGAGCATCTCGGTGACGGTGAGCCGGGCGTCGGGGTCCTTGCGGGCGAGGCGGCGGGCGGCCTTGGCGAGGATGTTGACGTAGACGGGGCTGTCGAAGTCGACGAAGAACGGGCGTGGTTCGGTGGGGGAGACGACGAAGACGAAGCGGGGCAGTTCGTGGGTGTCCCGCCACTGCCGGGCCCGGACGAACCGCCGGGCCTCGCTCTTGTCGTCGGCGAAGGCCAGCGCGGAACCGGCGAACCGCCAGGTCTCCCGGGCGACGACGGTGGAGTCGATGGTGATCCGGGGCGAGTGGTCGCCGTCCGGGCGCAGGGTGAAGCGGTCCATCACACGGTTGGTGAGCGCGTGGCAGAACACGTCGAGCAGGTCGAAGACCGAGCCGTCGGGCAGCACGGCCGACAGCCGGCCCGCGCGCTCCTCCACCCGCACGTCGCCGGAGCGGACCGTACGTGGGCGGTGCGGATCGGCACTGTGGTCGCTGAGTGCGACGTAGTGGTCCTCCGGGCGTTCCAACGCCTGCCGGCTGCGGGCGGACCACTTCAGCGGAAGCTCCTTGGGCAGCATGGGGAGCAGCCGTGGGCCGGGGAAGTCGCGGGTGGTCTCGTCGATGAGTTGCGCGCGGTCGGGGTGCTGGTGGACGAAGAGCGACTGGCCGATGGTGTTCATCGCGACGTGCAGCTCGCCGATGACGAGCTGGAACTCGCCGCGTTCGACGGCGCCCAGGTCCTCGGCGATGATCATGAGGTCGGGGCTGACGTACCGGCTGAGCGACCAGCCGCGCCCGCCCGCGGGGAACGCCTCGCGAACCTGGTCGGCGATGGCGGCGCTGGAGAGCGAGACCCGCCTGGCGCCGGCCGGGGCGTCGATGATCCGCGCCCAGCGCTCGCGCAGCTCGGCCTGGATGCGCTCGATGTCGGTGAAGGACTCCGGGTGCGGGGCGGGCAGGCAGGCGAACCAGAGCGAGCCGAGGTCGACCCGCTCGTCCCGCTCCCGCAGCCGGAGGTAGGCCTCGCGGATGCGCGCGCCGACGGCCTCGGCGTACCGGTCGGTCATCCAGCGGGCGGCGGTCAGGCACAGCTCCAGCGGCGCGAGCTGCTCCAGGACGGCGGTGCCCACGGTCGCCGTGGCGGACCGGCGGCAGTCGGAGTACACGAGGGCGCGGTTGGGTGCGGTCCGGGCCCCCTTCTCGCGGACCGCCGAGACCTCGGTGATCTCGGCGAAGCCGGCCTCCAGGGCGGCGAGCGCGGCGGTCAGCTCCTCGGGGTCGGTGCCGGCCCGCTCGACCCGGTCGCGGCCGGTCTCCAGCACCGCCAGCTTGGCCAGGGCGGGCTCCCGTACCGCCGGGTCGCCGATGCGTTCCAGGAGGGTGCGCAGTTCCCGCTCGGGGTAGGTCCCGGCGGGCACGTCGAGCTTCCAGCCGATCAGGCGGTGGGAGACCAGCCGTTCCAGGGCCTCGGTCACCTCACCGGCCGGCAGGTCCCGGCCCAGCTCCCGGGCGGCCAGGTCGGTGATCTCGGCGGGGGTCCGGCGCCCGTCGCACAGGCGCAGGACGGTGAGGGCGGGTTCGGGGACCGGCTGCGGGGGGCGGCCGGGCAGGCGCACCGTGCCGTCGGTCACCCGGACGAACGGGACCTGGCGCGGCGGTGTCCACCAGCGCACCCGCGGGTCACGGTCGATGGCCTTCGCTAGGGCGTCCATCGACCAGCTTGAGAAGTAGACCCGGGACTCGGCGACCAAGCCGGTGCCGGGGTCCACCTCGACGCCGCGCCGGTGGGTGTCGAAGGTGCCCCAGCCGACCGGGCCGAAGAACCCGATGGTGTCGTTCTTGACGCAGAACCGCTGCCAGTAGTGGGCGACCAGCTCCTCGCGCTGGCGGGGCATGCTGGTGCGGCTCTCCGCGGACGGCGTCCAGTCGAGGAACGGCTTGATGCCGGTGCGGAGCACCGCGCGGTTCTGCCAGGCGACCGCGGCCCGGAACGGCGCCGAGGCGGCGATCTCCTGGAGGGCGCGCGCGGTCCGCACCGCGGCGGCGGCGAAGGCCTCCTCGAACGCCTCCCAGTCCGCCCCCGCCGGCACCTCCCCGGGGGCGAACTTGTCCGCGGCCGAGGCCAGGCCCTCCGGGGCCAGCCGGAGTACCCCCGCGGCGGGGAAGCCGGGTCCGCGGAGTGCGAAGTGCGTCCACAGGCGCCACCCGTCGCCGGGCATGCGTATGGTGTCGGACATTGCTGTGCTACCTCCCTGGGAAATGTGCGCCGGGCCGGCGGCCGGCCGGTCGTCAGGCCGGCTCTGCCGGGATGCCGCCGAGGCACCACTCCAGGACGGCGCGGGCGCTGTGGTACTTGTTCTCGGCCTGTTCGAACGCGATGCTCGCGGGGCCGTCCAGGACCTCGCCGGTCACCTCGTCGCCGCGGTGCGCGGGCAGGTCGTGCATGAAGACGGCGCCGGGGCAGGCCGCCAGCACGGCGGCGTCCACCTGGAACGGGGCGAAGACGCGCCGCCAGTCCGGGTCGTACTTGGTCGTGCCGGTCGTCTGCCAGCGCGTGGTGTAGACGATGTCGGCCTCCGGCAGGTCGGCCATGTCGTGCCGTTCCTCGACCAGCGCGCCGGACTCCTTGGCGTGGCCGCGGGCCCGGTCGAGGAAATCGAGGTCGAGTCCGTAGCCGGCCGGGGTCCGCAGGTGCAGCTCGGTGCCGGGGAACCGGCTGAGGGCCAGGGCGAGCGCCGAGGCGGTGTTGTTGCCCTCGCCGGCGTACAGCACCCGCAGCCCCTCGATCCGCCCGAAGCGGCCGAGCATCGTGGTGAGGTCGGTGAGGGCCTGGGTGGGGTGCTCGGCGGCGCTCATCGCGTTCACCACGGCCATCCGTCGCTGGGCGGCGTAGGCGCGCAGCTCCTCGGTGCTGCCGGCGGTACGCGCCACCAGCACGTCGAGCATGCCGGAGAGCACCTCGCCGGTGTCCTCGGAACTCTCCCCGGTGTTCTCCTGGAGGTCGCCGGGACCGTAGGTGATCAGCCGGCCGCCCAGCCGGAGCGCGCCGGCCGAGAACGCGGTCCGGGTGCGGGTGGACGTCTTGCGGAACAGCACGCCGACGACGGCGTCGGCGAGCGGTCGGGCGCCGTCGCACTCGCCGGCGGCGTACTGGGCGCCGCGGTGCACGAGCCAGCGCAGCTCCCGGTCGGTCAGGTCGTCGACGGAGATCAGGTGGTGGCGGTCGGGTCGAGGCATCGGACGTTCCTCCTCGGGTGGCCGGCCGTCAGTTCGCGCGCAGGGCGTCGTGCAGGATGCCGAGCCCCTCGTCGAGCAGGCCGGGTGTGACGGTCAGCGGGGGCATCACCTTGAGGACCTCGTCGTACCGGCCGCAGCGCTCGACGATCAGGCCGTGCTCGAAGGCGTGGCGCTGGACGCGCTCGGCCCGGTCGGCACCGCCGGCCCGGGCGGTGTCGATGCCGAGCACCATTCCCCGGCCGCGCAGGCCGAGGTCGGGGTCCAGCGCACCCACGTCGGCCCGGAACCGGGTGAGGCGCTGCGCGCCCTGCCGAAGGCCGGTCAGGAAGTCGTCCTGCTGCCACAGTTCGCACGCCGCGGTGGCCGCGACGAAGGCGAGCTGGTTGCCGCGGAACGTGCCGGTGTGCTCGCCGGGCTGCCAGAGGTCCAGCTCACGGCGGAACAGGGTGAGCGAGAGCGGCAGCCCGTAGCCGCTGAGGGACTTGGAGACGGTGACGATGTCCGGCACGATCCCGGATTCCTCGAAGCCGAAGAACGTGCCGGTACGACCGCAGCCGGTCTGGATCTCGTCCAGGATCAGCAGCACCCCGTACCGTTCGGTGACCTCGCGCAGCCGGCGCAGCCACTCCCGGCTCGCCGGGTGGACGCCGCCCTCCATCTGCACCGGTTCGACGACGACCGCCGCGGGCAGTTCGGTGCCGGAGGACGGGTCGGCCCACAGCCGCTCGATCAGGCCGATCGAGTCGAACGGGCCCAGCGGGCCGTCCTCGAAGGGGATGAAGGTCGTGTCCCCGCCGGCGACCGCGCCCGCGCGGCGGGCGCGGCGGCTGCCGGTGATCTCCAGCGAACCGCGCGACATACCGTGGTAGGCGCCGGTGAAGGCCGTCAGGCCGGTGCGACCGGTCGCCCGGCGGGCCAGCTTGAGGGCGGCCTCCACCGCGTCGGTCCCGGTCGGGCCGGTGAACTGCACCTTGTAGTCGAGGCCGCGGGGCCGCAGCACGACCTCGGTGAACCGGGTGAGGAAGTCGCGCTTGGCGACGGTGTGCAGGTCGAGGCCGTGCATGAGGCCGTCGTCGGAGAGGTAGTCGACGATCCGCCGCTTGACGGCGTCGTGGTTGTGCCCGTAGTTCAGGCTGCCGGCGCCGCAGAAGAAGTCGATGAAGGTCCGGCCGTCGTCGGTGTGCAGCAGCGCGCCCTTGGCGCGCTCGAACACCGCGGGGAAGGTGCGGCAGTACATGCGCACCTCGGACTCGATCTTCTCGAAGACGGAGGTGTCGGTGGTCACGGGGGCGAGGGTCATGGCGGTCCTTGGGCGAGAGGGCGGTTTCGGTCAGCGGCCGGCGGTCGTGCGGTCGCCGCGCGGGCGGGCGGTCAGCCGCGGCAGGGGGCCGTCCGCGGCCGACCGCGGGTAGCCGTCGAGGGCCGCGGCGAGGGCGGCGACGGTGGGGTGGTCGAACAGTGCCCGCACGGGGACGTCCACCCCGAGGGCGGCGCGCAGTCGCACGGACACCCGGGTGGCGAGCAGCGAGTGCCCGCCGAGCAGGAAGAAGTCGTCGTGGGCGCCGATCCCGGTGGCGCCCAGGACCTCCTCCCAGACCTCGGCCACGGACCGTTCCCGGGCGGTGCGCGGAGCGGTGGCCGGGCCGGCCGCCTGCGGCGCCGGCACCGGCAGCGCGTGGCGGTCGACCTTCCCGCTGACCGCGGTCGGGATGGCGTCCAGCAGGACGAACGCGGCCGGGACCAGGTGGTGGGGCAGGGAGTCGAGCAGCTCGGCGCGCAGGGCGTCGGGCGTGGGAGGGTTCCCGGCGTCCTCCGCGACCAGGTACGCGGTGAGCTGCTGGCCGCCGCCGGCGTCCGGCGTCGGGTGCACCACGGCGGCGCGGATGCCGTCGAGGGCGAGCAACGCGGCCTCGATCTCGCCCGGTTCGATCCGGTGGCCGCGGATCTTCACCTGGTGGTCGCTGCGGCCCAGGATCTCCAGCGAGCCGTCCGGGCGGAGCCTGCCGAGGTCGCCGGTGGCATAGAGCCGGCCGCCGGGCGCGGTGGCGTGCGGGTCGGGGAGGAAGACGCCGGCGGTCTGGGCAGGCCGCCCCCGGTAGCCCCAGGCGAGGCCTTCGCCGCCGATGCAGACCTGCCCGGTGCCGCCCTCGGCCACCGGCTCCAGCCGGTCGTCGAGCACCCGGACGGTGGTGTTCTCCAGCGCGCTCCACCGCCGTACCTGCCCGTCGGCACCGTGCCGGGCGACGCTGGTCCAGATCGTGGCCTCGGTCGGCCCGTAGAGGTCCAGGACCGGAGCGCCACCGGCGGCGAGCGCCGCGGCCAGGTCGGTGTGGAGCTTCTCGCCGCCGGACAGCACGGTCAGGCCGGGATCGGGCGTCCAGCCGGTGTCGACCAGCATCCGCAGCATCGACGGGGTGGCCTGGATCAGGTCCGGTCGGGCCTCGCCGATCAGACGGATCAGGCGCTCCGGGTCGCGGGCCTGCTCGCTGTCGGCCAGCACCAGCCGGGCGCCGGTCAGCAGCGGCAGGCACAGCTCCAGCATCGAGGGGTCGAAGGAGGCGGTGGTGACACCGAGGACGGTGGCCTGCGGCCCCAGCTCCAGCCGGGCCGTCATCGCGTGCAGGAAGTTGGTCAGGGCACGGTGCGGGATCTGCACGCCCTTGGGTGTGCCGGTCGAGCCGGACGTGTGGAAGACGTACGCGAGGTCGTCCGGGCCGGTGGTCCGGTCGAGCCGGTGCGCCGGTCCGGCCGGCGGCAGGGCGCCGTCGAGCAACAGGGTCCTCGCCTCCGTGCCGGCCACGCGTTCGGCCAGCGCGCCGGTGGTGACGACCACGGCGGCCCTGGTGTCCTCGATCAGGTGGCCGAGCCGCCGCGCGGGATGCAGGGGGTCGAGCGGGACGTAGGCGGCGTCCGCCTTGAGGACGGCGAGCAGGGCGACGAGGAGCCCGGTGCCGCGCTCCAGCAGGACGCCCACCCGGGTGCCGCGGCCGACGCCGAGGGCGCGCAGCCGGTGCGCCAGCCCGTCGGCCCGCTCGTCGAGCCCGGCGTAGCTCAGCTCGCCGTCCCCGGAGCGGACGGCGGTGGCGTCCGGGGTGCGGCGCACCTGCTGCTCGAACAGGTCGGTGACGGTCCGCGGGGGTACGGCGCGGGCGCTGCCGAGGCCGAGCGCGAGCCGGCGGCGGCGTTCGCCGTCGGGCAGCAGTTCGAGTTCGGCGGTGACGCCGACCAGCGGCTCGTCCGGGGCGGCGAGCATGCCGCGCAGCAGCCGGACGTAGTCCTCCGTGAGGCGGGCGGCCGTCGCGGGCGCGAACAGCGCGGTGGCGTACTGCAGGCGCAGCCCCAGGCTGCCGTCCGGGCGTCCGAGCAGGTCGAGCGCCAGATCGAACGGTGTCCCGGCGACCGGGGTGGGCACCAGTTCGACCGCCAGGCCGGGCAGGTCGGGCGGCTCGGCCTGGGAGTCGAGGGTCAGGAAGGAGACCTGGAAGAGGGGGTTGCGGCTGAGGTCGCGGGGCGGGGCCAGCTCGCCGACCACGCGTTCGAACGGTGTGTCGGCGTGTGTGAGGTCGGCCAGGGACGCGTCCCGGACCCGGTCCACCAGCTCGCCGAAGCTCGGCCGGCCGGACAGGTCGGCGCGCAGGACCACGGTGTTGACGAAGGGGCCGATGAGGTCGCGGGCGGCGGCATGGCCGCGGCCCGCGACCGGGGTGCCGACGGCGAAGTCGCTCTGTCCGCTGTACCGGCCAAGCTGGGCCTGGAATGCCGCGAGCAGCACCATGAACCGGGTGGCGCGGTGGGACCGGGCCAGCCGGTCGGCCTGTGCCACCAGGTCGGCCGGGAGGGTGCACCGGGTCACGGCGGCGGTGCCGTCGAACTCGGCGGGGCGGGGCCGGTCGGTCGGCAGGTCCAGTGGCGGCAGGCCCGCCAGCCGCGTGCGCCAGTGGTCGAGGCTGCGGGCGAGCCGGGGGCCGGCCGACCGCTCGCGCTGCCGGGCCGCGAGGTCGGCGTACTGCAGGGGAAGCTCCGGTAGCCCCTGGGAGACACCGGCGGTCCTGGCGCGATAGGCCGCGGCCAGATCGCGGGTGAAGATGTTCCAGGAGGAGAAGTCGAAGGCGATGTGGTGCACCACGACGGCCAGCAGGTGGTCGTCGGGCCCGAGCCGCGCCAGGGTGGCCCGCAGCGGCGGCGCGGTCGACAGGTCGACCGGCCCGTGCACCGCGCGCCCGAGGACCGCGGCGATGCCGGCCTCCCCGGCGGCGGGCGCCTCGACCGTGTCCAGCGGAACCTCCACCCGCGGGACCACGTATGCCCGCGGCTCGCCGTCGGCGGCCGAGTACCGGGTGCGCAGCACCTCGTGCCGGTCGACCACGTCGGCCAGGGCGCCGGCGAGGGCCTCGGCGTCGAGGTCGCCGCGCAGGCGCAGCGCCAGCGGAAGCAGATGGTCCGCCGTGCCGGGTCGCAGTTGGTCGAGGAACCACAGCCGTTGCTGCGAGAAGGATGTCGTCCGGCCGTCACCGCGGTCCACCGGCTCACCTCCAAGGAGTTGGGTAGGTCGTCGCCCGCCTCGGGTGGTCGGGGCACACCCGGAGCTTGCCGTTCTGGTGCGGCGGCACAGTAGGGAAGGAACGGCAGCAGGCGTCGCGGCTTTTGCTGCGTCAATGTCTCTGGTCGCGGCTGCCACCGGGACCGGGTCAGATCAGCCCGGTGCGGACGCCGTGCGCCACCGCGTGGGCCCGGTTGCGGACCTGGAGGCGGGTCATCAGGTCGTACATGACGTTCTTCACGGTGTGCTGGGAGCAGGAGAGTTCACGGGCGATGGCCGCGTTGCCGTGCCCCTCGGCGACCAGCGTGAGCACCGTCGTCTGCCGGGCCGTCAGCGGCGAGCCGGGGGTGGGGTGCCGCCGCTCGGCGTCGTCGCCGCCCGCCTCGCCGAGGAGGCGGACCAGGACGCCGTAGGGCATCCGGCCCTCCCCGTACCGGGCGCTGTGGACGGCGGTGAGCAGACGCTCCGGGGTGGCCTCGGCGGAATGCAGCATGGCCACCGCCCCGGCCCGGACGGCCCGCCGCACTCCCGCGGCGGTGAAGATGTCGGCGACCAGCAGGAGGGGCCCGCCGCCGGGCTCCGGCCAGCCGTCGAGCGCCGCACCGGGCGTCCGCCCGGCGGCCACCCGGACGGCCCCGTCGGAGTGTACGGCCGCCAGCTCGATGCCGGCCCGGCGCAGGCCGGCGGCCACCGTGTCGCGGGCCGCCCCGCCCGCCGGGCCGAGGTGCACGCGCAGCGCGCCGTCGCGCCGCCCGGCCTCCGGCGCCGCTTCGAGGACGAGGGCGGTCACAGCAGACCCGTCCGCAGGGCGTAGGCCACCGCGTGGGCGCGGTTGCGCAGCCGGAACCGCTGGGTGATGTCGCGGACCACGGTGGTCACGGTCCGCGCGGAGTAGCACAGTTCCTTGGCGATCTCGTCGGTCTCCCGGCCGTCGGCCACCATCCGCAGGACCGCGCGTTCGCGCTCGTCCAGGCCCCAGTCAGGTCCGTGCCCCCGCGCGCCGGGCTGCGCGTCGGTCTCGGTGCTCTGGTCGAGGAGGCCGTCGATCAGGTCGGGGGGCACGGTGCAGTCGCCGCCGGCCACGGTCAGCACGGTCCGCGCCAGCCGGTCGGCGTTGACCTCGTTCCGGCGCAGGAGGCCGCGGGCCCCGGCGTTGATGGCGTCCGCGGCCTCGGCCGGGGACAGGTCGGAGGCGATCACGATGATGGCGGGCCTGTGCGGGCCGGTGCCGGTCGCGTTCACCAGGTCGAGTTCCCGGCGGCCCACTCGGTCGAAGATCACGACGGCCACGTCCGCCTTCTCCTCCGGCTGGACCAGCGTGATGTCCGGGTTGCCGGACAGGGCGCTGACGGCGCCGGCTTCGAGCAGCGGGTCCAGAGCCACGACGCAAAGCGGTAGGGGGTTGCCCATGTGCACTCCTCGGTCAGCGTGCGACGAACCTCTCGGCGAGGAGTTTCGGCAACCCGTACGCCGCACCGCATGGGGTGCGATCACCCGCATTTCCGCACCCCGCCGGCCCCGCCCCGGGGCCGCACACCGGCGGCCCGGCCACAGACGGCCGGGCACCGCCGGGCGGCACCGGCCGCCGGGAGCCCGGTGACGCGGAAGCGGCGCCGCCGTGGTCGCTCGGGGGCCCCGCCGCGCCGCCCGGCGGCGCAAAGGGGGGCGCGGCGGTGACGGCGACTGGGTAGTCCGCCGCGAAATGTACGGGTGCCCCTCCCCTGTACGGGCGGGTGACGCCGCTGGAAGAGTGGCGGATGTGACCACAACCGACACCGCATCCCCCGTCACGGGGGTGACGCCCTCCTGGTGGGCGCCGGCCGCGACACTGCGCGAACGGCTGTCGGCCCCGTACCCGCCGGCGGCGCCGGCGGCGGGCCCCGCCGCCGGGCCGCGCACCCGCTCGGCGGTCGAGCAGGCCTGCGAGTCCGTGCGCTCGGCCCGACTGGGCGCCGACGCCCGGCTGGTGGCGGCGCTCGCCGCCGAACCGCCGGCCCGGCTGGCCGGCCGGCTCGCCAAGCCGCAGTGGGCGGTGTTCGTGGAGGGGGCGGTCACCGCGGCTCCGGAGACACCCGAGGGCGTCCGCGCGGGCGCGGTGACCGTGCCCGCCGACGCGGCGGACGGGGCGGCGGTGTTCGAACCGGTGCTGCGCCCGCTGGTGACGGCGGCCGTCGCCGAACTGGTCGAACAAGCCGGGACGGGCGGCGCCGAGCCCGGCGAGGTGGCGGTGTTCGCCCGGGAGTACGCGCACTGGCTGGCACGGCGGCTGGCCAAGGCGGCCGCCCGGACACTGGTCGTCGAGCTCGCCGCCGCGCGGGACGCGGGCGACCTGTCCGGCGCCACCGCGGCGGACCGGTTCGCCGACTTCGCCGCCCGGGCGGGCACCAGGGCGGGACTCGCCCGGTTCTTCACCGGATACCCGGTGCTCGCCCGTCTGCTGGCCCGGACCTGCCGGCACACCGCCCGGTCCGGCGCCGAGCTGCTGACACGGCTCGCCGCCGACCGGCGGAAGCTGGCCGACGCACTGTTCGGCGGGCGGGACCCCGGCCCACTGACCGCCGTACGGCTGGGGCTGGGAGACCTGCACCAGCAGGGCAGGTCGGTGGCGGTGCTCCGGTTCGCCGACGGCAGCGCGGTCTACAAGCCGCGGCCGGTCGACCAGCACGCCCTGCTCGACCACATGGCCGGCTGGCTGGACGCCAAGGTGCCCGGCCTGGGACTGCGCACCCCGCGCTGGGTGGCCGGGGACGGCTACGGATGGCTGGAGTACATCGACCACCGGACGTGCCGTTCGCTGACCGAGATCGACCGGTTCCACCGTCGGCAGGGCGCGCTGATCGCGCTGGCCTACACCCTCGAAGGGGTGGACCTGCACTGCGAGAACCTCCTCGCCCACGGCGACCAGCCCGTGCTCGTCGACGTAGAGACACTGCTGCACCCCGTCCTGCGGGAAGGGGGAACCACCCGGCCGGATCCGGCCGCCGGGGCGCACGCCTCCTCGGTGCACCGTACCTGCCTGCTGCCGCAGCTCATGCTGGGCGAGCTGGGCGCCGTCGACATTTCCGCGCTGGGCGGCGCACCCGGCGGGGAGTTCCCCAACACCCGGATGATCTGGGAGGACGCCGGCACGGACCGGATGCGCCTGGTCCGCCGCCCGGCGCCGTTCACCGGCGCGCTCAACCGGCCGTACAGCGCCGCGACGGCACCCAGGAGTGCCGACCGGCTGGCCGCGGTCCTGGCCGGATTCCGCACCGGGTACGACGCCGTCGTCCGGCACCGCGACGAACTGTCCGGCCCGGCCGCGCCGCTGGCCGCCGGCGCGGACGCGGTCGGCCGGCTCGTGGCCCGTCCCACCGTGCTGTACGCCACCCTGCTGGAGGAGGCGACCCATCCGCAGGTGCTGCGCGACGGGCTCGACCGGGACGCCATGTTCGCGGTGCTGTGGGCCGAGTCGGACGGCGACCCGGCCCGCCAGGCCCTCATCGAGTACGAGATCGCCGACCTGTGGGACGGCGACGTCCCCGTCTTCTTCCACCGGCCCGGCTCACCGGAGGTCTTCGCCTCGGACGGCAGCCCGGTGGACGGCGTCCTGGACACCTCCGGCCTCGCCTCGGCACGGGCGAAGCTCGCCACCATGAGCACCGTCGACCGCCACGCCCAGGAGTGGATCATCTCGGCCACCCTGGCGTCCACGGAACCGGGCGCCGCCGGACCCCGCCACCGGGTGGGTCGCCGGGCCCGCCCGGCTCCCGCCGCCCTGTCGGAACCCTCCGCGCTGCTGGCCGCCGCCACCGGGATCGCCGACGAGATCGCCGGCCGGTCCGTCCGCGGGCACGGGCGGGTCAACTGGATCGGCCTGGAGGCGGTCGACGACCGCTGGACGGTACTGCCCATGGGCGCCGGACTGGCCCAGGGGTACACCGGGGTGGCCCTGTTCCTGGCCCAGTTCGGCGCGCTCACCGGCTCCGCCCGGCACACCGAGCTGGCCCGGGCGGCACTCGCCCCGGTGCCCGAACTCGTCGCCGCGATCGCCGCCGACCCGGCGCTGAGCCGGGCCGTGGGCCCGGGCGGCTTCGAAGGCCTGGGCGGCGTCTGTTACGCCCTCGCACGGGTGGCCACCCTGGTCGGCGACGACCTCGCCGCGTGCCTGCCGACGGCGCTGGACGCCCTGGCGCTGGCGGCGCTCGGCGACGACACCCCACCGGACGTGTCGGCCGGCCTGGCCGGAGCGCTCGCCGCCCTGCACGCGGTGCACCGCGAGCGCGGACTGCCGCAGGCCGCCGAACTCGCCGACCGGATCGCCGAACGGCTGCTGCGGCTCGGGCCGGCCGGCCGGCCCGGCGACGGGCTGCCGGAGCGCTTCGGCTTCGCCTTCGGCGAGGCCGGGATCGGCTGGGCCCTCACCCGGCACGCCCGGTTCGCCGGCGGCCCGCTGGGCGCACGGGCCGGCGCGGCGGGCCGGGCCAGGCTGACCGCCGCACTCGCGGCGGCGGACCGGCTCGACGTGGGCTGGTGTTCCGGCGCGACCGGCGTCGTGCTGGCGGCGGCCGACGCCGGACTCTGTCCGCAGCCGGCGGACGGCCCGGCCCGGGACGCGAGCCGCCGGCTCACCGAGCACCCACCCGTGGCCGACCTCAGCCTGTGCCACGGCGAGCTGGGCATCGCGGAGGCGGTGGCCGCCCTCGCCGGGCGCGGCCACGCCGAGGCGCGGACCAGCCTGACCGGCCGGATCGGCCCGGTCCTCGGAGTGCTCCACGACTGGGGGCCGCGCTGCGGGACGCCCGGGCACGTACCGACGCCCGGCCTGCTCACCGGGCTGTCGGGCATCGGCTACCAGCTCCTCCGGCTGGGCTTCGCCGACACCGTGCCCTCGGTCCTGCTGCTCGACCCCGCCCCGGGCGGCGGGTAGGGCCGAGCGCCCTGGTACCGCCGTCCGTCCGGTGCCCGCGGCGCGGACACCACGACGACCTTCTCGGACAGTGCAACAGTTGACAACAGAACGATCCCAGGTCGGATCGCTTTCCATGGAAAGGAAGACCCATGTCCCACTTCCTGCAGAACGGTACCGTCCGCGGCGAGGCCACAAGCGCGTCCGCGACGGGCACCGACCCGGCCGGCGAGATCCGACTGGTCCGCTGGAACGGGGCGTGCGCCAGGACCCGGGCGCTGGCCGGAATGAACCTCGGCAGCGGTGTGGTGATCGGCCTCGGCTCCGCCAGCATGACCACCGTGTCGGTGCCGTTCTGACCTGCCGTCACCCACGATCCCGTCCGAGCAGGTGTGCGACCTTCGTGAGACAAGTGACTACTATCCGGAGGTATGCGTCTGCGGGCAGCTCATCTCATTGGCCGTGAGGCCGAAGTCACCGAGCTCGGCGAATCGTTGCAGGATCTGGACCGGTCACGCGGAGGCACGGCGTTTCTGGTCGGAGAGGGGGGAATCGGTAAGTCGCGGCTGGTCGCCGAGTTGATCGGATCGGCACTGGACGCCGGCGTCCGGGTCCTGAGGGGCCGGAGCAGCACCATCGGACCGATGGTGCCGCTCCGGCCGCTCACCGAGGCCCTGATGCCGCTCTCCCGCGGCGGGGTGACACCCGACGAGGCGAGCCTCGGGCCGTACCGCCCGGTGCTCGGGCGGCTCATCCCGGGCTGGAGCACCGGCGCCCCCGACCAGGGATCGACGGTGGTGCTCGCCGAGGCGGTCCTGCGGCTGCTCGCCTCCGCCGGCCGCGAGAAGGGCTGCCTGCTCGTGCTGGAGGACCTGCACGACGCCGACACCGAGACCCTCGCCGTCGTCGAGTACCTGGTGGACAACCTGGAACAGCAGCCGCTGATGCTGGTGGCGACCATCCGGTCGGAGCCCGGCGAGGCGCTGCGCCTCGCCGAGTCCGCCGGGCGCCGTGGCAGCGCGACGGTGTTCCGGCTGGCACCGCTGGACGCCGACCAGGTCGGCCGGATGATCGCCTCCTGCCTGGACACCGACCCCGGCCTGATGCCCGCCGAGGTGCTCCTCCAGATGTGGGAGGACAGCGCGGGCATCCCGTTACTGGTCGAGGAGCTCCTCCAGGGCGCGGTCGCCGGCGGCTCGCTCGTCCGCGAGGGCGCCGCCTGGCGGGTGGTCGGCGACCTGCGCCGCAACATGCCCAGGGCGCTGCTGGAGGGCGCCATCCACCGCATCGACCAGCTCGGCCCGCAAGGGCGGACCCTCCTCTCCGCCGCCGCCGTGCTGGGCCGGCGGTTCCCCCTGTCGGTGCTCCAGTTGATGACCGGCGTCGACGACCGGAGCCTGCTCACCCACCTGCACGCGAGCGTGGCCGCCCGGCTGGTCGCGGCCGACGAACCCGCCCCCGACTGGTACGCGTTCCAGCATCCGCTGACCGCCGAGGCGCTGCTCGCGCAGCTCACCCCGACCGCCCGGGCCGCCCTGTCCCACCAGGCCGCGAACGCGATCGAGGCCCTCAACCCCGGCCTGCCGGGCGACTGGTGCCCACTGGCGGCGACCCTGCGCGCCGACGCCGGCGACCCCGTCCGGGCCGGCCGGCTGTTCACCGAGGCCGGGCGCCGTGCCCTCGCCGACGGCTCGGTCGGATCCGCGGTCGCCCTGCTCGACCGCGCCGAGCGGTTGCTGGCGGGGGGCGGCGACTTCGCCGCCCGCGCCGAAGCCCTGGAGGCACTCCTGCCCGCGCTCGCGGAGACCGGCGACCTGACCCGCGCCCTCAGCCTCTCCGGCAGCCTGCGCGAACTCGTCGGAGCCGGCCTGGGCGCGGCCCGGCTGGCGGCCCTGCACACCCGCCTCGCGCACGTGGCGTACCGGGCGGGTCGCTGGGCCGACGGCAACAACCAGATCGAACGGGCCCGCGCCCTGCTGGGGACGGCGCCGGACGAGGCCCACACCGCGCTCACCGACGTGGTGGAGGCGTACCTGTGCCTCGACACGCCCGGACAGGACCGCACCCAGCGGGCCGAGCGGCTGGCCCGGGCCGCGCTCGGCACCGCCGAGCGGCACGGCCTGCCCCTGGTCGCCTGCCAGGCGTGGGAGCTGCTGGGCGTGGTCGCCCGCGAACGCGACCTGTCGGAGGCCAGCACCTACCTGGAACGGGCGATGAGCACCGCCGAGCGGCACAGCCTGCCGCTCCAGCGGATGTACGCGCTCACCCGCCTCGGCGGCATCCGCTGGCTGGACGACGGCAGCACCGCCACCCTGGACGAGGCCCGCACGGAGGCACGCCGGCTGGGCGCGGTCACCGTCGTCTACGACATCGACGGAATCCTCACCCTGCACGATGTGCTGTGCGGCCGGTTCACCGAGGCCCGGGCGCTGGGCGACGAGACGCTGACCATGGCAGCCCGCCTGAAGCTGACACCCGTGGCCCGCTACCTGCTGATGACCCGCTCGGTGCTGGCGGCCCACCAGGGCGACCGGACCGCCATGGAGGAGGCCTTGACCGACTTCAGACGCTGGGGCGGGAACTGCTCACCCGAGGAGCCGCTGGCCCTCGGCCTGGCCCAGGTCTTCTGCGCCCTCCTGGAGGAGGACCGGGACCGGGCGGCCCGGAACATGGCCGACCTCCAGGCGCTGGAGGCCGAGAACCCGACCACCTTCCACCTGAGTGGACGGCACGGCCTCGGCCTGCTGCTCGACACCCTGGACGGCCGGGCCGACCGCGACCACCTCGACCGGGTGGCCGCCAGTGCCGCGGGACGGATGCGGTGGAACCGCCACTTCGTCCTGCTCGCCGAGGCCGTCCTGCTCGGCCGGGAGGGCCGGCCGGAGCCGGCCGGACGCACGGCACTTCTCGCCCAGAAGGCGGGCGCGCTCTACCCCACCGCCCGCCACCTCGGGCAGCGGCTGGTCGCGGAGGAGGCCCACGCGCTGAGCTGGGGCGATCCGGAAAGATGGCTGCGGGAAGCCGAGCACCACTTCCGCGAGACCTCCGCCACCGCGGTGGTCGGCGCTTGCCGGACCCTCCTCCGCGCGATCGGCGCGCCGGTACGCCAGCACCGCACCGGCAGCGATCAGATCCCGCCGGAGCTGCGCCTCAGGGGCATGACGGTCCGCGAGTACGAGATCTTCCGGCTGCTGGCCGACCGCCCCAGCAACAAGGACATCGCCGCCCGGCTCTTCATATCGCCGCGCACCGTCGAGAAACACGTCGCCAGCCTGATCGCCAAGACCGGGCTGCCCAACCGCTCCCAGCTCTGCGCCCTGGCGGCGGAGCAGTCCTGACCCCGGACAGGCCCCCGCCCCGGTGCGACGCCCGCCCGGAACGGCCGGACACGGGCCGCCCGTCGCGTGCCGCCTCGGGTCCCTCGGGCTGATCGACACTGTATAAGGGGGTGAATGCCGGGGATGCCCGGCGACCCGCGTCGCCGAGGGATGCGCGGGTCCCGTGGCAGCGACCGGAAGGGCCAGGCGGTATGGCGCGTACGCGTGCGGATGCGAGCGTCAGGCATCCTCGACATGAGCGCAGGGGCGAGGCACGGCTGCCGGCCGTTGTGGCGACGCTCGCCGCCATCGCTCTGTACCTGGTCCTGCCGCAACGGCTGTTGGTCGCTCCCCGTTACGTGCTGCCCGCCCTGGAGTGTCTGCTGCTCATCCCGCTCATCGCGATCAACCCGAAGCGTCTGACCCGGCAGACCAAGGCCTTCCGGGTGTGCTCGCTGACGCTCGTGGCCGTCATCGCGGTCAGCAATCTCGTGGCACTGACCATCCTGATCCATGAGCTGGTGTACGCAGGGGTGAAGGACGGCCGCTCCCTGCTGGTGGCGGCGCTGCAGGTCTGGCTCACCAACATCATCGTCTTCGGTCTGGCCTACTGGGAACTGGACCGGGGCGGCCCTGTCAGCCGCACCCAGGCGCCCCGCTCCGCTCTGCCCCTGGCGGACTTCCGTTTCTCGCAGGACGAGAACGACGACGCCGTCCAGGAAGTCGCCGACGGCGCGAGCGGCGCGTCGGACTGGGTCCCCACTCTGGTGGACTACCTGTATGTGTCCGTCACCAACTCCACGGCCTTCAGTCCGACCGACACGATGCCGCTGTCGACCCGCGCGAAAGTCATGATGAGCGTGCAGAGCATCTCCGCCCTCATGACCTCACTCCTCGTGATCGCACGAGCCGTCAGCATCCTGCACTGACCGCCGTTCCCGGAGCGGCGATCCCGGCCCGTCACCTGCCCCGGCGCCTGTGGGAGCGGCGGGGCAGGCCCGGCCGGGGTCGTTGCCGGTGCGGTGTGTGTCAGTTGTCGGACTCCGGCGACGGGAGGTAGGCGCCGGGCACGTCGTCGGGGGTGTGGATCTTCTTCTCGCCGGGGTACGGGCGCGTCCAGTTGTGGGTCTGGTACCAGGTGAGGTGGTTCATCTGAGCCGGGTTGGCGTAGTCGGGGACGGCATGGGGGCCGGTCAGGTGCTGCTTGGACTTCCAGGCGTCCCACGCGGCGGCGAGGGACTTCTTGTCCGCCGGCGTCCTCGTCGCCGGTACGGCCGCTGCCTCGGGGTCCTGCGCGGCGGGCGTGTCCACGCCGCAGGACGGCGGGGTCTTCAGGCCGTCGGTCAGTGAGGTGCGGTTGGGCAGGGCGGTGAACGGCGTGTCGTCGGGGTGCCGGGTGAACGCGCCCCGCATGGGGGTGGCCGCGCTGTCCTTCTGGTTCATCGGGTGGATCCCGAGGATCTGCTCGATGGTGCGGACCATCGTGATCTGCGAGTAGTAGCGGCTGTCGACGGTGTGGTGCCGGGCCCACGGGCTGATGATCTGCACCGGGGCGCGGTGGCCGTCGACGTGGTCCAGGCCGGCCTGGGAGTCGTCCTCGACGACGAAGATCGCCGAGTCCTTCCAGTACTTGCTGTGCGAGATCCTGTCGATGATCTTGCCGGTGGCGAGGTCGTTGTCGGCGACCTGGGCGGCCGGACTCGCCGGGCCACCGGTGTGGTCGCTGGAGAGCCAGAACATGTTCAGGTTCGCCGGGCCGTTCTTCTCGAAGTCCTGCTTCCAGATCTCGTACCGGTACAGGTCCGGGACGCTGGTGTCGAACTTGGGGAAGCCGGGCACCGACACGCTGTTGAGCGACGGGATCGGCGAGGAGGAGTTCAGCGGGTAGGCGGTGGCCCGGCCGGTCGCGTCCATGTCCTTGGCGTCGCAGTACAGGTTCTGCCAGCTCGCGCCGGACGGCTTGGTCAGGAACTGCTGGAACTCGCCGAAGTCCCGCACGCTCTTGCCCGCCGCCTGCGCGCCCGTCCACAGAAAACCGGTCTTCTGGTGGCCGAGGGCGTCGTCCTCGGTGTCGTAGCTGCGCTTGTACTCGCCGGCCGAGGACTCGGTGTACTCGGGGTTGTCGGCCTGCATCAGCCAGTTGTGGCCCTCGGCGGAGTTGGTGCCGATGTCGTACGTGTTGTCGTACAGCCCGAACTGCTCGGCCAGCGCGTGCTGGTTCGGCGTCACGTTCTCGCCGAACTGCGTCAGCGACGGGTCGCCGTCGCCCTCGGGGATGTCACCGAGGACCTGGTCGTAGGTGCGGTTCTCCTTGACGATCAGGAAGACGTGCTTGATCGTCGACGGGTCGCCGATCCGCGCCGGCACCGGCTGCGGCCTGGCGCGGCGGTGGCCCTCGGCCAGCGGGACGGAGCCGGCGCTCCAGCCGTTCTGCCGGAAGACGTCGGCGGTCCGGGAGCGGATGACACGGTCGCTGGGCAGGGTGAACTGCGTCAGGCTGGAGGTCGTGTCGTGCGTGGCGTGGCCGGCGCTGTCGGGGCGGCGCGCGTCGATGCCGCGGGTGTGGGAGACGACGACCTTCTTGCCCACGGTGGCGATCTCGGCGGGGAAGTAGTCCGTCGGGAGCAGGCCGATGTAGCTGACCGGCTCCTGCGGGGAGGTGTAGCGGTAGACGGCGACGGCGTTGGCGCGGCCGAGCGTCACCAGCAGGTGGCCGTCGTCGGTGAGGGTCACGGCGTCGGGCTCGTAACCGACCGAGGCCTCCGGCCACGGCTGGGTGGAGATGGTCTGTACGACCTTGCCGTTGGCGGTGTCGATGACCGACACGTTGTTGTCGGCGGTGTTGGTGACGAACACCGCGCCGCGCCGGGCGTACACGGCGGTCGGGTGCAGGCCGACGTCGACGGTGGCGACGGCGGCGGACGGGTCGGCCAGGTCGATGACGCTGACCGTGCCGCTGGTGGTCGCGCCGGTCTCGGGGTCGGCCGGCACCTGGGTGCCGTAGGAGTTGAGCGTGGAGTCCCCGGCCTTCGCGGGCCGTCCGCCCTCGTTGCTGACGTAGAGCTTGTCGCCGACCCGGGCCATGCCGCGCGGGGCGTTGCCCACCGCCCAGCTCCGCTTGACGGCCCCGGTCGCCGCGTCGATCGCCACCACCCGGTTCTGGCCGTTGACCG
This sequence comes from Streptomyces dangxiongensis, assembly GCF_003675325.1. Classification (NCBI taxonomy): domain Bacteria; kingdom Bacillati; phylum Actinomycetota; class Actinomycetes; order Kitasatosporales; family Streptomycetaceae; genus Streptomyces; species Streptomyces dangxiongensis. The sequence continues at coordinate 7,691,843 of NZ_CP033073.1, forward strand.
CGGCGTACACGGTGGAGCCGTCGGCGGAGAACACCGCCGCGGCGACCAGGGCCTGCTTGCCGCCGTCGGCCGGGACCTTGACGGTCACCGGGTCGGCGAGGGTGCCGTCCGCGTTCACGGTGAACCTGGTGCAGCCGTCGGCCTGGCCCAGCCAGAGCTGCTTGCCGTCGGGTGAGTACGTCGGACCTTCCTGGCCGACGGAGCCGCTGCTGATGCGCAGGTCGTCTGCGGCACTGGTGCCCACACGCTGCTTGATCCGCCCGCTCGCGAGGTCCACGACGACCAGCGTGGCGTCGCCGTCGGTGACCGCGGCGGCGAGGTGGCTGCCGTCCGGGCTGACCGCCGACGACATGATCTTGCCGTCGTTGATGACGAGGCGGTCGCCGTAGGGGGCGATGTACTGGTCGGCGGAGACGACCTGGCCCCTGTCGGTGACCTGGCCGACCTGGTCGGTGCCGAACTGGCGGGTCTCGGCGACGGCGGTGCCGGTGGCCAGGGCGGCCGTGGTGATACATGCCGTGACCAGCGTGGCCCGGCGGCTGACACGTCTGCCCAGCAGGTCGTAGTGCGTCTTCTCGGCCTGCCGGCGGCGGCGTGCTATCTGCATGACGTCATTCCCTTCGGGAATTCGGGGAGTTGGGGGGTGGCCGGAGAGGAAGAGTTCAGGGAGCGGGGGAGTGCGGGGAGGTGGCGAGCAGGTCGACGTCGCCGTCGAACTGCCACAGCGGGTTCGGTGCGTCTCCCGTCGAAGTCCGCACCAGGAAGTAGCCGTTCACCTCCTTCGGCCCGTCGCCGTCGGCGACGAACCGCCCGTCCGCGGTGATGTCGAGCTGGTAGACGGCCGACCCGGTGGCCGCCACGCCCGGCAGATGCCAGGAGACGACGCACCGCCAGTCGTTGCCCGGGCCCCGGGCGCCGTCCTGGACACCGGCCTTCGCGCACGCCGCCGCGGTCCTCAACCGCGCCTCGGTGACAGCGGGCCGGTGGAGCTGTTCGGTCTGTATGCGGTACAGATGGGCGAACTCGGTGGCGAGCGACTGCTGCACCTTGGCCTGCTCGATCCCGGAGCCGGGGGCCGTGGTCGTCGCCGCCACGACCGCGACCGTCACGCCGAGCAGCCCCGCGAGCGGCAGGGCGGCCGTGGTGAACGCGCGGCGCGCCGAGCCGTCGTCGGTGGGGTTGGTGAAGTCGCGCCGTACGAAGAGGACATGGGCCAGCGCCGTCGCCGTCACGGCCCACAGGAGACTGACAGCGATGCCGATGAGGAGCGGGGTGAGCTGCGCCGGGCTGGTGAACAGGCCGTTCCAGGTCAGGAAGGCGTCGCCGGGCAGGGCGAGGCGTACGGCGACGGGGAGCGGCAGCATCTGGGCGAGCTGCATCGCCGGCGCGACGATCGCGGGCAGCAGCAGGCCCATCGGGGAGCGCCCGAGTGCCACCGAACCGAGGAGCCCGATTCCGGCGAGGGCCAGGGTCGGGGCGAGCACGCAGACCCAGGCGAGCAGGACCGTGCCGGCGGCGTCCCCGGGCGCGAGCAGATGGCCGTCGAGGCCGACCAGCGGCCGGTTGCCGACGGCCAGCAGGCCGCCGACCGTGCTGGAGACGGCCAGCCCGGCCACGAGGAGCAGGATGACGGTGAGGCCGGCCAGCACCTTCGCCACGAAGATCCGCCGGGGCGAGCGGACGGCGACGAGAAGGTGGCGCCAGGTGCCGAGCCGGTCCTCGCAGGCGAACACGTCGCCGGCGACGATGGCGGTGAGCAGCGGAAGCGCCCAGGCGCCGGCGAAACCGAGCGTCACCAGCGGCCCGGCCCACCCGGTGGCGTGCATCCAGCGGCCGAAGAGGGTGTCCGTGGGCAGCGTGCTCTGCGCGCTCACCCCGGCCACGAAGAGCGCCGGCGCGAGCCAGCAGGCGAGGAGCAGGAGGCGGATCCGCCATTGGGAGAGGAGCTTGACGACCTCGAAGCGATAGCTGCGGGCGGCTGTGACGCGGCCCGGTGCGGATGTGCGCACTCGGGCAGGGGGCACGGCGGTAGGGGTGGGGCTTGCGGTTGCGGTCATCGACCGGTCTCCTGCTGCTGGGCGTCGGTCTGCCGTTGCTCGGTCAGAGCCAGGAAGGCCGTCTCCAACGGGGAGACGAGAGGGGCGAGTTCGCGCAGCGCGATGCCCTCGCGGACGAGCCGCACCACCAGGTCGTCGAGGGCGGGCACCGACGCGCGCACCACGAGGACCTCCCCGCCCTGGCGTCCCGCGCTGTCCTCGGCCGGGCGGATTCCCGGCGCGTCGGCGGCCAGCCGGCGTGCGCGCGGCGGGTCGGACGTGATCAGCCGGTAGTCGAGTTCACGGTTCTCGGCGGCCAGCTCGCCCAGCGGCCCGGAGAAGACGGTCCGCCCGGTCGCGAGGATGGTGACCTCGGAACACAGGGCCTCCAGGTCGTCCATGCGGTGGCTGGAGAGCACGACGCTCGTTCCCTGCCGCGCGAGCCGGGTGAGAACGCCGTGGACGTGCTTCTTCCCGGCCGGGTCCAGGCCGTTGGAGGGTTCGTCCAGGACGAGCAGCCGCGGCTCGGTGAGCAGGGCCGCGGCGAGGCCGAGCCGTTGGCGCATGCCCAGGGAGAAGCCGCGGGTACGGTCGTCGGCGACGTCCGTGAGCCCCACCTGCCGGAGTGCGTCGTCGATCCCGGCCGACCGGGTGTCCTCGCCGCGCAGAGCGGCGAGCGCGGCGAGGTTCTGCCGGGCGGTGAGCGAGGGGTACAGCCCCGGCCCGTCCACGAACCCGGCGACACCGCCGGGCGCTTCGAACGCCCGGCCCACCGGCGTGCCGAGGATCTCCAGACTTCCGCTGTCGGCCACGGCCAGGCCGAGCAGGAGGCCGAGCAGCGTCGTCTTGCCGGCGCCGTTCGGACCGACCAGGCCGTGGAGCTGTCCCTGCGCCACATCCAGGTCGACGCCGTCGAGCGCGACGACATCACCGAAGCACTTGGTGATGCCGCGAGCCCGGATCGCGAGCGGTGAGCCCATGAGCCCCTTCTTTCGGAAGGCCTTCTGGACCCTAGGAAGCACACACGACTCTGACAGGGATCACCGGTTGAACGCTCAGCGAACGGAACCCCAAACGGGAGTCAACCGGCGTCCGCCGCGCCGACGGTGTCATGTTCCGGCAACCTGACGGGACGACAGGGCGGAGGGAACAGCTCTGGTCCCGCGGTGCACGGATCGTGCGGTGGCGGAACCGTTCGAAGGGGCCCTCGCTCTTGCCGGATGCGTACGACTGGCAAGCAGTGACGGGCGGGTGGGCCGCCCTCGTCTGCACCTACCGGGCCCGAGGAACAGACATGTTGAGCAAGATGCGTGTATACGGCGTGATATGCGCCCTCATCGCCTTCTTCCTGGCGACGGCAGGACCGGCCTCGGCCATCCAGGGAGGCACCGTCAGCAAGCACGGGCCCTGGGCGGTGCGGGTGTACATCGACGGTGAGCCGTCCTGCACGGGCACCGTAGTCGCCCCCGAGTGGGTGATCACCGCCGGTCACTGCGTCCGCTACGACAACTGGGACGTCACGTTCCGCGTAGGCAGTCTCGACCGACGGCACGGGAAGGTCGTGCGTCGCGTCGAGAACGGCACGGTGTTCGCCCCCGGAGCCGACGTGGCCCTCGTGCGGGTGCCCCGCCTGGACATCGAGCCCATCGAACGGGGAACCGGCACGAGCGTGAAGGTCGGTCGCAGCGTGCGGTCCTACGGCTGGGGGGCCACCTGCGCGCCGCCGAAGAACGAGGCCTCGTGCCAGTCGAACGTCCTCAAGCAGGCACAGGTGAGGATCGTCGCGCACGCGGACCGGCGGTGTGATCTGCTCGTGGGCACCGGGGACTTCTGCGCCCAGCGCGGCAGCGGTCTTCCGGCGGGCGGTGACTCGGGGGGCCCGGCGACGGTGTTCGACAAGACGGGCAAAGAGGTGCTCGTGGGCGTCCTGTCCGCATCGGACAGGACGGACGTCGCGTCCTTCGCAGACGCCACGCGCCTGCGTTCGTGGATCAAGTGGGTCATCCGCGGCGGGGGCCACTAGGCCGGTTCGTCCGGATCACCCCCTGGACCGGATGAAGTTGAGGGCGATGCGATGCCCCAGTCGTTCGGAGCTTGTCGGCACTGAGTGGTTCGGGCGGACAAAGGTGGTGAGAGGCGGGACACTGCGGGTACCCGTCGCCTTGGCACAACGCACGCAAGCTCTCAGGAGGTACCCATGGGCAAGCTGGGCGACATGGCGAACAAGGCCAAGGAGATGGCGAAGAGCCACCCGGACCAGGCCGACAAGGGCGTCACGGGCGCTGAGCGCATGGTCGACGAGGGTACGGGCAACAAGTACGACGCCCAGACCGACAAGGCTGCCGACGCGGTGCGCCGTTCCTACGAAGGCGGCGGGACGACGGAGCGGTAGTCCCGAGCTGATCGTTCGACCCGGGTCCCCGGCGCCACGCGCCGGGGACCCGCTCTGTCCACGACCTACCGCACGCCATCGCCCGGTCGAGTCGCGGGACGAGCGGAGCGGCGCCGGTTGAGCGCGGCCCCGGCGGCGAGCAGGACGAGCACGGCTACCGCGGGGCCGCCCAGCGTGAGGACGCGCTGAAGGGAGGCCGCGGCGGTGTATCCCGTACCCGCTTCCGCGGTGGCCCACAGGCAGGCGGCGGCGATGCCGTAGGGGGCGATGCGGTGGTAGGGCCCTGTTGCGCCACCGGCGCGCTGGCCGCCAACGTGCTGGGCTGTCCGGCGACCCGGCTGTGGGTCGAACAGCGGTACGTGTCCGCGCTGTTCGTGTGGCTCTTCGCCGTCGTCGTCGGCCTCTGGCTGGGTAACCGCCGGCGTCTGGTCCAGGCTCTGGCCTCCGATGTGGAGCACATGCGCGTCGAGGCCCACCTGCGCGAAGAGGCCGCCCGCATCGTGGAGCGGTCCCGCATCGCCGCGGAGATGCATGACGTCCTCGCCCACCGGCTCAGTCTCATCGCTCTGCACACCGGTGTGCTGGCCACCAGAAGCGCCACGGTGCCCGCCCCGGTCGCCGAACGGCTGGGCCTACTGCGCACCGCGTCCACCGAGGCCCTCACCGACCTCCGCGACGTCCTTGGCGCGCTGAGGGAGCCTGACGCCCCACCGGCATCCGCCGCGCCCACCCCGGTCGTGCGGGATGTGGAGGAGTTGGTCGACGAGGCCCGTGCCGCCGGCCAACGCGTCACGATGACGACCGAGGGGCGGCCGGACCAGGCCCCCACCACGCACCGGCTGGCGACGTACCGCATCGTCCAGGAGGCACTGACCAACGCCCGCAAACATGCCGGGGGAGCGCCGGTGACCGTACGCGTCGATTACCGGCCGCCGGCCACACTGGTCGAGGCCGTCAACACCGCCGGCACCCCTCGGACCGTCCCCGTCGATTCCGGCTACGGCCTCATCGGCCTGCGCGAACGCGTCACCGCGCTCGGCGGCCACCTCCACGCCGGACCCGCCGGCGCGGGCTCCTGGCGCCTGGCTGCCCGCATCCCCCATCCCGCCGGCACCCCGCAGAACGGCACTCGCACATGATCCGCGCCATGATCGTCGACGATGATGCCCTGGTCCGCCTCGGCCTGGCCGACCTGCTCGAAGGCGACCCGGGCATCGACGTGGCCGCCCAGGCCGCCGACGGCCTCCAGGCCGTCGAACAGGCCACCGCCCACCGCATCGACGTCGCCCTTGTCGACGTGCGCATGCCCCGCATGGACGGCATCACCGCCACCACCCGGCTACGCGCCCTGCCCCACCCACCGAAGGTGATCACGCTGACCACCTTCGACCTCGACGAGTACGTCTACAACGCCCTCGCCGCCGGAGCCGACGGCTTCCTCCTCAAGGACACCGACCCGGCCGAGATCCTGCGCGCCGTCCACCTCGTGGCCGCCGGCTCGGCGATGCTCCACCCCACCGCGGCACGCCGCCTCATCGACCGCTACCACGCGACCGGCCAACCCCGGGCCACCACGGCCCGGGCCCACCTGGACCGCCTCACCCAGCGCGAACGCGACGTGCTCACCCTGCTCGCCCGCGGCGACACGAACGCGGAGATCGCCGGCCGGCTCGGCATGCGGGAGAGCACCGTCAAGGCACACGTCAGCCGCATCCTGACCGCGCTGGAAGTCAGCAACCGAGTGCAGGCGGCGCTCCTGGCACGCGATGCGGGACCAACCGTCTGACCGGGCCGGGTGAAGCCTCGGCCACTGCGCCGAACACGGGAAGCCGTACGCCACCCTGCGTCCGCCTGACACCGTGCGGCCCGTATCACCGGGCGGTCACCGGGCGGTCAGCCCGGGGCGTCGTAGGCGGTGCGGGCGGCGCGGACCTCGTCCATGTGCTCCTCCGCCCAGTCTTTGATCGCACGCATGAGGGGCAGCAGCGAGCGGCCGAGCGGCGTCAGGGCGTATTCGACGCGGACCGGGACGGCAGGAGTCACGGTCCGCGACACCAACCCGTCGCGTTCCAGGTGACGCAGAGTCTGCGTGAGCATTTTCTGGCTCACGCTCGCCAGCCGGCGTTGCAGTCCGGTGTACCGCTGTGGCCCGTCGGCGAGCGCGTTGACGGCCAGGCTGACCCACTTGTCGGAGATGCGGTCCAGCAGTTGCCGGGCGGGGCATTCGGCGAGGTAGGCGTCGTAGACGATGCTCGCCTCGGCCCGGCGCTGTGCGGCCGTACGGGTGGGCATGGCTCTCCTTCCGGTGCCGAACGCACCACGAAGTGCGTACTTCCCGAGGGAGAGTAGCGCTTCCTACGGTGTGCGACATGATCGCTGGAGAGAAGATGCGGGCGGTGGTCGCCCGCGGTTATGGCGGACCCGAGGTGCTCGAGTCGGTGACGGTTGCGCTGCCGGAGCCCGGCCCCGGGCAGGTGCGGATCCGCGTCGAGGCCGCGACCGTCAACCCGGTGGACCTGGTCACCCGTTCCGGCACGCTCGTCGAAGCCGGACTGATGGCCGCCCGCGAGTACACAGGCATCGGATGGGACGTCGCGGGCGTCGTCGACCGGGTCGGTGCGGGCGTGACGGCGTTCGCGCCGGGGCAGCGGGTGATCGGGCTGCGTGACCTGCTCGACGTCTCGCTGGGCGCCTACGCCGAATACCTCGTCCTGGACGCCACAGCGGTAGCGCCCGCACCGCCCGGCGCCTCCGCCGCAGCCGCGGCGACACTGCCGTTGAACGGACTTACCGCCCTTCAGTCCCTCGACCTGCTCGACCTCGCTGCGGGCGACACCGTGCTGGTGACCGGCGCCACCGGAGCGGTCGGCGGCTTCGCCGTCGAACTGGCGGCACGGCGCGGTCTGCGCGTCGTCGCCCAGGCCGGCGCCGCCGACGAGGAACTAGCCCGAAGCCTCGGCGCCGAATGGGTCGTCGGCCGTGACGCATCCGACCTCGCGGCCGATGTCCGCCGTCTGGTACCGGGCGGCGTCGACGGCGCGCTCGACACGGCGGGACTGGGAATCCGAGCCCTGGCCGCTGTCCGCAGCGCAGGCGCCTACGCCACGGTGGTCGGCGGTTCGGCGCCGCTCCCGTTGCGCGGCATCCGGGTCCACCAGCAGTGGATCAGCGCCGACGGGGTCGCCCTGGCCGAGCTGGCCGCCATGGATCTGACTCTGCGGGTCGCCGAGACCCTCCCACTCGAGCGCGCCGCGGAGGCGCACGACCGGCTAGCGGCGGGCGGGATACGCGGTCGACTGGTGCTGGTTCCCTGATTCGACCCGGCCGCGGCGAACCGCGCCCGCACCGGCCCCACCGCGGCCGAGGGCCCTGCTCGGCCCGCTCGACCCAACTGCAGGCCGTCGAGCCGCTTCGGGTCCGGGCCCCGGTCGGGGAGCGGCCCGGCGAGCCTCGATGAGGTCGGCCAGGTCCGCTCCGTCGCCCTACCGACGCCAGCGGCCCCGCACGCGCCGAACCGGGAACAGACCGTACGCGGGACCGGCGCAACCCGCGCCGACGTGGAGCAGCCGCACGCCCGTACGGGCCTCGGGTCGGCAAGCCCGCCCCGGCGGAGCGGCTCCTCCACGACCCACTTGTGCCCCGCTGCCCCGAACCCCGTGCCGCCCCCAGGCCCCGCAGACCCCACCACCGATCGGCGATGCGCAGACCGTACGCGGCACTGGGGGCCCGGGTGATGGGGGAGTGGTGGGGCCGGCGCTCACCCGGCAGCACGCGTCCGCCCAGTGCCGACGTTCCCCGCACCGTCGAGTCGTACGCGGCGCCCGACGCGATGCGGGAACGAGGCGCCAGGCCCAACCGGGAAAGTTCGAGCCGCCGCGGCCGGCTCAGCTCAGCGTCGACAACCAGGTGTTCGCGCCGAGCTGGAGCGGTCTCGGTGATCCCGCCCCTGGTGACGGTGCGCTATCGCCGTTCCGACGGACGCCGACGCCGGCCCGGGTTCTAGCCCTCCCCAGCCGCGAGTGCCTGCTCCAGCAGCGCGCCGAGCTGGTCGAGCTGGGCCTCGGTGAGGGGTGCGAGTGAGCGCTCCACCTCGGCGGCGACCCGGCGCTCGCCCTCCCGCCGTACCTCTTCGCCGTGCGGGGTGAGGGCGTGCCGGACCGCCCGGCCGGGGCCCGGGACGCGTTCGATGAGGCCCCGGGCCGCCATCCGGGCGGCGAGGGTGCCGAAGGCCTGGTCGGTCTGGAAGGTGAGCTGGGCCAGGTCGTGCAGCGAGGCGTCCGGGTGTGCGTGCAGATGGCGGAGGGTGTCCCACTGCGCGAGGGAGACGCCGAGCGGGGCGAGGGCGGTGGTCAGCGCGCGGTGGTGGCGGTTCTGGAGGCGCTTCACGGCGAGCGCGACCTGCTGCGGGGTCCGGGTCACGGCATTCAGGCTAGCGCAAACCCAGCATGTTGATCTAAGGTTGCTTATATAAGCGAGTTGATGAGCGAGCCGAGACGTGGCCGCACCTGCCCCCGGGAGACCCCATGAACGCCACCGCCCCCCGTCCCGTTCACCGTCGAGGAGACCGGCTCCGGCCGTCCCGTCCTGCTGCTGCACGGCGGCGCCGGGCCCGCCTCCATGCGGCCGTTCGCCGCGCTGCTGGCCGAGCGCCACGCCGCCCGGGTGCTGCTCCCCACCCATCCCGGCTTCGACGGCACTCCGCGCCCCACCGCCCTGGACGGCATCCGCGCGCTGGCCGCCGCGTACACCGCGCTGCTGGCCGAGCGCGGGCTGACCGGCGTCACCGTGGTGGGCAACTCGATCGGCGGCTGGATCGCCGCCGAGATGGGCCTGCTGGACGAGGGGCGGATCGCCGCCTCCGTCATCCTCAACGGCGTCGGGATCACCGTGCCCGGCCACCCGCTCGCCGATTTCTTCGCGCTCCGCCCGGACGAGGTGGCCGCGCTCTCCTTCCACGACCCGGCCCGCTCCCCCGCTCGCCGCCGCCGACCGGCTCACCGAGGCCCAGCGCGCCACGATGGCCGCCAACCGGGAGACGCTGTCGGCGTACGCGGGCCGGGAGATGGCCGACCCGACGCTGGCCGGGCGGCTGGCGGCGACCCGCGTGCCCACCCTGGTGGCGTGGGGCACCGCCGACCGGATCGCCCCGCTGGGCTACGGCGAGGCGTACGCCGCCGCCGTACCCGGCGCCGTCTTCCGACCGCTGGCCGGCACCGGACACCTCCCGCAACTGGAGACGCCGGAGACGGTGCTCGCAGCCGTCGCGGAGTTCACCACGACCTGATCGAGGATGTCGAGGGCCGTGTCGGGCCGGCAGCGAGTGCGGGGCGGTACCTGCCGGCGCGGCTCGCCGATCCCCTGCTGCCGGGTTGGCCCCGGCCCCGGACGGGACCTCCTGGCTCGCCGTCCCGTCGGGGAGCGGCTTCCTCAAGACGGGTGGTGGTACGCGTACGGACTCGACGGTCGGTGACAGATAACGATCTCGGCGCGCACCTTGCGTAATCCCCATGCCCCTCTAGCCTCCGACCATGGCTTTTCTATCGCGTCGCCGCCGAGGTGCACGCCTGGCGCCGGAACTCGGCGACCAGGACCTGGGCATGCTGCTGAAGTCCCTGCTGGCGACCACGAGGACCGGAACATTCGCGACGACGGACCTGTGCGCCGCGCAACTGTCCCGGCTGCTGGGCCAGGAGCCGGGCGACTGGGACCGTCGGACGCACCGCCTTGGCGTGCTGGCCGGGTTCCTCGCCGGATCGCATCTGGCGCGGTCCTGGGCCACGCGCGAGCCGCGTGACGCGAACGCACTCGTCCTGCACGCCTGGACCGAGGTCGCCCACGCCCGCAGGCAAGGGGGCCTGCAGGACGCGGCCGGCACCGTGGAAAGCTGTCTGCGGGCCGCCGAACTCGCCCCGGAGGATCCCACCCCCTGGGTCGCTCTCCTGGCGGTGGCACGCGTGGAACGCTGGGCGCAGCCCCGGGTGTTCGGGGTGTGGAACGAGGTGCTCGCGCGTGACCGCTGGAACCGTGATGCCTATCTGGGCATGCTGGGCTATCTGAGCCCTGAGGAGGCCGGATCGCGCATCCAGGTCCTGGAGTTCGTGGACACCCTGCGGGCCCGCATGCCCGCGAACGCCCCCTGCGCGGCGACGGAACTCACCGCTCAGGTCCAGCAGTACCACGCCGTGCTCGAGCGGGGCGGGTTCGAGGCGCTGGTGGCGCGCAACCACTGGTCCCAGGCGATGGCGGCCCAGGCCCTCGACCGTGTCGCCCTCACCTGGGTACGGCCGGGGTTCCTGCACCATGCCGCGGCCCTGGCCGATCTCAACACCCTCGCCTACGCGTTGCTGGCCGCCGACCGGCGGGTGGAGGCCCGTGCGGTCTTCGACGCGCTCGACGGCACCGTGACCGCCTGGCCCTGGCAGGCCGGCGGCGACCCGGTCCAGGAGTTCGAGCAGGCCCGGCGCAGAGCGACGGCCGGTATGTGACCGGCACGCGCGCCCCGTTTCAGAGCGCGTCGGTGAGCAGGGGGAGATAGCCGAGGGAGTGCCCGGTCGCCGTCGGGTGGTAGGACTCGCCGAGATCCAGCCAGTCGGCGCTGTGCAGCCAGGGCTCGGGCGAGCAGATCTCGTGCCCGCCGAACGCGCTCCGCACATCGACGAAGGTGAAACCGTGGGCGGCGGCGCGCGCGGCGAGCACCTCGTCGAGGTGGTCCGAGGCGTCGTTGAGCGCGGAACGCTCGATATCCCGCAGGCCGCCCGAACAGCCGCCGTGCAACTGATACAGGCGCGGATAGCCGAGCACCACGACACGCGCGGCGGGCGCTTTGCCGCGGATGGCCGAGTAGAGGCGGTCGAGGTCGCCCGGCAGCGTCCCGTCCGTGGCCGAGCGGGCCTTGGCCACAGCGGACAGACACGTGCCGCTGCCGCCCAGTACGCAGGCCGCCATCACCTTGGTGAATCCCGCGTCCCGGCCGCCTGCCGTGATGGTGACCAGGCCGGTGCGCGGGCCGAGCGGGCCGAGCTGGTTCTTGAGCACGTCGCCGGTCTTGGCGCCGTCGCAGGCGGCGAAGCTGAACGACGAGACCGAGTGGGCCGCGGCCCACAGGGCGGGGAAGGACAGGCTGCTGCGCAGGCAGCGCGGAGTGGCGGTGAGGTAGCTGCCGGCTCCGACCCCCGCCGAGTAGGAGTCGCCGAGGGCCACGTAGCCCGCGGCCGCGATGCCGGGTGCCGCCGCGGTGGCCGCGGGACCGGCGAGGGTGCAGGCGGCCGCGAGGAGGAGGGAGGCCGCCCAGGGGGCTATTCGGGACTTTCTCATGACTCTCCTCTATCCCGGCCCGGCCGGCTCCGCCCGCCCTGTACCTCCGTGCGACCCGACCGGGTTGACGGATGCCGCCGCCCATGGCTCGGGCGGCGACACCCCCGTGACGCCGGGCAAGCGGGCGGGAGGCGGACACGTGGTGAGGTGCCGGCCACCCGGCGGACTTCACCCGATGAGCCGTCACCCGGTCGGCGGTGCAGCGGCCGCCGCTTACATCGTCGAAGCGAACCCGGTATTGGCATGGACCTGACGTGCGGACGGGGCTAGGCTCTGCCCGCCACGCATGAGAGCGCTCTCAGACATCGACGGTTCCACCCCCACCCCTGGAACGACGAAGGGCAACCCCCATGAGACGCACCAGACTCGCGCATGCCGCACTGGCCGCACTCCTCGTCCTCGGCGGACTGAGCGCGGCCGGTACCTTCCCCGCTTCGGCGACCGGCTCCACCACCGAACCCGCCACCTCCGCACGATCCGCCGAGCCCGCCGCCGACGGCATCGTCACCGCCATGCAGCGGGACCTCGGCCTGACCCGTACCCAGGCGGTGGCCCGGCTGGCGGCGGAGAAGGCCGCCGCGACCCTCGCCCCCGAGGCACGCCGCACGGCGGGCGCCGCTTACGCGGGCTCCTGGTTCGACGCCCCGAGCGGGCGTCTGACCGTGGCGCTCACCCAGGAAGCCCCGGCCGCCGCACGCCGGGCGATCGAGCGATCCGGGGCCGCCGTCCGCACCGCCGAGCACAGCGCCCGGCAACTGGACGCGGCCAAGGCGCGCATCGACCGGCTGACCGCACCCCCGGGGGTCGGCGGCTGGCATGTCGATCCGAAGGCCGGCACGGTCGTCGTCGAGGTCGTACGCGGCAAGCGGGCCGACAACGATGTCCAGCGCTTCCTGTCCCTGGCCCGCCGGACCGGACCCGTCACCGTGGAGGCCTCCGCCGCCCCGAGAACCCTTGCCGCCGGCACCGTGGGCGGCGACCCGTACTACACCGGCAACGTCCGCTGCTCCATCGGCTTCTCGGTGTACGGCGGCTTCGTCACGGCCGGGCACTGCGGGCAGCCCGGCGCCGGGGTCAGCGGCTGGGACCACTCCTACATCGGCACCTTCCAGGGCTCCTCGTTCCCGGACAACGACTACGCCTGGGTCAGCGTGGGCAGCGGCTGGTGGACGGTGCCGGTGGTGCTCGGCTGGGGAACGGTGTCCGACCAGCTCGTACGCGGCTCCGCCGTGGCGCCCGTCGGCTCCTCGGTCTGCCGTTCGGGTTCCACCTCGCACTGGCACTGCGGCACGGTTCTGGCGCTGGACGAGACCGTCAACTACAGCCAGGGCGCGGTGCACCAGTTGACCAAGACCAACGCCTGCGCCGAACCCGGTGACTCGGGCGGCTCCTTCATCACCGGGGACCAGGCACAGGGCGTCACCTCCGGCGGCTGGGGCAACTGCTCCAGCGGCGGCGAGACCTGGTTCCAGCCGATCAACGAGATCCTGGGCCGGTACGGTCTGACCCTGCACACCTACTGACCGCACGCGGCAGCCCAGGGGGTTCCGCGCGCCCGGCGCGGACCCCCCACCCATGGCCCCCGGGCCCCCGGTGCCCGGGCCGGCAGGACCGTCCTCGTGCCGACACCAGCACGCAACGGACCCCCATCCACCATGCGCGGCACCTGCACCGACTCGGCGCGGCCGACGGCGCCGCCCCCGACCCGGCGGTGGGGCAGGGGCGGGCGTGGTGTGCGTCGAGCACCGCCTGGTCGTAGGTGCCGTGGTTGAAACGGATGCCGCAGCCGGTGGCGGGACGGAAGCGCAGGCCGCGGCGTGACCGACGCGACCGAAGCGGTGAACCGGTCCCCGAGTCGGTGCGGGCCGAGCGGTGGTCGACCCGCACCGGTCGGTTCGGGGAGGTTAGCTGTCTCCCTGGTCCGCGACGAAGGCCGCCATCCAGGCGAGTGCCGCGTTCCAGTTGATGGCCGTCTCGTTCGTGGACCAGGACTGGATGTCGTCGATGTAGCAGAACTGCCCTACGCAGCCCTGCAGCTTCCCCTGGGCATAGGGGTCTTGGATGCTGGAGTTCGCGCCTCCCGCGAGCGTCCCCTTCGGCGGGTTCGGGAGAGCCTGGTCCAGCTCGTGGGCGTACCAGCGGCTGTGCTCGTTGTGCGAGGCGACCTCGCCGTAACCGGTCACGTACGACTGGTTGAGCGCGTTGCGGCCCAGGATGTAGTCCATGCTCTGCACCGCGCCGTCACGGTAGGCGGTGCGCCCCGTGATGTCGTACGCTTCGGCGATCACCAGCGCGTTGTTGAGGATCTGGCTGTTGGAACCCCAGTCGTACGAGTTGCCGGCGGGCGCGTACGGCAGGCCGTAGGGGTGCGCGTCGAGGGTCGCCAGGTAGGTGTCGGCGGCCTTGACCACGGACCGGCGCACCCGGTCGCGGCCGGGCAGCCGGTTGGGGACGGTCGCGAGGTCGAGCCGGCCCAACGCGGCCGTCCGGCCCCAGTCGAAGCCGGTGGCGCCGAAGACGTCCGCGGTGTGCAGCGGGGAGGCCAGGAGGTAGTCGGCGAACTGCTTCCCGCCGGTCGTGAGGTACAGCTCGGCGGCCGCCCAGTAGAACTCGTCCTTCGCGTCACTGTCGGAGTAGGCGCCGCCGCCGATCCCGTCGCTCTCGGACGGGTACATCTCGGGGTGGGCCTCCGCGGCGGCCCAGGCCGACTCGGCGGCCTTGAGCGCCCGGGACGCGAACGCGCGGTCGTAGGGGCGGTACAGCCGTGCGGCCTGTGCGGCCGTGGCGGCCAGGTTGAGGGTCGCCTGGGTGGACGGCGGGTGCAGCTCCCGCTGCTGCGGGTCGTCGCTGGGCAGCAGCGGCAGCCCGGTCCAGTTCACGTCGTGGATCTTGTGGTGGGCCATGCCCGCGAGCGGCTCGCCCTGCGGCACCTGCATCTTGAGCAGGAACTCCAGCTCCCAGCGCGCCTCGTCCAGGATGTCCGGGACCTTGTTGCCGCTCTCCGGAATGGCCAGCGTGCCGTCGCCGAGCTTCGCCGGCTGCCCGGTGCGGGCCCACCGCGAGCGCTCGTACTCGTTCAGCAACTGCCAGGTGGCGACACCGCCGTTGACGACGTACTTGCCGTGGTCGCCTGCGTCGTACCAGCCGCCGCTGACGTCGAGCCGGTAGTCGCACACGCCCGGCTGGCACGGCACATCGACGTCGCCCTTGTTCGGGGCGGTGCCGACGTGGCCCGCGGGCCGCGCGTACCCCGGGCGCAGCGCATCGCTGATCTCGATGCCGCTGCGCTGGGTGTAGTAGTACTTCAGCGCGTCGGCCCGCAACTGCCCGTACGGGACCGGGCTGATGTCGAACGGACGGCTGGTCTCGCCGTCGGCGACCAGCGTGAAGCCCCTTCCCCGCTTGCGGTAGGAGCTGAAATCGATCGACTGGACGTGCTGGCCGGAGGAGGCGTCCTCCCCGCGCGGCACCGTGCGCCCGTGGGCGACGGTCGTCCCCGCGGCGTCCTTCAACTGCCAGGGCAGCCGCTCGGTGGCGGTGGTGACCAGAGTCGCGTTCTTGGGGCCCGCAGGCAGGTAGGCGACCTGGTTGACGCGCATCCGCGGGCCGGTGTCCGGTTCGTACACCTCGGGCGGTACGCCGCCGACCAGCGACACGTCATCCATGCAGAAACGCCAGGGATCGGCACTCCCGCCGACCTGGAACCCGACCTGGCCCTGCACGGTGTCGACGGGCGAAGTGAAGGTGTACGAATAGGTGTTGCCCGAGACGCTCACCTGCGGGCTCACCTCGTAGTAGGTGTCGTACGGCGACACCGACAGGCCGACGATCACCCGCGGGACGTGCCCCTCCGGTGAACCAGAGGCCTTGAAGCTGAGCCTGTACGAATCTCCTTTCACGAGGGCGATGTCGTTCTGCCCGACAGCCGCGTCCCAGCGGTTGGTCGTGCCACCGGGCACGTTCGCGCACAGCATCCCGTCGGACAGCTCCCCGGTGACGTTGGTGGTCGTCCACCACGGGTCCATGCCCGTGGCGAACGACCCGTTCCTGACCTGTTCGACCTCGTCCGCGGTGGCCTTGCCCACCGGTACGGCGGTCAGCGTGGCCGCGGCGAGAGCCATCACGGCCAGTGCGGACAGTCGGCGTCTGATCACGTCTGGAGCTCCTCGCGGAATGGCGGACGAGCAGGCGGTGAATCCGTGTCCGGCCTGAGCGGAACGCCTCACCATGAGAATGGGAGCGCTCCCAATCGGCCGGCCGGAGGCCAGTGTTGTGGCCTGTGCGCACGCTGTCAACGAGTACGGCGGTAACGGCGGCTACGTGCTCGGGCCCGCGTCCGTGCGTACGGGAGCCGCCCGGCGGACCGGACCGGAAGGCGATGGAGGGGATGCGGACGGCTTGCGGGTCGGGTCGGCCGACGGACGCGGCGCCGACGCGCATCCAGTGACGGCAGAGCCGGTTGTCTCCCGGTGAAGCCCTGTTCTCGACGGGAAGATAGCTGCCGCTGTGCGAGAGGAGGGACAGCGAGGAGGTTGGGTCTGCCGGTGGCGGAGGCGGGCTCCGAGCGGATCGCGGTGGGCCCGTTCAGGGGGCCTCCCGGCATCGGTCGGTGGCTCCGTCGAGGTGGTCGATGACCCGCGGGAGCTGGGCAACGTCCTGCACCGGATCCGGCCTGCTGGGCCGGGGGCCGGGGTCGCCGGGCGTCACCGATCCGTCGGCAGGTCGTCGCACACCGGCTGCGGCCGGAGGGATGGCAGGGTCAGTTGCCACCAGTCGGTCAGACGGCTGGTGACGACGGCCGTACCTTCGAGCGCCTCGGTGAGGGCGCAGAGGCCGAAGAACGCACGCACCAGGGTCCGGGCTGTTCGGGCGGGGCGTACATGCGCGTACAGATGGCCGGCGAGCCGGGCCTGCGCGAGCAGTCGCGTGGCGGCGGCGGTCCACAGCGCGAAGGGGTCGGGAAGGGGAGCGTTGATGGTGGCGCGCTCGGCCCACAGGCGCGCGCCGGCACGCGTCACAGGATCCTCGGCGAGGGCATGGGCGATGTCGTAGCTGAGGGCGATGAGCCGCTCGACCGGGGGAACCGCCTCGTCCGCGTAGCGTGCGGCGAGCTGTGACCAGGTGGCGAACCGGTCCTGGACGACGGCGACGGCGATGCCCTCCTTGCCGGCGTAGTGGAAATAGACGGCGCCGCTGGTCCGGCCGGACCGGGCGCTCATGTCGTTGACGCTGGTGGCCGCGTAACCCTGTTCGGCGAAGAGCTGGGCCGCCGCTTCCAGCAGTGATCTGCGGGTTGCCTTCGCCCGTTCCTGCAACGTCCCGTCCGCCCTCGCTCGGTTCTTCCGCCGGCCATCAATTTAGTGCGCCAGCGTACGCCTGGAGCTAAAGAGGGTCGCACGCGTGCGGTAATTACGCATTCCTTCGAAAGGGAACACGGGTGAGTGGTAGGGGGCGCGGTTGGCCCCGGTTGCCGCGCAGCCCACGTATATGTGCCGACTGGGGGCCTCAGCAGCGCTGTTGACGGCCCTGACGGCCGACCGCCGCTGTCGCCGCCGCACGGCCATACGCCCGGATCCCGGCGCAGTCGAGTCACTGAAAAGAGTCATTGCCCGATTCGCCGGGACAGAAATAACGTAACCGTCACTATCTTTCCGGTTCCTCTGGATAGTCGGAAATGCCGCATGCCATGCGTACGAACGCATAGGAGGCCCCTGTGACCACCACGGCCCACGACCTGCTCGGCTGGTCGCCCGAAGCCGTCGTCTTCGACTGTGACGGCACCCTGATGGACAGCGAACGCCACTGGCAGGAAGCCCGCAACCGGGCCTTCCATGAGTATGGGCTCCAGCCACCGCCCGGGTTCGCGGTGCGGGCCACGGGCCTGCACTACGAGGACTGTGGCCGGCTGATGGCGCGATCGGTGCACAAGCCCGAACTGGCGGAAGGTCTGACGGCCGCGCTTCTCGACCACTTCCTGGCACTCGTCACCGACGAGCCGGCGACGATGCCGGGCGCGATCCAGCTCGTCCGGCTGCTCTCCGGCCGGCTGCCGCTGGCGGTGGCGAGCAACTGCCCGAGGGTAGTGGTGGAAGGCAGCCTGGAACGGGCCGGACTGCGCGCGCACTTCCAGCACATCGTCGTCCCCGACACCGGGGACCGCGTGCGTCCCAAGCCGCACCCGGACGTCTACGCCGTGGCGGCCCGGCTCTGCGGTGTCCGCCCGCACCGGGCGCTGGCCGTCGAGGACTCCCTGACCGGTGTGGAGGCGGCCCGCCGCGCCGGACTGCGGGTCCTGGGCGTCGGCCCCCGACCGCAGGGCGACGGCGCCACCGGAGCCGACCTGTGGTTACCGGCGCTGCACGCCCCCGAACTGCTGAACTGGGCCCGCTCCTGCGGCCCCCCGAGGCAGGCGCCGGAGCCCTAGGGCCGCGTCACGAAGGCACGCTGAGCGCCGGCTCTCAGCACCTGGACCTGCGCCCCGGCGATGGGCCCAACGCCTATCAGCGTCCGCACCGACCGCTGCTCGGTGCCGGTTCCGCTGACGGCCGGGGTGTCGAAGCGATGCCGAGGACCTCAGCCGCAGCCGGCGCCCAGGATCCGGTGGCCGGTGACATCTCCGGCGAGGGCCGGCATCGCGGGCCGCGCGTAGTACGCGTTCACGACGTTGCTCCCGGTTGCCGCCGAGTACGCCTCGGCCAAGCTGTCGTAGTCATTCACCTGGACCCGGTCGGCAGGCTGGGACGAAGCCTTCGGGGCACGTCGGTTACGCCTTCCGTCGTGAATTGGGTATGGAACCTCCCCGGCCCGCGTCTTTTCTGATGTTTCATCAGGTGTTATTTCCGCATGGAGGGCCGAGTCGGCAACCAGTGGTCGATGACGGAGGCCAGCTCGTCGCGGTCGGTGAAGACGTGTCCGTTCATGCCGGCGGCCCGCGCGGCGCGCACGTTCTCCGCGCGATCGTCGACGAAGAGGAAGTCGGTCGGGGCGGCCCGCATGGCGACGACGCAGTGATGGAAGGCTGCTGGGGCCGGCTTCGCCGCTTCGATCTTCCCGGAGAAGGCAACGTGGTCCAGATCGCGCAGCCAGGGCTGCGCGATGAGGAAGGCGTCCGCGTGGTCTGAGGGGATGTTGGACAGCAAGGCGACCTCGGCGACGTCGCGCAGGGACCGGACGTAGGCGACCATCCGGTCGTCGACGCGTGACCAGCTCTCGATGTCGGTGAGGCGCAGTTCCTCGATCGAGTCGGCGTCGGCGGACAGGGACAGCCGTCGCAGTACGGCGGTCCAGTACTCGGGCGCGGACTGCCGGCCGGCGTCGTAGGGCGGGCGGCAGGCCCAGTAGGCCGTGGCGAAGGCGTCGGTGGGGGCGTGGCAGCGGGCGGCCATTTCTTCCAGGGCGCCCGGGCGTTGGTGGCGGGCGATGACCCCGAAGAGGTCGAACAGCACGATGTTCCGGTCGGTGGACACGCTGGTGGATTCCTTCCGGTTCCCGAGGGGCGTTCAGTGCCTGCTTGCTGCCATCTCGCGCATGCGGTCGGATCCCGTGCGCAGGATCCCGGCGGCCATCGCGGTGATCGCGCACAGCAGGGTCAGCAGTACGAACGCGTGATTCAGCACGACGAGGTGGGTCAGCCAGCCGATGATCGCGGGGCCGGCGAGCATGCCGACGTAGCCGAGCCCGGCGACGCGGGAGACGTTGGCCCCGGCAGCCGAGGGGTCGGCGTGCCCGGCTGCGCTGAACAACTGCGGGACACAGCCGGACAGTCCGAGACCGAACAGCGCCCAGCCCGCGAACGCCGCCCATATCCACGGGGAGACGGCCACGATGGTGATGCCGACAGCGGCCGTGGCCGCGCCGTGGCGCAGGATTGCCATGGACCCGAACCGGGCGACGAGGCGGTCGGCGAGCAGCCGGCCGATCGTCATGGTCGCCGCGAAGGTGCCATACGCGAAGGCGGCAGTGCTCGCGGGGGCACCGAGGACGTCCTTCAGGTGGAGCGCGCTCCAGTCGTTGGCGGCTCCCTCGCACAGCATGACCATCAGAGCCAGGGCGGCGAGGAGCCAGATGCGCCGGCTGGCTCTGCGGCAGTCTGCGGGCTGAGCCTGCCCGGCCGCCTCCACCGAGTCCGTGTCGGCAGCGGTGGGTGCGGCTGGCAGCAGGGCGCCCGCCGACACCAGGGCGATCACGACGCCAAGGACTCCCATGACGGCCATGCCTGCGGCCGGGCTCAGACCGGCGCTCGCCGTGGCCGCTCCGGCGAGCGAGGCGAGGACACCGCCGACCGAGAACGTGGCGTGGAAGGCCGACATGACGGGGCGGCCGTACGCCTTCTCCACGTGTACGGCGTGGGCATTCATGCTCACGTCCAGGCAGCCGTTGCAGAACCCGAAGGCCAGCAGGGCACCTGCCAGCGTCCAGGGGTCCCGGGAAAGGCCGGGCAGCGCCAAGGCCGCACTGCACAGCACGCCGGTGGCGGGGACGACGATGCGCGCTCCGAGTCGGTCGGTCAGACGCCCGGCCGCCTGCATGCCGATGAACGCCCCCACGCCCAGCAGCACCAGGAGTCCGCCGAGCGTCGCGTGGCTGACGCCGACGCGCTCCTCGATGGCGGGGATGTGCACCACCCAGGTGCCCATCGCGGTGCCGCAAAGGATGAAGTAGACAAAGGTTGCTGTTCGGGCGGATCGAAGCGTATGACTCATGGCCGCCACCATAACGAACAGACATCGTGGTTGAATACTGTCAGTTCGCACACATTGATTGTTCGTTCCAGGCGGTGTTCAATCGCGGTATGAGCAACGCAGACCGACAGGGGATGATCGCGCAGGCTGTCAGAGAGTCGGGAAGGATCACCGTCCAAGACCTCGTCCGGCTGACCGGCGCCTCCGAGATGACCATCCGGCGCGACCTCGACGCGCTGGCCGCGCAAGGCGTCCTTGAGCGAGTCCGCGGCGGGGCGCGCACCCTGCTGCTCCGGGGCGATGAGCCGCCCTTCGCGCTGCGTGCTCGCGAGGCCGTCGATGCCAAGCGCCGCATCGCGGCCGAAGTGTGCTCGCTCATCGCCGACGGCGAGACCGTTCTCCTCGACAGCGGCACCACCTGCCTGGAAATCGCCCACCTGCTGCGCCGACGACCGATCACTGTGATGCCCCTGTCATTGCAGGCCATCCACGTACTCGGCCAGGGTCCCGGCCTGGCAGGGCTGATGGTGCCCGGCGGGCAGCCCCGGGCCGCGGAGGGAGCCCTCACCGGCCCCCTCGCCCTCGCCTCGCTGGCGGCACTGCGCTTCGACACCGCCATCATGGGCTGCTGCGGCCTGAGCTCAGCCGAGGGTCTGACCGCCTACGACCTCGATGACGCAGCCGTGAAGAAGGCCGGCATCGCCTCCGCGCGCCGCATCATCGTCGCAGCCGACGGCAGCAAACTCGGCCACACCGCCTACGCCCACGTCGGCCCCTCCACACTCCTGCACACCCTCGTCACCGACACCACAGCTCCAGCCGAGGAGGTAACCGCGCTGGAGCGCACCGGCACCCTCGTCAAGGCTGTCTGACGAGGCTTCACCACTCGCCGAGTGGAGTTTTCTCGTGGTGCCCCCGGACAGCCGACGAGCGCTCGGTCGGCAGTTCGATGACGTCCCGCCATGCCTGGATGCAGATGAGGACGATCTTGCGGCAGCGGCAGACGCTGAGTTCGAGGTCGCCGTAGGCGAAGAGCCGGGGCCACTGCCGACGCCGGCTCATCGTTCCGACGTCCCAAGGCTGGCCGAAAGCTGTGGCACTGGTCCGTGCATGTGACCAGCGGGTTCTTGCTCAGTCTGCAGCAGCCTGTTCGGTGCTGGCCCGGGTGGTGGCGAGTCGGTAGGAGGGTCGGGCGTGTCAGGCGGTCGCGTCATCCTCAACCGACGTGGGGAGCGGCGAGGTGGACCTTCCAGGCACAAGCCCCGCCTGAAGCCGTGGAGCGCCTGAAAGTCGATGGGACGTACGGGAGTTCCTTCACCCCGACCAGCGGCTGGCCGATCAGTTCGGGGAGTTCGCCGCCACGTGCTGACCGGGACGTGCTGCGGTCCTGGTTGACAGCCGGGCCCAGCCCTCCCATCGGAGGGCCGGGCCCGTGGTGCATCGTCGGGAGACGTCGTCACGGGCCCCACGGTAAGCGGGGGAGACCACGGGGGAGCCGGGCGCCGCTCGTACTGCACGGGCATGGCGCCGGCGGCGGGACGGCCCGCCGCCGGTTCGCCGGCTCCGCCTGAAGCGGGGTCATCCGCCCGTCGACCTGCGAGAGCGCGTACTGAAGGGCGTTCAGCGGGACTCGTCGTAGGGGTCGCGGCTGCCGGACTTGGCCAGGCCTCGGCTGATCATGTAGCCGACGGTCAGGGTCACGATGTACAGCCACGCCTTGTCGGCACGGAAGTAGTCGACGTGGCCGTCGTCGTCTCCCACGACCATGGAGGCGATCAGCACCGCGACGACCGCGGCGATGTAGGCGAAGAATTCGGTGGTCTTGAAGGCGGCCTTCGTCTCGGTGGAGAGTCGGCGCGGCCGGTGAGCGCTTACTTCATCGCCCGCGTGGTGGCCTGCGTTGCCGACCGGGTTCACAGCGCTCATGAGAAGGCGCCTTCCTCGTGATGGAGAGCATCAGAAGCCCTCGGGGGGTACGAATCGCGCCAAGATCGACGCTGCATCCAACGAGTGCCCGTCAGCAGCGCGTTAAACATCGCGTCAGGTCATGGTCACGACAATCGCACGGGTGATGCTGTCTCAGATGCGGGAGTTCTGACGGCGTCCACACCCGTCCGGGCGGCAAGCGCACCTCGGGCCCACCGCCGACTTCCAGGACCGCGACGGTACGCACTGGCTCCGGCAGGATGGCCGGCTGGCCAAAGGCGAGCCCATGCGAATCCAGACAGCCGCGGATGAAACAGCGTGAGGGAGCGAACGGGGGCGTTGGCGTTCTGTAGGTGAGGCACCGCCGCGCCGCATCCCGGTGGCACCTCACCCACAGAACGCCCCGCCCGCTTCCGCCCGCACCTCACCCCCGGGGTGCCCCGCTGCGCAGGCCGGACATGATCAGGTCGAGGAGTCTGGCGGCGCGGGGGCGCCAGTCGTCGTGGGGGTCGAGTTGCCACAGGCCCGCTATGGCGAGGAGGAAGTCGTCGGCGGTGACCGCCGGGCGGATGATGCCGGCCTCCTCGTTGGCGCGGAGCAGCAGTTCCGCCGCGTGGGCCACCGGTGTCGGGGAGGGCTTGGCGGGGCCGCCGGGCGCGCCGGTGACCTGCCGTATCGCGTCGGCCAGTCCGGCCTTGGCCATGGCGAACTCGGCGAGCCGGTCCATCCAGGCGCGCAGGGCCTCGTCGGGCGCGCGGGTGGCGAGCAGGTGTTCCGCGCTGTCCGCGACCTGCCGCATCTCGTGGCGGTAGATCTCCAGGACGAGTGATTCGCGGTTGGGGAAGTTGCGGTAGAACGTGCCTTGCCCGACACCGGCCTTCTTGGCGATCTGGCTCAGCGGGGTGTCGGCGCAGCGCGACAGTTCGGTGAGTGCCACTTCCAGGATGCGCTCGCGGTTGCGCTGTGCGTCCGAGCGCCGGGTTGCGTCCTTGTGCTGCGGCACTCGTCCTCCTCAAGGCGTGGCCGAACCCCGCCCTTGCTAAGCGGACAACTGTCCGTTACGTTTTCCATGAACGGACAGCGATCCGGTTACGTTCACCATAGCGGCGCAGGCGGCCCTACGGCAGTCGCCGGCCGCCCCCATGGGCCCTGCGCCCCGCACCTTCGTTTCGCCCCCGCCCTCGCGGCCCCTGCCGCACGACGTACTCCCCGCGCCGCCCCCTGGGCCGCCGGCTCCCCGTCTGTCCTGGAAATGCGAAAGAAGCAGCTCATGGCCTCATCGACGTCCAGTGTCATCACCTTGAGGATCAACGGCGAGAAGTACACACTGCCCGTCGACCACCGCACCACCCTGCTCGACGCCCTGCGCGAGCGCCTCGATCTCACCGGCACCAAGAAGGGTTGCGACCAGGGGCAGTGCGGGGCCTGCACGGTCCTGCTGGACGGACGCCGGTCCGTCGCCTGCCTGCAACTGGCCGTGGCGGCCGAGGGCCGGGAGATCACCACCATCGAAGGCGTGGCCGACGGCGATCGGCTGCATCCCGTGCAGCAGGCCTTCCTCGACCTGGACGGCTTCCAGTGCGGCTACTGCACACCGGGCCAGATCTGTTCGGCGATCGGGATGATCGAGGAGCACGCGGCGGGCTGGCCGAGCGCCGTCACCGAGGACGTCCACCCCGAAGCGGGGCCCCCACCCCTGACCACCCGCGAGATCCGTGAACGGATGAGCGGAAACCTGTGCCGGTGCGCCGCGTACGTCGCGATCGTCGACGCGGTGGCCCGCGCCGCCGAGGCCCGGCCGGACGAGGAACGCGTGCACCCCGCGACGGGTGCCGAGGAGGTCGTGGCATGAGGGAGTTCGACTATCAGCGGGCGCACGACGTCGCCGGGGCCGTCGCCCTGCTCGGCACCGATCCGGACGCCCGCTATCTCGGTGGCGGTACCAACTTGGTCGACCTGATGAAGACCGGTGTGGAGCGGCCCGCGCACCTCGTCGACATCCGCGGACTCCCGCTGGACGAGATCGAGACCACCCCACAGGGCGCTCTGCGCATCGGCGCCACCGTCACCAACGGCGACCTGGCCGCCCACCCCGAGGTCCGGCGCCGCTACCCGGCGCTCGCCCAGGCGGTGCTGGCCGGTGCGTCCGGCCAGCTCCGCAACATGGCCACGGTCGGCGGGAACCTGCTCCAGCGCACCCGCTGCGGCTACTTCACCGACGTCACCCAGCCCTGCAACAAGCGGGTCCCCGGCAGCGGCTGCCCCGCCATCGAGGGCGAGCACCGCAACCACGCGATCCTGGGCGCTTCCGACCACTGTGTGGCCGTACACCCCTCGGACATGGCCGTGGCCCTGACCGCCTTCGACGCCGTGGTCCGGTTCGAGACGGCGGACGGGCCCGGGGAGGTGCCGCTCGCCGACTTCTACCTGCCCGTCGGGGAAACCCCGCACCGGGAGACCACCCTGCCGCCGGGCGCGCTGATCACCGGTGTGACGCTGCCGCCCGCCCCGGTCGCCACCCGCTCCCGCTACCGCAAGGTCCGCGAGCGCGCCTCCTACGCCTTCGCCATCGGCTCCCTCGCCGCCGCGCTCGATGTCCGTGACGGCGTCGTCCAGGACGCGCGCCTGGCCCTCGGCGCCGTGGCCTGCCGTCCGTGGCGGGCCGTCGCGGCCGAGCGGGTCCTGACCGGCGCACCGGCCACCGCCGAGACCTACGCCGCCGCTGCCGACGCCGAGCTGGCGGTGGCACGGCCGCTGCCGCACAACGGATACAAGGTGCACCTCGTCCGCAATCTGGTGGTGGCCGTCCTGACCGAACTCGCCGAGGAGAGCGCACGATGAGCGCCGTCACCACCGGAACACCCGCCCAGGCGCCCTCCGTCGGCACCGCCCACACCCGTGTCGAGGGCAGGGCCAAAGTCACCGGAGCGGCCCGCTACGCGGGCGAGGTGCCCTTCGCCGACCTCGCCCACGGCTGGCTGGTGCTGTCCACGGTCGCCCGTGGCCGCGTCCGCGCCCTGGACACCGACCCCGTCCTCGCCATGCCGGGCGTCCTCGCCGTGCTGGACCACCGCAACGCCCTGCGCCTGGAGACCGACTACACCGGTCTGATGGGCATGCGCCCCGATCCGACCTGCGCGGTCTTCCAGCACGACCGGGTGCCGCACCGGGGCTGGCCGGTGGCGCTGGTCGTCGCGGAGACGTCCGAGCAGGCGCGGGAGGCCGCCGAGGCGCTCGTCGTGCACTACGAACAGCAACCGCACGACGTCGAGTTCACCGGCGAGCGGCCGGACGCGTACCCGCTGGACGGCCATATGCCGGCGGTGACGCAGAAGGGGGACCTCGACGCCGCGCTCACCTCCTCGCCCGTCGTCGTGGACGCCGAGTACACCACCCCCGAAGAGCACCACAACCCGATGGAGCCCCATGCGGCGACAGCCCGCTGGGACGGCGGACAGCTCCAGGTGATCGACTCCAACCAGGGCGTCACCTGGGTCGCCGGCGAACTCGCGAACCTCTTCTCCCTCGACCCGGCCTCCGTGCGCGTGCGCTCCGAACACGTCGGCGGCGGCTTCGGCAGCAAGGGGGTCCGCGCCCACCAGGTCGCCGCCGTGATGGCCGCGACCGTCCTGCACCGGCCCGTAAGGGTCGTGTTGACCCGGCGCCAGATGTTCTCACTGGCCGGTTACCGCAGCCCCACCACCCAGCGCGTCCGGCTCGGCGCCGACACCACCGGACGCCTGCGCGCCCTGGACCACCGTTCCGTCAGCGCCACCTCCACGGTGTACGAGTTCATCGAACCGAGCGCCGGGGTGGCGCGGGTGATGTACGACGCCGACGCCCACCACACCGCCAACCGTCTCGTACGGCTCGACGTACCGACCCCGACGTTCATGCGCGCCCCGGGCGAGGCACCCGGCTCGTTCGCGCTGGAGGCGGCGCTGGACGAACTCGCCGAGAAGTGCGGGCTCGACCCGGTCGAGCTGCGTCTGCGCAACGAACCGGACAAGGGCCCGGTGTCGGGCCTGCCGTTCACCGGCCGCCATCTGACCGCCTGCTTCCGGGAGGGCGCCCACCGGTTCGGCTGGGCGGACCGGGACCCGCGTCCCGGGGTACGCCGGGAGGGCCGCTGGCTGCTCGGCACCGGTACGGCCGCTGCCTCGTTCCCGGCGGGCGCCGCGCCGTCCACCGCCGCAGCGACCGCGCACCCGGACGGCACCTTCACCGTGCGGATCTCCGCGGCCGACATCGGCACCGGCGCCCGTACCGCGCTCACTCTGGTCGCCGCGGACGCGCTCCAGGTGCCGCCGGAGCGCATCCGGGTGCGCATCGGGGACAGCGCCTTCGGCCCCGCGATGATCGCCGGCGGCTCCATGGGCACCCGCTCCTGGTCCTGGGCTGTCCAGGCCGCCGCCGGCGACCTGCGCGAACGGCTGGCGTTCGGCGCCGACATCCCGCCGGAGGGCATCACCGTACGCTCCGACACCACCGCGGCCATCGCGGCGCTGCCGCCCGCCGAACGCCACTCCTTCGGCGCGCAGTTCGCGGAGGTCGGCGTGGACGTCGGCACCGGCGAGGTGCGGGTGCGGCGCATGCTCGGCATCTTCACGGCGGGCCGGATCGTCAACCCGCTCACCGCCCGCAACCAACTGCTGGGCGGCATGATCTGGGGCATCTCCATGGCCCTGCACGAAGAGGCCGTCCGGGACCGCGCCTCGGGCGGCCATGTCGGCGCCGACCTGGCGGGCTATCACGTCGCCACCCACGCCGACGTACCCCGTATCGAGGCGGACTGGCTCGACGACACCGACCCGGACGACCCCGTCGGCATCAAGGGCATCGGAGAGGTCGGCATCGTCGGCGCCGCGGCGGCGGTCGCCAACGCGGTCTGGCACGCGACCGGCGTACGCCACCGCGACCTGCCCATCCGGCCCGACCGCGTCCTGTCGGCCGCCACGGGGGCCCCGGATGCTTGATCTGGCCGAGGAACTGCGCCACTGGATCGAGGAGGGCCGGGAGTTCGCCATCGCCACCGTGGTGGCGGTCGCCGGCAGCGCGCCGCGCGGTCCCGGCGCAGCCCTCGCCGTCGACAGCGCGGGCACGGTCATCGGCTCGGTCTCCGGCGGGTGCGTGGAGAGCGCGGTGTACGACCTGTGCCGTGAGGCGCTGCGGACCGGGCAGAGTGCGCTCGAACGGTTCGGCTACAGCGACGACGACGCCTTCGCCGTAGGCCTGACCTGCGGCGGGACGATCGACGTGCTGGTCACGCCGGTGGCCGGCGAGGCCCGCGTGCGCACCGTCCTGCAGTCGGCGCTGTCGGCCGCCGCGCAGGGCGAACCGGCGGCCCTCGCCCGGGTCGCCCGGGGCCCCGCCGAACTCCTCGGCCGGGCCTTGCTGGTCCGCTCCGACGGCACGTCCGAGGGCGCTCTCGGCGGCCACCCCGGGCTGGACCGGGTGGCGGCGGCCGAAGCCCGCGCCCTGCTGGAGGCGGGCCGCACCGGCACGGTGGACCTGTCGGCGGACGGCTCGCACTGCCCCGGCGGTCTGACACTGCTGGTCGAGTCGAACACGCCGCCCCCGCGTATGATCGTCTTCGGTGCGGTGGACTTCGCGGCGGCGCTGGCCCGGGCCGGCCAGTTCCTCGGCTACCACGTCACCGTCTGCGACGCCCGGCCCGTGTTCGCCACGCCGGACCGGTTCCCGGACGCCGACGAGGTCGTCGTCGACTGGCCGCACCGCTACCTGCGACGCACCGCGACCGATGCCCGTACGGTCCTGTGCGTGCTCACCCACGACGCGAAGTTCGACGTACCGTTGCTGAAGGCGGCCCTGCGGATGCCGGTCGCGTTCGTCGGGGCGATGGGCTCGCGCCGCACGCACGAGGACCGCAACCGGCGTCTGCGGTCGGAAGGCGTCACCGAACGGGAGCTGTCGCGGCTCCACTCACCGATCGGCCTCGACCTCGGCGCCCGCACACCGCAGGAGACCGCCCTGTCCATCACGGCGGAGATCGTCGCCGCGCGACGGGGCGGGACGGGGGTCCCGCTGACCGGGGCGAAGATGCCGATCCACCATGAGAACGGGGAGGGCGGACGGCCGGCGGTCGCCTGACCGTCATGGGCCGCCTGAAGGAAACTCGGCCTGCCTGCCCCGTTGCGAACAGTTGGGACGCGGCGGAACTCTCGATAGCCGGCGCGTCCTTGAGCCGGCGTACCCGCGGACTTCGACCCCATCATTGGCTGTTCGATCTCGCGGGTGCAGACGCCTTCCGAGGCGAGGCGACAGTGCCGGTCTCCTCGCCCCCGTCCCCGCCGTACGGACCGGCGCGGCGCGGAGCCGGACTTACGACGTCGTCGCGCACCAGCAGGCGATGATGCCCGAGCAGCTCTCGCGCCCCCGCCGCCGACCTCGAGCACGGCGACCAGGAGGCTGAGGCGGAGCCTGGGGAGGCGATCGATCTGACGGCGCTGCGCGCCCTGAAGGAGCCCCGCGCAGACGTGGAGGCCGTCGATCGGAAAGGGCGCCACCGATTCCGGTCCCGGCCGGACGCGCGGGGCGACGGCAGAGCGCAATCTGACCAGCGACCTCGAGCCGTCAGCTCGCCGCTGCTGACAGGGCCACCCTGCGGAGAACGCGCGGTACAGAGCCTGACGCGCGCGGCCGCCGCGCACACGCCAGGCCCGAAGCCGCACAACCGGCCAGGTCGGCGGAAGCTTCGGCCGGGAGGTCCTGATCAATCGGCCACCGGCAGTTCGGGCGTGCAGATGCCGCACAGGCGGTAGCGAAGGCCGCCGCGCGGGCCGATGCGTTCGGTGACCCAGGCCTCCGCCTCGCAGCGTGTCATCACCCGCATGTGCGTCGTCCACCCGCTGCTGGTCGAGCCGTCATGGGCGAATCGGGTCAGCGCACCGTGCAGCCAAGGGCCGGCGTCGCTCTCCACGTCACCGACCGACACCGCGCGGCAGCCGGTGCGGTGAAGTGTGTGCCTTCCGGCGGCGTAGGGGTACCGGCCGATCTGTTCGAACCGGCGCCGCTGCACGAGCGACTCGGCACGCAGGGCATCGAACCGGCCCCGGGCCTCGGCGCAGATCCCGCAACCGGCCTCGCACACCGACACCGGGACCTCACCGGACCCTTCCCGCCAGGTCTGCCGGGCCGGTGCCGCAAGGCCCGCCGCCGTGTCCGCCTGCGTGCGCTGGGGCGGTGTGGTCCGGGCGAGGCGACGAGCGGCCGCGGCCCGTCGGGCAGCCTCGCCCGCCGCGCGCTGCCCCCGTGCCGTACGCCCTCGCTTCGCCATAGAAGTTCCCCTCTGGTCGACTGTCGCAGCCGTCCGTCACATGCCGCCGGCTGCACCGAGTAGGTTGCCAGCAATCAGCGGCACATGGACCGAACGGCGCGCGGTTGCAACCGTTTTGTCCCATGGCTGTGAGCAGCCGCTCAGGTAAGTACCTCGGCACGGGACGCCTGCCGGTTCACGCGCAGGCGGAGGTCGATGTGCCCCCCGCTTGGGCCGCGCCACCCAGGCCTCTGGCGGTTGCGTCGAGCGGGCGTACTCGCGGCCACCGCCCGCCGCGCTGTTCACGCGGGCGTGTACCTCCGGGCGGTGCTTGGGCCCCGGCTTCGCTGCGCTCGGCGGCGGAGCGCCCCTCGCGCACATATAGCCCCCTACCTGGCGGCCGACCGACGTGCCCGGCCTGTACGCACCGGACGACGTCATGCGCCCGCGGGCAATGCCGGCAGGCAGGTACGGCACAGGCGGTGGCGGGCACCGCCGCGCGGGCCGATGCGCACCGTGATCCATGCCGCTGCTTCCTGGCCGTTCATCACTTCGCTGTGCGTCGCCCACTCGGTATTGGTGGTGCCCTCGTGGGCGAACTCGGTCAGAGCGCCCTGCACCTCATCCCGTGCTCTGACTCGTCGGTGCCGTGCGGCCGGCTCGTGCTGGTGTCGTCCTCGGCGGGGCGGCGGAACCGCAGGCGATCGCCGGTAGGCTGCGGCGGTGCGCACGGTCGAGCTCCTGTTGGACGAGGCGGCAGAGCGAGCGGTCCGGGAGGCCTGGCGGCGGCTCGCGGACGCGGGGCTGCCCAGTCAGGCGCGCCACCGCTCACCGACCAACAGCCCCCACCTCACCCTGGCCGCCTGCCCGGAGCTGACCGCCCCGATCCGCTGGGAACTCGCCGAGGTGGCCGCCGCCCTGCCGCTACCGGTGCGGTGCACCGGCATGGTCCGCTTCGAGCGGCCCACCTCGGTGCTGGCCTGGGCGCTGGACCTCGACTCCGCGCTGGCCGGCTTGCACCGCCGGGTGTGGGAGGCGGTGGCCTCGGACAGCCCGCCCGAGACCCTCAACCCCTTCCACGAACCCGGGCGCTGGAGCCCGCACATCACCCTCGGCCGGACCCGGCGGGCCGGTGCCTTCGCCGACCGGCGGATCCCCCTGCTGCTGCCGGCGCCGCCGCTGTCGGTCCGGCTCACCACCCTGCGCAGCTACGACACCCGGACCGGCGCCCTGGAGGTGCTGGAGCCACACCCCTGAGACGGAACCGTCCGCGCCGTACGGATCAGTCACGATGGGGCGTACGTTGCGCGTACCGAAGTCGTCCGTCTGACAGGTGCCCGCGCTGCCCGCAGGGTCGGGCACCGTGTGCGGGGAAGCACCTGATGGTGCGGTCACGCGCGGGCGGGCTCCGCTGCGGAGTCGGCGGCCGAGGCCGCGGAGGCGATCACCCGGGTCGGGCGGGGCGGCGTGCGGCGGTGCAGGCGCAGTGCGACCGCGGCGAGGGCGATTGCCGTGACGGTCATGGCGGCGCCCGCCCAGGCGGTGGCGGAGAAGCCCAGGCCCGCGTCGATGACGGTGCCGCCCAGCCACGGGCCGCCGGTGTTGCCGAGGTTGAAGGCGGCCGTGGTGGTGGCTCCGGCCAAGGTCGGGGCGGCGCCGGCCACGTTGAACATGCGGGCGTTGAGGGCCGGGGCGGTGAAGAAGGCCGAGACGCCGAGAAGGAAGGACAGCGCTGTGGCGACGGCCGCCACCCCGGCCAACAGGGCGAGGGCGGCCAGGAAGACCGTCGAGGCGGTGATGCCCCACATCATCACGCCGAACAGATGCGCGTCGGCGACCCGGCCGCCGATGGTGGTACCGATGAGCGCGCCGATGCCGAAGAGGCCGAGGATCCACGGGACCCACTTCGAGTCCAGTCCGGCCACATCCGTGAGCAGCGGCGACAGGTAGCTGAAGGCGCAGAAGACGCCGCCGGCGCCCAGCGCCGTAATGCCGATGGCGAGCCACACCTGAAGGTCGCGGTAGATGCGCAGCTCGCGGCCGAGCGTCGGCCGCTCGGCAGCCAGCGGGATCCGGGGGATCAGCGTCAGAATGCCGACGAGAGCGACAGCGGAGGCCGCACCGACCGACCAGAACGCGGAACGCCAGCCCAGGTGCTCGCCGAGGAACGCGCCGGCCGGGACGCCGAGGACGTTGGCGATGGACAGGCCGCCGATCATGACTCCCATCGCGCGGGCCCGCTGGTTCCTGTCGACCATGGCGATGGCGACGGCCGCGCCGACCGCCCAGAAGCCGGCACAGGCCAGGGCCGAGACGACGCGCGAGGCGAACAGGAGCTCGTAGGAGGGAGCGAGCGCGCCCGCGACCTGCCCGAGACCGAAGAGGCCGATCAAGGCGATCAGGGTGGTGCGGCGGGGCAGCCGCAGGGTGCCCACGGCCAGCAGCGGCGCCCCGACGACCATGCCGATCGCGAAGGCGGATATGAGCAGGCCCGCCTGGGGGATGCTGACGTCCATGTCCTCCGCGATGGGCCTCAGCAGTCCGGAGAGCATGAACTCGCTGGTGCCGAGCGCGAAGACGGACAGTCCGAGGATGTAGACGGCTACGGGCATGCTGGGTCGTGCGGCATCTGCGGGCATGACACTCAGCAACCCACGTCGACACGATCAAATTCCCCCGGGCAGGGCCAGGTTGTGCGGTGATTCCTTGCCTTCGCACGCCTGCCGGATGGGCACCCGGCAGCATGTCCGCGAAGGTCCAGACCCTGTCGACAAGCCGCCGACATCGGACCGACAGCCCCCGATGTCACCGACACCGCGGCTCCGCCGCCCGATCACTCCAGGTCGAAGCGTCGATCAGCCGGGAGGAGGCTCAGCGCACGAGCTGATGCGGGTGCTCCTCGGACCCCGAGCGGGCCGAAGGCGGCTCGAACAGCGGCGGTGGTCCGCACCACCGCCATCCAGGGCCCGGCGCTCACCACCGTGGCGGGCTGGAGGCCGGCTCGGTGCAGATACCGAGGCGCCGCCCGGCCGCCACGCCTCCCGAGTCTGACCACCACGACCAGGAGCCGGGCAGGGCCCCCGCCGCGGCTTGTTCTCCGCCGCCTGCCGTGCCGTACGGTGACGCCGTCCCGCCCGCCGGACACCACGAAGGCCGTCACGTTCGCCTTCTCCGGCCACATCGCGACCATCCTCGACCAGGTGGCCATCTCCGGCAGGGTGGCTGACAGTTGGGTGAACTCGTGGTCGTGAATGTGCCGCTTGAGGCCTTCCTCCTGATCCCGGTCGCAGCTCCCTCCCCAATTCCGCACCACTTACCTTGCCCTTACGCTCCTCCCGTACCTCATGCACCACCCAGGGAGGGGATCCATGGCCAACTGGAAGCTCATCGGCGGCATCGCAGGCGGTGTCATCGTGCTCGGCGCAATCAGTAACGCCGTCAACGGCGACAAGGACAACACCGCCGCCACACCGACGCCGTCGAGCGCCGCCTCAAGCGCTGCCGCCACGCCGACACCTGCCGACGCCGACAGCAAGGCCGACGCGGCACCGGCCGAGGACGAGAAGAAGACCGTCCCGAACTTCGTAGGCATGGGCCTCCAGTCCGCTCAGGACAAGGCGCAGGCCGGAGTGTTCTACAGCCTCGACTCTCACGACTCCTCCGGCCGCGCCCGCATGCAGATCCTCGACCGCGACTGGAAGGTCTGCAGCCAGAACGTGAAAGCCGGCAGCGTCGCCTCGACCAGCACCGAACTGAACTTCGGCGCGGTCAAGCTGTCCGAAACCTGCCCGGCCAAGGACCAGGCCGAGCCGTCGGTCGCGGGCGGCACGATGCCCAACTTCCACGGCAAGAGCGTCAAGGCCGCCCGGGCTGCGCTCGACAGTGGCACGTCGATCACCGTCGACGACGCGAGTAGCGCCGACCGCATGATCCTGATCGAGTCGAACTGGCAGGTCTGCTCGCAACAGCCTGCCGCTGGCGCGAAGGTGATGGGGCAGCCGGTCGAGCTGACCGCGGTGAAGTACGGCGAGACCTGCCCGTAGACACGCGTGAGGTCCCGGAGGCACCGCCGGCCCCGGCTTCGGGGCCTCTGCCGGTCGAGAAGTTCCAGCCCCACGGCTGGCCTGGCCCGTGGCGGCCCCTGGGCTGTCGCGGCGGTCAGGCCGGCACCGACAGCGGGCTGCTGCGGGAGCATCGGTACGCCCTTGCCCGTGGGCCTGAACAAGTGGGCGCCTGGGAGCCGGCCGAGGGGTTCCGAGCGCCTGCTCGTATCCGGTGGAGTCGGGTCGGGCCAGGTCACGGACCGTGTTGTTGGTGAGCTGGTTGAACATCGCCGTGCTCGTCAGCAGCGGGGTGCTGAATACGGTGATGACACCGTCGGCACCGAGGACGTCGAGGGCGCCCGCTTCGGCACCAGGGCCTGCCTTCAATGTCCCTGAGCCAGGTGGTGCGGGGGCAATTCCTTGCTTCAGGCCTCGTCGTACGGCGGTCGTGGTCCTGCCCGGCCTGCCCTCTCACGCGCCTGGCGCTGAGGTGCTGGCCAGGGCTCGCTTGATCTCGGCCGCGGGGAAGGGAGTGCGCTTGCTCTGCGTGAGAAGCCGATGGTGGAAGTCGTCCAGGACGATGGCGTGCGGGGCGTGCCGGTCGATGATCGCGCGGATGTCGGGTGATATTCGATCGGGTCGGTGGCCGTTGACCCATTCGCGCAGGAAGGTGCCGGGTTCGGTGCCACCGCGTACATCGTCGGGCAGGTGATGGCGGAGCAGGTGGGTGGGTGCGTAGGAGCGGTCGTACACGAGGTGATCGGCCAGGAAGGTGTCCTCCTCCGCCGAGAGTTCGAAGTCGCAGCTCAGCGCGAGCCCGAAGTCCGCGAAAAAGATGTGCTGGCCGTCGGTGAGCACATTGGCGAAGTGCGTGTCGAAGTGGACCAGTCCGCGCGCGCTCATGAACTGCGTCCCCTGGAGCAGCCCGTCCTCGACCCACCGATAAGCCGACTCGTCTCCTGGCACGGGCCAGGCCGCATCACGGTTATCGCCGAGCCACGCAGCGAGCGTCTGGGGCACATGCTCCAAAAAGAGAACCAGACTGCAAGAAGACCGTCCGATGGCCTCCAGCCGATGGCGCACGGCTGGTGACCCATCCCAATGCGCGACGGCCTTTTCCACGCCCCCGAACTCGTCCACGAAGCCGGCCGGGGGGCTATCAGAAAGAATCCGCCAGTGATAGAGCAGCGGGAAGCCTGCGTAATCGTTCTTCAGTACCCAGCTTGTGGTCATGATGTGCGCAGCCAGCTCACGCCAGGCACCGAATCCCGCTGATCCCACCCCGTACTGGTAGAAGAGGGGAAGCTCGAAAAGGTTGGCGGTCGACCGCACGTGCTCCGGCTGCAACTCGATGTCCGTCAGGGGCACGCGTTTGACGAAGACGGGTATCTCTTCGACTTCCATCTCCGCAGACCTGCCGCCGATGCCGGAACCGAGGCCAGGTGCGGAGGCGACCGCCTTCTCAAGCTGGCGGTCGCTCAACAGGGACAGTCGTGTTCCTGCGGTTGCGCAGGCGGAAATTCGCGCGGCATGTCCTGACTCGGTCACATCCATCGGCGTCCCCGGACTGGCAAGTGATCTGGCTTCCGTTGATCATGCCAGGAGTGGGCACGCGGTGGAACCTGACCGGGAGGGTCACCGTTTCTCTCGATCCATGGTGACGATCGGCAGGAGCGTGGCGCTGGCTGGGATGGCGATCTCCCGGGATGCCGTCCCGGTTGTCCTTCGCTCGGAGGAGTTGACCCACCCTTGTTGATGTCTTCCGGTGCGGGAGTCGCAGCGGACGCAGGCCATGAGGCACTGACAATTCCCGCCGGAGACGACGGCGCTCCCTCTCGCAACAGTCGTGGGGAGCGTCGTCGTCATCGCGTCACACCGGTCAGGCCGGGGCGGGGTGCAGCGCGCGGCGAGCAGGGGCGGTCGGAGCGTACGCGGTGGGGTGTTTCACGGCCGCTGGGAGCGGTACCCCGGTGGAGCGTGGCGGTGGCCTTCGCGTACGCCGAACCGGGTGTGCCGACGCGCGTGCCCGGCCGGTCGGTGAGGCAGACGCCGACCGCGCCCCTGGAGCCGCGGCGGTCTGCGACCGCTGACGCGAGGTCTCCCCGCGACGATCCCACTACATGACTCCAGAGGCCCGGTGAGCGGCCCCCGGTCCGCGGTCGCCCCCGGATCGCCGCGACGAGCGGGTCCGCTGGCTGCGCCACGCCGGGGCGGCAGGGGTGGCCCGGTCCTGGGACGGCGTCGCCGCGGACCTGTCCCGAGACGCCCCGCCACGAGCACGAGGCAGGGGTACCACTTCCGCGGTGACGCGGGACGGAAGGACCGACATGGAACCGCACGAGCAGATCATGCAGGGACCGGGGGAGCGGCGCGTCGCCGAGGCCACGGAACGGATCATCGCTGAGGGCCGGCCCCGGCTGCACCGCACCTGGACGTCGCTGGTGGCCACCTCGCTGCTCGGGGGCATCGATGTCGGCGTCGGCATCATGACGCTGCTGTTCGTACGCCAGGAGACCGGCAGCCAACTGCTGGCCGGACTGGCATTCTCCGTAGGCTTCATCGCCCTGCTGCTCGGCCACAGCGAGCTGTTCACGGAGGGTTTCCTGGTGCCCGTCGCCACCGTCGTCGCGGGCGGGGCGAGCTGGCTCGACCTGGTGCGGATGTGGGCGACGGTCCTGGTGATGAACCTGGTCGGGGGATGGGTGTTCACCTGGCTGGTCATGCAGGCCTACCCGGAACTGCACCGGACCGCCGCCACGCTGGGTGCGCACTTCGTCGAGGGCGGCTACTCCCTGCACACCTTCTGTCTCACCGTGCTGGCCGGTGGCGTCATCACGCTCATGACCCGCATGCACCACGGCACCGACTCCATGACCGGGAAGATCGTCGCCTCGGTCGCCGCCGCGTTCGTGCTGGCCGGACTCGGGCTGTGGCACTCGGTCCTGGACTCGTTGATCGCGTTCGCCGGCCTGCACGCCGGTCATACGTCCTACGGTTACGCCGACTGGCTGGGGTGGCTGGGCTGGGCGGTTCTGGGCAACATCATCGGCGGCCTCCTCCTGACGACGGCACTACGCCTCGTCCGCAGCTCCCCGTTGCTGAACGAGGACGGCCCGGCGACGGAGGTCGGTTCCTGAACCCGGCTGCCTCACCGCCGCTGCCGACTCGCCCCGCGAGCGGGTCGGGGCAGGCCGGGGGCGTGACCGGCGCGCCGATCGTCGTGCACCGGCCCTCCGTCTCGGGTGGCCGGGGAGCCACCGTGCACAGCAGCGGCCGGGACGAGATTCTCGGTAGCGCTACAGCGACCACGACCTGGTGGTGTCCTCGAAGGTGCCGGCCTCGCCGGCGCCGAGGCCGTCTCGCACGATCCGCAGCGGGTGAGGGGGCACGGCGGTTCCGCCACCAGCTCGACGCAGCCTGACAGCCGAGAGGCGTCGGGGGCGGGCCGTCCCGCCCGGCCCCGACGCGGGTCGGTCGATCACGCCGGCGGATCCACGCAGGGTCCCGTGCCGGGTACCTGGAGGGCGGGTGAGAAGAGGTCGCGGTACTGGTTGAAGCCTGTGCCGATCTTGGCTCGGGACTTGAAGGGTGCGGCAGCCTTGCCCGTCCCTTCGTACAGCCACAGGTTGCCTTTGGGGTCGCGGGCGAGCAGGTCGCTGTGTCCGTCGCCGTCGACGTCACCCGTGCCCTTGTGCAGCCAGAGGACGCCCTGCTTGTCGCGGGCCAGCAGGTCTGGGTGCTTGGCACCGCCCATGGTGCCGGGGGGAGAAGACGGCGTTGTACCGATCCCAGCCGGTGGCCACCTTCTTGAGGCGCCCGTTGCGCCAGAGATTCAGCGTGCCGTCGTCCATGACGTGGTACGCACCGTCCTGGTAACCGGTCAGGTCGGGGTCGATCGACACCCCGTACCTGAAGTGCGGCCAGACGTAGGCACCCGACCGGTCGTCGAAGCGGCCCTTCCCATCGGGCATTTAGACGTACATCTGGCCCGACCGCATGATCCCGGAGAGGAAGAAGAAGGGCGCGGCGGGGGTGGGCTTGTGCCGCCCGGCCGCGGCGGCGCTCCGGGCGGCGTTCTTCGCGGGACCGGTCGTGGCAGGGGCGTCGGCCAGGGCGGTGCCGGCGGTGCCGCCGACCAGGGCGACGGCGATCGCCGGGGTGACGAGACGGGACAGGGCCCGTGCACGCAGGGAAGACTGCGCCATGTATGACTCCATGAGGTATGCAGAATCAGGCGGTGCGCTCTGCATAGGCGTGGGGAGCGCCCGCATCGTTTTCCAGATCTGTGCACGTCTGTCCCAGTGGTTTCGCGGTGGGGTACGGAATGTAAAATTCCGCCCAGATAGGACCGGAAAAGGGCCGCAGCGGCTTAAGCGTTACGGCCGTTTCCTGTGGTCGAAAAGGCCGCAGTGGGTGGGCGCGGGCATTCATGGACTTTCAGTTCCAGTGGGCCACCGGGGTGCCTGGTGGGTGCCCCTGTTTTGCGTGTCGTTGTCCGGCATGCCTGACCTGCCATCCTCCGAAGGGATCGAAGCCGCTCGCACGCCCGCCGCCGTTGGAAGCGCGACCGGCTTGCTGCCTGGTGAGTCCCGTGGCCGCCGCCCAGGGGCTGGAAGGGAGAGCTGACCAGCCGCCGCACGCCGTCCGGCAGCAGGGTCGTGGCCCGCCGACCCGGCTCGCTCCCGGACCTCGTCAGGGCGCGACACGGGCGGATCGTGGAGGACGGGGCCGGGCGTGAGCCGAACGAACGCGTACTGGGGGCAGGGGGTGGTGAAGCACTGCTTGGGTTCGGGCACGCATGTGTAGCCCTCGGGCGCAGTGACGCCCGCGCAGGGGCCGACGGGGGGCTCGAAGGTCGCGTACGCGGGGCTCGGGACGGTGAGAACCAGCGGGACAACGATCAGCGGCAGGCCGATCGCGAGCCGGGTGAGCCGATGGATCGTGCGAGACATTGGCATGAGGCCGAGCCAACCACGACGTGCCGCGCCGGGATCGGCGGCCGCGCACCAGGTCACTCGCCAGAGTCGATAGTGAGGAGAACTGCCCGGCATGACGTCTGCCGCACCCGAACCGCCATCCAGTACCCCGCCGTCGTGGCCGCACCGCCTGCCCGGCCCGTCTGAACGAGGCTGGCCCTGCCCCCGCTACGCGGCGTTGTCACTGGCAGCGACATCGACCACAGCGGCACCGCCTTCACCCGTGAACTGCTGGACCAGTTGCTCGCCGCCCTGCGCGACCCCACGACCGGCAGGCCCCACCGGCGGTGCCGGGTCCGGCGGGGCGACACGCCCAGGGCGGGTACCCGGACCGGGCTTCACTCCCGTGGCGCCCGCAGTCGCCGTACTCGTGCCGGCACGGGGCCGGTGGACTCGCGCGGGACATAGGCGGCACGCAGGGTGTGCCTGCGGGGACGGGCGGTGGAGCCGTTGATACGGCGTACCAGGATGTCGGCGGCCAGCCCGCCCAGTTCCTGCACCGGCTGGCTGACCACGCTCAGTCTCGGCCGGACGAGTGTGGCCCACTCGGCGTCGTCGAAGCCGATGACCGAGACGTCGCCGGGGATGCGGGCGTCGAGATCGAGCAGGGCGTCGAGGGTCCCGAGCGTGGCCACGTTGTCGGTGGTGAACAGTGCGGTGGGCCTCTGGTGGGAGCTCATCAGCTCCAGTACGGCTGAACGTGCCCAGGTCCGGTCGTATCCGGTGTGCCGGATCAGCTCTGCCCCGCTCGGGATGCCGGCGGCTCGCAGGGCTTGTCGGTAGCCGGTGAGACGCTCGGTCGTGGTCCAGATGTCCGCACCGGGGGCGAGCTGTGCGGTGTTCTCGTCGGGGGACGCCGAGGTGACCACCGCGATGCGGGTGTGCCCCGTTTCGGTGAACCGGGTCACCGCTGCCTTGGCGGCTCCGCGGTTGTCCACCACGACGGTGTCCAGGGTGGCGCCGCTGAGCGCACGGTCCAGGAGGACGACGGGGATGCCCGCGGCGACAGCCTTGTCCAGGTGCTCGTGATCGGTCGCGGCAGGTGCCACGACCAGGCCGTCCACACGCCGTTCGATGAACATCTGGACCGCGGACCGCTCGGTCTCGCCCTTCTCGTCACTGTTGGCGAGGACGACCTGCAGGCCGGCCTTGGCCGCGACGTCGGTGACGCCGCGCACCGCGCGGGCGAAGTAGGCGTTCTCCACGTCGGCGACGACCACGCCCAGGGTGTGGGTGCGTCCGCTGATCATGCTCCGGGCCACCGCGTTGGTGCTGTAGCCCAGTTCTGCGGCGGCGGCCAGCACCCGTTCCCGGGTGGCCGCGCTGGACGAGCCGTATCCGCCCAGGACCCGGGCGGCGGTGGCCTGTCCCACGCCGGCGTGCCGGGCGACGTCGGGGATGGTGACGCGACGCGGCGGCCGTGGGGTGTTCGGCATGGGCGATCTCTTCGTAGGTGACGGCTATGCGGAGGCCGGGGAACCGGCCGATGAAATTCGAGGCCATTCAACCATTGACGGACGACGCCTGCCCGTGGGTAAGGTCGGTCTCGTTGGTAACGTTATCAATTCTGGCCGACGCCCCCACCGCCTGCCCTTTCCCAGGCCGACCACGGCGCGCCCCTGCCCGCGTCCGCCCCGGCCCCACGCGTCCCGAACACCGGAGGTATCACGGATGGCAACCGACACCCTCTCGCCGCCACCGGCCGCTGGCCCCGCCATCACGCTCGTCGACGTGGTCAAGGGCTTCGGCGGCGCCGGCGCCCGGGGCGCGGCGGTCGTCCGCGGCGTCAGCCTCGCCATCGGAGAGGGGGAGTTCTTCTCGCTCCTCGGCCCCTCGGGCTGCGGCAAGACCACCACCCTGCGGATGATCGCCGGCTTCGAGGAACCGACCGCCGGGCAGATCCTCCTGCACGGCCGCGACATGGTCGGTGTGCCCGCGAACAAGCGCGACATCAACATGGTCTTCCAGTCCTACGCCCTCTTCCCGCACCTGAGCGTCGCCGACAACGTGGCGTTCGGACTGCTCCGCAAGCGCGTACCCAAGGACGAGATCCGTGACCGGGTCGAAAAAATACTGCACACCGTCGAACTCACCGACAAGGCCGACCGCCGCCCCCGCCAGCTCTCCGGCGGCCAGCAGCAACGCGTCGCCCTGGCCCGCGCCCTGGTCAACCGCCCCCGTGCGCTGCTCCTCGACGAACCCCTCGGCGCGCTCGACCTGAAGCTCCGTCAGACCATGCAACTGGAACTGAAGCGCATCCAGCGCGAGGTCGGCATCACCTTCATCTACGTCACGCACGACCAGGCCGAAGCTCTGACCATGTCCGACCGGATCGCGGTGATGAACAACGGCCTGGTCGAGCAGGTCGGCCCGCCGCAGGACGTCTACGAACGGCCCTCCACCGCGTTCGTCGCCGGATTCATCGGCACCTCCAACCTGATCGGCGGACGCCTGACCTCCGTGGCAGCGGGGACCGGAACGCTCGACCTCGGCGACGGCCAGCGCATCGCGGTCCCACTGCGCGGCTCCCGAGCCGCCGGAGAGACCGTCGAACTCACCGTACGGCCCGAGAAGATCACCCTGACCACCGAGCCGGCCGACACCGCCAGCCGCATCCGCGGCACCGTCCGCGAGCTGGTCTACCTCGGCACCTCCACCAGCTACACCGTGGACACCAGCACGGGCGCGGAGATGACGGTCTTCCAGCCCAACGACGGCACCGCCTGCGCGTCCCCGTCCCGCGGCGACACCGTCTGGCTCTCCTGGGCCACCGACCACTCCTACCTGCTCACCACCGCCCCCGCCACCGCGGCGAGCGCCGCGGGCCCGCTCTCCCTCACCTCGCGCTGACGACAGGCGGACCACCATGCCCGAGCACTCCACACCCCCCGCGCCACCGCCGCCCGGACTGACCCCGCGCAGCTGTACCCGGCGAGGCCTGCTGCGCGCCGCGCTCGGCGCCGCCGCGCTGGGCCCGCTCGCCGCCTGCAGCGTCCCCGGCGCCCGCGTACACGTCCCCGCCGGTGAGGCGGAGATCGCCGCTGCCGTCACCGACTTCTGGACGGGGAAGAAGAGGTCCGGAAAGCTGGATTTCGTCAACTACACCCAGTACATCGACGTCGACCCCGCCGATCAGAGCAAGCATCCCACCCTCGACGCCTTCACCCGCGAGAGCGGCATCAAGGTCACCTACAGCGAGCTGATCGACGACAGCGCCTCCTGGTTCGGCAAGATCCAGCCCGAATTCGCGTCCGGCCAGGGCATCGGCTACGACCTGATGGTCGTCGGCGGCGACAGCTACCTCGGCAAGTACATCGAGCTCGGCTACCTCGCCCCGCTCGACCACACCCGCCTGCCCCACTTCGCGGAACACGGCGGAGCCGCGTTCAAGAACTCCTCCTACGACCACGGCAACGTCTACACCGTCCCCTGGCAGTCCGGCATGACCGGCATCGGCTATGACCCGGCCCGGGTCGGCCGAGAAATCACCAGCTGGCAGGATCTGCTCGACCCCAGGCTGCACGGCAAGGTCGGCATGTGGAACGACGCGGTGCAGATGGGCAACGTCGCGCTGCTGGCCGTAGGCGCGGACCCGGAGACCTCCACCCACTCCGACTGGCGCAGGGCGGCGGCCTGGCTGCGCAAGCAGCGCGACGCCGGCATGGTCCGCTCCTACTCCACCGCGACCTACCAGTCCTCCCTCCAGCGCGGTGACCTGGCCGCCTCGCTCGTGTACTCGGGCGACGTGTTCCAGGCCAACCAGAGCGGCTCACAACTGGAGTTCGTCATCCCCGACGAGGGCGGTCTGCTGTGGACCGACAACCTCTGCATCCCCTCGACGGCCGCCCACCCCGTCGACGCGCTGGCCTACATGGACTACGCCTACCGGCCCGAGATCGCCGCGAGGATCAGCGAGACCGTGCAGTTCGTCTGCCCTGTTCCCGCCGCGCAGCAGGCCGTCGCACGCGACGCGACCGCCGCCACCGGCAAGCGACGCACCGTGCTGAACGCCCTGAGCACCAGCCCCCTGGTCTTCCCGACCGAGGCCGACCAGTCGAAGTTGCGCCGTCTGCGGGTGCTCGACGAAGAGGAGGAGCGGCAGTGGAACGCACTGTTCGAACCGATCTACCAGGCCTGACCCGGCGGCGCCGCCGCCCCGGGGACGCGCTGGCCCCCTATCTGATGATCCTGCCGGGCTGGCTGTGGCTGGCCGCCTTCTTCGTCACCCCCGTGATCGTCATGGTGTCGCTGTCGTTGCAGACCGGCAACTTCATCGACGGCTTCCGCCAGACATTCCACTTCGGCACCTACGCCGATGTGGTCCGCACCTACCACGTGCAGCTGGTCCGGTCCCTGGTCTACGGTGCGGCGGCCACCGTCGCCTGCGCCGTCGTCGGTTACCCGGTGGCCTACTGGATCGCCTTCCGGGCCGGTCGGCACAAGTCGGTGTTCCTCTTCCTGCTCCTGCTGCCCTTCTTCGTCTCCTTCGTCATCCGCACCCAGTCCTGGAACGTGGTGCTCGCCGACAACGGCGTCCTGCTCGGGCCGCTGAAGGACATCGGTGTACTCCCCGCCGACTTCCACCTGCTGGCCACGCCCTACGCGGTGATCGGCGGCCTGACCTACAACTTCCTGCCGTTCATGGTGCTGCCCGTGTACGTCGCCCTGGAACGGGTGGATCCCAAGGTGATCGAGGCCTCCACCGACCTGTACGCCTCCCGGACGCAGACCTTCCTGCGCGTGGTGCTGCCGCTGTCGCTGCCGGGCGTCTTCGCCGGAGTTCTGCTGACGTTCGTGCCCGCCTGTGCGGACTACGTCAACGCCGGCATCCTCGGCGGCCCCTCCACGACGATGATCGGCAACATCATCCAGACCGAGTACTTCACCAACCTCGACTACCCCGGCGCCTCCGCCCTGTCCTTCGTCCTCATGGGCGCTCTGCTGCTGGCCGTGTTCACCTACGCCCGGACCCTGGGCACCGACGAGGTCCTGGAGGCGGCCGCGAGATGACCACCACCACAACCGCCGCCGCCGCGGCCGACTCACCCGCCGCACCGCGGCCACGCCGTGCCGGGAGCGGGCGCCGCCGCCCCACGCTGACCATGTACACCGTGCTGGTGCTCGCCTGGCTGCTGCTGCCGATCGCCGTCATGATCCTGTTCGGGTTCAACGACACCGGCAGCAAGGTGAACTTCACCTGGCAGGGCTTCACCGTCAACTGGTACCGGCACCTGTTCGCCATCCCCAACCTGACCTCCGCCCTGGTCAACAGCCTCACCATCGCTCTGGTCGTCGCCGTGGTCGCCACCCTGCTGGGCACCCCGATCGGGCTCGCGCTCGGCCGCCACCGCTTCCGCGGCCGAGGCTCCGTGGACCTGCTGATGTTCGCCGCCATCGCGGCCCCCGAAATCGCCCTCGGTGCCGCACTGCTGTCGCTGTTCATCGTGATGGGCGTGCCCCGTGGCTACTGGACGATCGTCATCGCCCACGTGGCCTTCTGCATCCCCTATGTCGCCATCACCGTACGAGCGCGCATGGCCGGACACGATCCCACGCTGGAAGAGGCCGCACGCGACCTGGGCGCAGGCCCGTGGGCGGCGTTCCGGCTGGTCACCCTGCCGCTGCTGCTGCCCGGCGTGGCCTCCGGCGCCCTGCTCTGCTTCGCCCTGTCCGTCGACGACTACGTCATCACCAGCTTCAACGCCGGCCGTACGGTCACCTTCCCGCTGTGGGTCTACAGCGC
Organism: Streptomyces dangxiongensis; assembly: GCF_003675325.1. Lineage (NCBI taxonomy): Bacteria > Bacillati > Actinomycetota > Actinomycetes > Kitasatosporales > Streptomycetaceae > Streptomyces > Streptomyces dangxiongensis. The sequence continues at coordinate 7,736,230 of NZ_CP033073.1, forward strand.
CAGCCGTACCGGCGTACCCCCGCAGGTCAACGTCATGGGAACGCTGATCTTCACCGGCGGCCTGATCATCGCCGGGGCGAACGTGCTGTTCTCCCGGCGCCGCGTGGCCTGACCGATCCGGTCCCCGCGCCCCTCGGAACACCGGCTCACCGGCACACGCCGGGCCGGTGCGGAACAACCATTGAGGAAGTCATCACCGTGCTCAAGTTCAACGAAGCCGAGTTCGTCTCCCAGACGGAGAGCCTCCTGGCGCTGCGCCCCCAGATCGAGAAGGCCGTCGACCGGCTGGCCGACGACGGCTACGACAACGTCCTCCTCGTGGGCGCCGGCGGCACCTACGCCCAGATGTGGCCCTACGAGCACCTCGCCCGGCGTACCTCGCTGCTGCCGGTCCGGGCCGCCGTCGCCGCCGAACTCGTCGTCTCCGGCGACGCCCGCCTCGGCGAACGCACCATCGCCGTCTTCACCTCCGTCTCCGGAACCACCGACGACAGCCTCCGCGCCATCGACTACTGCAAGTCCCGAGGCGCCCACACGATCGGCTTCACCGGCTACCCCGATTCCCCCGTCGCCCGTAACGTCGACACCGCGCTGATCTCCGAGCCCAAGGCCTGGCCCTTCGACGTCCAACTACTGCTGTTCATGGGCCGGCTGCTCTCCCGCCGGGGCGAGTTCGAGGGCTACGAACGCCTCGCCGACGAACTCGCGGGCCTGCCCCGCATCCTGGTGGACACCGCCCGGCAGGCCGAGCCGGTGGCGGCGGCCTTCGCCGAGGCCCACAAGGACACCGACTACCACTTCCTCATCGGTGGCGGAAATCTGTGGGGATTCACCTATCTGTACTCCATGTGCATCCTCGAGGAGATGCAGTGGCTGCGCACCACCCGGGTGCACAGCGCGGAGTTCTTCCACGGCTCGCTGGAACTCCTGGAGGAGAACACCAGCGTCCTCGTCTTCCAGGGGGAGGACGAGACCCGGGCCCTGACCGACCGGGCCGAAGCCTTCGCCAAGCGCGTCTCCAAGGACGTCACCGTCTTCGACACCCGCGACTACCTCCTGGAGGGCATCAGCCCGGAGTTCCGCGGACTGCTCGCCCCACTGGTGCTCGACACGGTGATGGACCGGGTCAGCAAGCACCTCGAGCGGGTGCGTGACCACTCGCTCGACCTGCGTCGCTACTACCGCGTCATGGACTACTGAGCCGACCGGTTCCCTCTCGTCCACCGTCCATCCGCCCCGCGCGCCGGTGCCCCGGCACCGGCGCGCCCACGGCGGGCGTCGTGTCCCCGCGCGCCTCGCCCGCACCCCGGGAGACCCTGATGAACGTCCTCGGCTTCGGCGACAACACCGTCGACCGCTTCGTGGACCGCGGCACCGACTACCCCGGCGGCAACTGCGTCAACGTCGCCGTCTACGCCCACCGACTCGGTCTGGACGCCTCCTACCTGGGCGTATTCGGCGACGACGACCTCGGCACCGCCCTGCGCACCGCCGTGACGGCGCAGGGCGTCACCACGAACCACAGCGTCGTGCGCCACGGCGACACCTCGGTCTCCGTCCTGCACGTACGGGACGGCGACCGTGTTTTCCTCGGCTACGAACCAGGCGGCGACGCCGTCCACGAAGCTCTCCCTCTCACCCCCGCCCTGCTCGCCTACGTCTCGTCGTTCGCCCTCGTGCACTCCAGCGTCTACTCCCGCACCGAGGCCGAGCTGCCCCAGCTCGCCACGGCCGGTCCACTGGTCAGCTTCGACTTCTCCGACGAAGAGGAATTCCGCGCACCCGCCTACCTCGACCGCGTCTGCCCCCATGTGGACCTGGCACTGCTGTCGTGCTCACACCTGGACGAGACCGCCACACGTGCGGTCCTCGTCGAGGTGGTGCGGCGGGGGGCCGGGATGGCACTGGCCACCCGCGGCCTCGACGGGGCGATCGCGTACGACGGCCGGACCACTGCCGCCACGCCGGCCCGTGCCGCGGACCCCGACTCCATGTCCGACACCATGGGCTGCGGGGACGCCTTCCTCGCCGGGTTCGCCGTGGCACTGCTCCGCAGCGGATGGTCCCGGCACGTCTCCCTGACCGCCGAAGCCCTGGAACACGCCCTGTACCAGGGCGCGCAGGCTGCGTACCACCAGTGCTTCGTAGAGGCCGCCTTCGGCTGCGGCTGGCCGGCACCGGCGGCGCGGACCGGTGGAGGGAACGCCAGTGAGCCCATGCCCTGCTGACAGACCTCTGCGGGCTCCGACGGGCTTCTGACGCCATGCCGGTCAACTGACACCGCCCGGTCGGGCCCCGATCACTCGATGGCAGTGCGTGGCAGCCGACAGCCCGCCGAATTCTCTTCGCAACGCGCACGGCAGCTCGGCCGCGGCGTGGCGGCGCCCCCGGCTCCGGCCCGGCTCATCGGCCTCGAAGCCCCCGCCCCGGCGACCAGGCCTCGCCCCGGTGGCTCTGTTCACGAGGTCCGGTTCTGGCTCGGATTCCGTTGACCGGTCGCCTCGGGTGACCGCGAGACAGGGGTCGCGGTCGATGCGTCCAGACAGACATCTCACGATGCTGGATCGTCAGCCTGCCGTGGCCGGTCGGGAGGGGAACGATGTTGCCCATGGCCATGATGAACAGGGCCCCCAGGAGGTGCTGGTTCTCGTGCACGTCCGCAGGTGCCAGCCCGGCCAACGCAAATCCCACGCCGGCACAGGCCAGCAGGCACCGGGCCGCGGTCGAGATCGCACCTGTGCGCCACAGAACACCGGTGAAGGCGACGCCGACGACGATAAGGGCTCCCAGGGCGGTGAATGAGGCATTCATCAGGACGTGCTCGGGCGAGCAGATGTAGCGTGGCTCGGGGTCCGACTGCATGGCGCAGTGAGCATTTCCCAAGTCACTGATATTGTTCCGCGCCCAACTGTAAGGATTTGTCCAGGCCGACTCGACGATCCCGTGGACCACAAGGAACTGCACCACGCCTGCGACCCACGCGGCGTATCCGATCCGAGCCTTCAACTGGCCGTCCTTTCTCGCACGATTCACGTGCGAACAGCGGATCACGCACGGCCGGCCTCAGACACGCCGGCAAGCCCCCGAACGCGAGGTGGGGGAGACCCTACGTGTCGGCCTGTGGCGGGCCGTCGGGCAAGAGCCGCCCCTGTCAGCCAGCCGAATTCCGCGTGACGGTCCGGCCCGGTCGAAGGTGACGAAGTGAGCGGGCCATTCGTCGACGAGCCGGGCCGTGGTTGTCCCGGGGACTCGCAGGCGGCCCTGGAGCCGCTCGAACGCCAGCCCTCACCGCTCCGGGTGGCCTCGGACGGGACGGACAGTGCCGGTATTCCTGTTCCGGGATGGTGCTCAGGTCCGACCTGCAACTCAACCGCTTTCTGCGTGAGTTGCCGAGCTGGGGGTGCGGGCCGAGAACAGCGTGCTGGGCTACGCGCGGGATGTGATGCTCTTGCTCCGGTTCCTGGAGGCCTCGCGGTACGGCAAGTCGATCTGGGCGTGCGATGGCGATGATCTGAGGGCCTACACGCGGGTGCGGTTGTGGCCGACGGGGCCGGATGCGGTGTCGGTGGGGACGTGGAACCGGTCGGTGGCAGCGCTGGACCAGTGGGTGGCGTGGTCGTTGGACGCCGGGTCGCCGTCGGCTCCGCGGTCCGGAGGCCGGGAGCAGCGGCGGGGCCTGAGCGGTTACCGAGGGACGTAGCTCTCGATGTGGTCGATCACGGCCGATACGGCATGTCGGTATGCGGTGCTCGACCGGCGGATCTGGGACAGCAGCATGCCGCCCTGGACGGCGGCCAGCAGGGCGGTGGCCAGTGCGGTGACGTCGGCGGACTCGCTCAGCTCGCCGCGGGCCTGCATGCGGGCGAGCCCTGACCTGATGGGTGCTTCCCACCGTTCGAAGGAAGCGGCAAGGTCGGTGCGGGCCAGGGGGTCGGTCTCGGCGAGTTCGCTGGCGAGCGAGCCGATCTCGCAGCCGCCTACCCATCCCATGGCGTCCTGTCGGTCCGCCGCCCTGTCGCACCAGGCCCGCAGCGCGTCGATGCTGTCCAGGTTGTCCAGCAGGGGACGCTGCTGGTCGAGCTTGGTGTCCGTCTGGAAATCGACCACGGCCAGGACCAAGCCCTGCTTGTCGCGGAAGTAGTGGTAGATCTGCGACGCGCTGACCCCGGCGGCCGACTGGACGTCCGGGATGCTCGTACCCCCGACGCCGCGGTGGAACATCAGTTCCGCGGCGGCCTCGATGATGCGTTCACGGGTCTTCCGGCCGGGCTTGGTGAGTCGGCGCCCTTCCGGCCCTTTGGCGTCCACTGGCGAGTTCATGCGCGCACCGTACCAAGATTGGAATTGACATTCCAATCTTGTGGGTCGTAGAACTTGGAGCAGTCATTCCAATCTGTGCCGTTCCGGCAGCTCCAGGAAGGTCCTCACCATGTCCCTCGACCCCCAGATCGATGCCCTGCTCAAGGAGTTGGCCGAAGGAGGCCAGCCGGCACCGGAGAGCCGAACGGTCAAGGAGAACCGCGACCTCGCGAGCAGCCTCTCCGCCCTCGCGGGTGACGTCGAGCCGGTCGGCAGCGTGCACGACGCCGTGGCCGCCGCCGAAGGCCTCGAGGTCCCCGTCCGCATCTACACCCCCGCCACCGTCCCGCGCTCCGGGCCGCTGCCCGTGACGGTCTTCTTCCACGGCGGCGGATGGGTCCTCGGAGACCTGGACAGCCAGGACCACATCGCCCGCATCATGGCCAACCGCTCCGGCACGATCGTGGTCTCCGTCGACTACAGGCTCGCGCCCGAGCACCGCTTCCCGGCGGGGTTCGAAGACGCCTATGCCGCGCTGACATGGGTCGCGGCCAACGCCGGAGGTTTCGGCGGCGACGGGCAGAACATCGCGGTGTTCGGCGAGAGCGCCGGCGGCAACCTCACCGCGGCCCTCGTGCAGGAAGCGCAGCGGCGCGGGGGACCCCGGATCGCACTGCAGGTACTGGCGTACCCGGCGGTCGACCGGTTCGACGACAGCCCCTCCATGTACGAGAACATGGCCGGACCGCTGCTGAGCCGCGGCTGGCTCGAGTGGTTCTGGGGCCTCTACCTCAACACGCCCGACGAAGGGGGCCGACCCGCGCGTCTCGCCGGCCCGCTCCGACGACCTGACCGGGCTTCCTCCCGCCGTCATCGTCACCGCAGAACACGACCCGCTGCGGGACCAGGGCGACCGCTACGCGCAGCAGCTCGCCGACGCCGGCGTGCCGGTCGAGCACCTCCCGGTCAAGGGCGCCACCCACGCGTTCTTCTCGTTCACCGGGTCGGTGCAGCTCTCACGGGACGTCTTGGATCAGCTCGGAAACGCCGTGGCCACGGCGTTCAACGACTGACCCGCCCAGCGTTGCCGCTTGCCCGGTCCGCACCACGCGTACGCGCGGCGGGGGCCTGGCAGCGTGCCGACCTGCCAGCACATCGCTCAGCGCGCAGGCGATGGCTCGCTGTCGGGTGACCTGAGGGTGGTGTTCGCCGGGATTCTCCCGGCCTCTACGGCGAGGTGACGCCCGTCCCACGAACACCGGACCCCGCCGCCTCACCCGTGAGGCCCAGTACTTCGCGCAGCCGGTTCTTGTCCGGCTTGCCCACACCGGTGAGTGGGATGTGGTCCACAAGGTGTACGGCTGTAGGGGTGTACATGGCGCCTCTGCGCTGGATGATGAACTCGCGGACGTCGTGCGGCAAGGACACCGGCTGTCCGGCACTCGCGGGTACGACAGCGACGTGCAGTTGCTCGGTTCCTTGCCCGTCGGGTACGCCGAAGACCGCGCACTGTGCGATGCCGGGGTGGGTGAACAGGACGTCTTCCACATCCGCCGGGTAGATGTGTCCGCCGACGACGATCACCGTCTCCTGGACCCGGCCGACCAGGTACAGGTAGTCCTCGGCGTCCTGATGCCCGATGTCGCCGGTGCGTATCCAGCCGTCGTTGAGCACCTCGGCGGTCAGTTCGGGCCTTCGCCAGTAGCCGCTCATCATCATGGGGGTCCGGACGTGGATCTCACCGGTCGCCCCGGTCGGCAGCACGTGTCCCGCGGGGTCCCGGATCTCGATGCGGACGCCGGCGGCCGGCCGGCCGACGCTCACGCGGCTGCTTCCGTGCGGCGCCGCTTCCGCGGCGTCCCGCACCCGGCCGTGTTCCCCGGGCAGCAGCTCGGTGATACAGCCGGCCTCGGTCTGGCCGTAGGAGCCGTGGAGCACCGGTCCGAATGCCGCCTGCGCCTGGGCGAGTCTGCTGCTGGCCACTGGCGTGCCCCCGTAGACGATCCGGCGCAGCGTCGACGTGTCGGTCTCGGCGAGGTGGGGGTGGTCCAGCAGGTCGTACAGCAGCGCAGGCAGCAGCCACAGATCGGTGATGCGTTCTTCAGAGAGCGCGGCGAGGACACGCGCGGGATCGAAGCTGTCGTGCATGACGACGCTTCCCCCTGCCAGGAGGGCGATGTCGGTGAGGATGCCCGCCATGTGCGCGAGCGGCGTGCAGGCCAGGAGACGAGGCCGTTCGTCCGGGCTCAGGGCGGCGGCGCTCCGAATGAGCAGATCCCGGTAGGGCCCGTGGGCCATCCGGATCCCTTTGGGGATGCCGGTGGTGCCTCCGGTGTGCCGGATGCACCAGTCGTCCTTCGGGTGTGCCCTCCCCCTGAGGGGCCGCGGCCGATGATGTGCCGCGTCCTTCATCAGGTTACCGCCGAAGGCGTCCTCGTTGTCGCCCGTGGGCCCCAGCGTGCGGACGAGCGGCACTCCGGTCGTCCGGAGCAGGGCCGCAGCGGCTGTCCGCAGCTCGGGGTCGAGCACCAGGAGCGCGGTCCCGGTGCTGTCCAGGATCGCCGCGTGCACTGCGGTGGCCTGCCCGTGACTGAGGAAGACCACCCGGGCACCGAGGAGGTTCGCCGCGTACCGCACGGCGAGTGCTTCGGGACGGTTGCCCGTGAGGAGTGTGACGGTCTGTCCGCGGCGGATTCCGAGAGCGGTCAGTCCGGCCGCGACCTGGAGGATGCTGTCGCGCAGCCTGCCTGCCAGGACCGAAGTTCCGTCCTGCGTGGCAACTGCCGGACGTTCAGGGTGCCGGCCGAGTACGGCCAGCAGGTGCTCGACGTAGCTCTCGTACGGCGCGTGGGAAGGAGCGGCGGACTGCTTGTGGTCGTCGGGGAGCGGGAAGGGGGCGCTGGGCATCGCGGGTCCTTCTTTCAGTGCGGCACGGCCGAGGCTCGGTGCGGCGTTGAAGCATCGACGTTGTGTGTCCGCACGTGGGTAGGAAACGCCCGGTGCGGGCCTGCGGGGCCCGCACCGGGCACAGGTGGGACGGGGTGTCAGTTCCAGGGGTCGGTGAAGGAGCGGCCGGGCACCGGCTTGGCGATCAGTGCCACAGCGGTGAAGAAGTTGACCTGTCCTATCGCGAGCATCAGCGTGGCAAGTGCTCTGGGGTCGTAGTGCTCACTGACCTCGGCGTACAGCGCGTCGGACACCCGCTCCGCACGCGGACTCGGGGTGAGTACCGCTTCCGCCAGAGCCAGCGCCGCACGTTCGGCGCTGGTGAAGTACGGCGAGTCCTGCCAGGACGCCACCGACGTGATCCGTTCCTCCGACGTCCCGGCCTGGCGCAGGAACCCGGTGTGCAGCACCGTCAGGTAGGTGCTGCCCGCGAGTTGACCGGCGCGCATCTGGACCAGGCTGATCGTGGTGCGTGGCACCGAACCATTGCCCACGGCCTTGAACAGTGCTGCCGACACCTCTGCCAGTTCCGGAACGAGCCCGGCGGGATCCTCGAACATTCTCGGGGCCATCGGGACTTCGGCTGTGATCGATCGTGTCTCCATGGTGAGCAACTCCTGCATCGTGGTTGTCGCTGTCACCGCTTTGACGGACCACCGGGGACGGATGTGACACCTCGACGAGTTTTTTTCAGGAAGCGGACCGGAGGGACCGCACGGAATGGCCATGGCCGAAGCCCGTGTGTCCCACCTGTGCGGTCTCCTACGTCGACGGCGGCGTCCACGGCCTGCGCCTGTAGGCCGCGGCCCCGGCACGAGCGGGCCCGCGGCGTGCCGGAGCGCACGGGGCGTGGGACGACGAAGCTCCGCCGGGACGGCCCGGCGGAGCTTCCGCGTGCCGCCGGCCGCCTCGGCCCGGCAGCGACAGGCCGCCCGGCACTCGATAACCGCCGGTCGGGTCCGCCGGTGGCGGGACGGACTCGGTGTTCGCCGCCTCGGAGCCTCCCACTTGTCCGGGGCCGCGAAGGGAACCAGGGCCGGCGCCCCGGGAAGAGGACCGAGCCGAGCGCGAACGCCGGCCCGACGCCGGGACGCCCGGTGAACCAGCCGGTGACGAAGGAGCCGGGCAGCGCGCCGACGGCACCGCCCTCCGGCGCCCTCACATCCGGGGTAGGGGCGGGCCGGCTCCAGCCGCGGAGAGAACGGGAGCCGCCACGCTCGCCCTCCGGGCGCCCACGGGAATCCTCCGCCACGGAACACGTCCTGTCCCTCGGCGCGCCGGCCGGGCTCCCCGGCAGCTCCAGTTCCTGTCGACAGCTCGGAGGGGAACCCGGATCACCGAACACCTCGGGGGCCGCTGCCCGGCGCGGCGACCGCGTGGCCGCCGTCACCTCACCGGCCACCGGCGCGTCACCGAGCCGACACCCCTCTCGTCGTCACCGTCGGCGGACCGGTTTCCGGCAACCGCAACGACCGCTGGGCTCGGCGACTTTCCGGCGCCGACGCAGCCGCCGGCCGCACGACCGTCACAGTGTCGGCCGCACGGCCGTGACAGCCGACGGCGGCCACCGCCGCACCGGCCCGGTCGTCCCCCGGGCCCTTTCACGGGCATGCCGTCTCACCCGGCCGATCCTTGCCGGGCGCGTCCAGAGGCGCGGACGGACGACGAGCGTGGCACCGGCGCGGGGCGTCCGCCCCGGCCGGACCGGTGCCCGCCGAGGCGCCCCGCGGGCACCGCCGCGCGGCCGGCGGGCGAGCGGGCGAGCGGGCGGCACGCCGCGGCCTGGCGGGAACGCGGCCGCCACTGTCCCGCGCCGGGAGGAACCCCCCTGGTGCGGCGCCGTGTCGTGCGCCCCGATGGACGGCGGCTTTGCACGCCAGGGCACTGCTCCTGTTTCACAGTGCACTGATCACCCGGGAAGTCGCGGGAGCCGGTGGGACCCCTGCCAGGATCGGTTCCGAGCAAGTGAGGACGCACCCCGCAGTACACGGGTCCGGGCCGATCCGTCGATCGGCACGGCACCCGGCGCTGACGATGCCCGGGTTCTGCTCTTGCCGGGTGCGGTGCCGTGTTCTCGAGAAGGAGACCCATGCCTGATTACGCAGATGAAGCACGCCCGGTGCCGCGCGTCGTCGTGGAGGCCGACGATCCCCTCACACGTGATGGCACGGCCGCCTTCCTGGCCGCGGACGAGCGCATCGAGCTGCTGTCGGACGGCGATTCGGCCCAGGCCGACATCCTGGTGATGCTCACCGCGGTGGTCACCGGCAAGACGCTCTCCATGATGAGCCGCGCCAGTCAGGCCACCGGCGGACGGATACGCATCGTGTTGGTCGCCGACCACATCTCGGAGCAGCAACTGGCGCTCGCGGTCAATCACGGCCTGGCCAGCTTCCTGGTGCGGCCGTTCACCAGCTTCAGCCAGATCGTCGTGGCGGCCGTCGAGGCGCACCAGGGGCGATCGGTCGTGCCCCCGGTACTGATGAGCATGCTGCTCGACCGGATGCGCACCATGCAGAAGAGCGAAACGGCCACCGGGCTGCTGCCGGTGGAGCTCGCGCAGCGCGAGATCGACGTGCTCAGGCTCCTGGCCGAGGGACTGGACACGGTGGAGATCGCCAGCAAGCTCAGCTACTCCGAGCGCCTGATCAAGAGCGTCATACAGGCCGTGGTCAAGCGGCTGGAACTGCGCAACCGGACCCACGCCGTCGCCTACGCCATCCGCATGGGCATCCTGTGACCACAGATGACGAAAAGGGTACGTCGGTTGTGCGATCGTGCACGATCCGGCTCCGCCGGTGTAACCGGCCCCTCGCCCTCCCTAGGGTCAGGTGCGTGAGGCGTTCCGCCGTGATCATCCTCCCCTGAGGTGCGCAGCCGTCCTCCGCAGCCCGTCTTCCCGCACCGGTCGACAGGGACGGCGCGTGGGCGGAGCGACACCCATCGGTCGCCCGCTGATCGATCACCCCACCCGTCGACCGGGAAAGGCATGCAGATGAGTCACCGTGAGCCGGACACCGGCGGCCCCGACCGAACCACCGGGGGGTCGGCCGGTGAAGCGGTGTGGGAGAACGAACTCCCCTGGCAACTGGCTCACCTGGGCGAGACGGGGCAGGGCGGACCGATATCCGCCGGGGACGTACCGGGCCACGGCACCGCCGCGCCGAACACCGAGACGGCCGTCCTCCCCGCCGCATCCGTCCCGACGCCCGGGGCCGACACCGACTCCGCGGCCCCCGACGCCCGGCGTCGACGGGACCGGGGTCACCGGCCGGACTCCGCCGTGCCGGAGGCCGCGGGGGACGGGCGCGCCAGCCTGCGCCTCGCTCTCGCCAAGCCGGTCCTGGCCGGAGCGGGCATGCTCGGCGCCCTGTTCCTGCTGGCGCCGACCGTGTTCGGCCAGGACGCGAGCACCCACACGTTCAAGGCGGGAGCGGGGGACTCCGGCGAGGACTACGCCTCCGAGAGGCACTACCCGGAATCCGGCGGCAGCGCTTCCCCCCGGCCGAGCGCGTCCGGCGCCACCACCGGGAAGGGCGGCGCCGGCGACGGCGGACCGCACCGCATCGCGGAGGTGGCGGCGGCCTCGCCCACGCAGGGAACGCGGAGCGTGGAACCGATGTCGCAGAGCCACGCCCCGGCCCCGAGCAGGACACCGCGGAACAGCAGCACACCGCGGCAGCAGCCGTCGCAGCAGCACTGGACGACGACCGTGGTGAACGGCACCAGCGTGCTGGAGCCCGGGCAGAGCTGGAGCACCGACCGGATCGTGCTGGCCTTCCAGGGCGACGGCAACCTGGTGCTCTACGACACGAAGGGCACCCCGCTGTGGTGGTCGGGCACCGTGGGACAGGGCGCCAAGGCGGTCTTCCAGGCCGACGGCAACTTCGCGGTGTACACCCAGAGCGGTGAGACCGCCTGGTCCAGCAGAACGGACGGCCACGACGGCGCCCAACTGGTCCTCGGGTCCAACGGGAACGTCACCATCCGCTCGGGCGGCGCGGTGCTCTGGTCGACGGGGACCACCATGTGACACCCCGTATCCCAAGGGGCCGCCCCTCCTGACCGTCCGTCCCGACCGCCTCCCCCGAGGTCGGGACGGACTCCCTCCGTGCCGCCCGCCCCTCCCGTCCGAGAGGCGGGCGGCACGGCAGGGCTCTCCCCGGTCGCCCCCGGTGGGCGCCCCCCCGTTTTTTCGCCCCCCGCCAGAGGTCTCGCCGGCTGGAGATCCACCTGATGAACACCGTCGTTGTCAAGCGCCCACCGCGAGCATCGGGACCCCCGGCACCGGAAGGCCAGATAGAGCTGGCCCAGCCTCCGGTGCTCGGCGAACCGGCCATGGCCGACCTGGGATCCGTCGTCGTCATGCTGCCCATGGGCATCGGCGCCGGGGCGATGGGCATGATGTTCTTCGTCGGCGGCTCCGCGACGACGTACATGATGTCGGGGATGATGGGCATCGCGATGATGTCCATGGGGCTCGGCCAGCTCGGCCGGTCCGGCCTCGACCGCAAACGCCGGATGCGGGCCGAACGGCGGGACTACATGCGCTACCTGGCCCAGCTACGCGGCCAGGTCCGGGAGGCCGCCGCCGCACAGGTCACCGCCGCCGTGTACGACAACCCCTCGCCCCGGCAGCTATGGTCGCTGGCCCGGGGCTCCCGGGTGTGGGAACGCCGGGCCGCGCACGACGACTTCGCCAAGGTCCGGATCGGACTCGGCACCCGGCGTGCCGCCCTGGAGCTCGTCCCGCCGCAGACCAAGCCCGTAGAGGACCTCGACCCTCTCGCCGCCATCTCGCTGCGCCGCTTCGGCGAGGCGTTCCAGACCGTGCCGGGCATGCCGATCCCGGTCGCCCTGCGCAGCTTCACCAGCGTGGAGTTCGCCGGGGACATCGACGACGCCCTGGACCTGGTGCGGGCCATGCTCGGACAGCTGGCCGTCCTGCACTCGCCCGACGAACTGCGCGTCGCCGTCCTGTGCGACCGGCAGGACCGGGACGCCTGGGAGTGGGTGAAGTGGCTGCCCCACAACGCCCACCCCCGGGAACGCGACCAGGCCGGTCCGCTGCGCCTGGTGGCGACCGACCACGGTGAACTGCTCGACCTGCTCGGCCCGGAAATCCTCGACCGGGGAGACCACGACCCGCAGGCCACTCCCAGCGCCGCCGAACCCTTCGTGGTGGTCGTCCCCCACCGGACGCAGGTCCCGCCCGACTCGCGCATGCTGGGCAACGGGCTGCGCAACACCGTCCTGCTGGACCTCACGGGTGCCATGCCGGGCGGCCCTTCCGTCCTGAGGCTGACCGCCGAGAACGGCACCGTCTCCTTCCCGGTCGGTGACGACGCGCGGGCCCAGGCCGAGGCGGACGCCCTCAGCCTGGACGGAGCCGAGAACCTGGCCCGGCTGCTGGCCCCCCTGCGCACCGGCGGCACCATCGACCTGACGGACAACCCGTTCGAGTCGAACTTCGAACTCACCGCCCTGCTCGGCATCCGCGACGTGCGCGCCTTCGACGTGGCCGCCCAGTGGCGGCGCCGCACCGACCAGGCGGCGCGGCTGCGCGTGCCCATCGGGGTCACCGAGAACGGTGAGGTCGTAGAACTCGACCTGAAGGAGTCCGCCCAGGCCGGCATGGGCCCGCACGGCATGCTGATCGGTGCCACCGGCTCCGGCAAGAGCGAACTGCTGCGCACCCTCGTCATCGGTCTGGCCGCCACCCACTCCTCGGAGATCCTGAACTTCGTCCTGGTCGACTTCAAGGGCGGCGCCACCTTCCTCAACATGGAACGGCTGCCGCACACCTCGGCCGTCATCACCAACCTCGCCGACGAACTGCCGCTGGTGGACCGCATGCAGGACTCCATCAACGGCGAGCTGATACGCCGTCAGGAACTCCTCAGGAGCAGCGGATACGCCTCGTTGTACGAGTACGAGAAGGCCCGGCTGGCCGGCGCCTCCCTCGCCCCGCTGCCCTCGCTGCTGGTCATCGTCGACGAGTTCTCCGAACTGCTGGCCAGCAAGCCGGAGTTCGTCGAACTGTTCGTCACCATCGGCCGCGTGGGACGCAGCCTCGGCGTGCATCTGCTGCTGGCGTCGCAGCGCCTGGACGAGGGACGCATCCACCGCGTCGAAGGACACCTGTCCTACCGCATCGCGCTGCGCACCTTCTCCTCCATGGAGTCCCGCAGCGTCATCGGTGTCGCCGGGGCGTACGAGCTGCCGTCCACGCCCGGCAACGGCTACCTGCGGGTGGACACCACCAACCTGGTGCGCTTCAAGGCCGCCTACGTCTCCGGCCCCTGCCCGGAGCCGCCCGCCACGGGGCCGGTCCATGAGCCCACGGGGGCGGGGCCCGGCGAACCCGTGGACTTCGGCCTCGACCAGCAACGGCCGGTGCCCGGCGCGGACGAGCCGGCCGAGACCCGCCCGGAGCCCGAGCCCGCCGCCCACTCGGACAGCGACGAGACCCTCCTGGACATCCTCATCGAACGGCTCACAAACGCCGGTCCCCCCGCCCGGCAGGTCTGGCTGCCGCCGCTCGCCGAGTCGCCCAGCCTCGACCAGCTACTGCCCGGCATCGTCCCCGACCCGGTGCGCGGCATGACCGCCGAGTCCCCCGACCTGGGCAGCCTGCGGGTGCCCCTCGGCATGGTCGACCGACCGCACGAGCAGGTCCGCGAGCTCCTCGTCGCCGACCTTTCCGCGGCGGGCGGACACCTGGGCCTGGTCGGCGCCCCGCAGACCGGCAAGTCCGCCCTGCTGCGCACCCTGATGCTGTCGCTGGCGCTCACCCACACCCCCGAAGAGGTCCAGTTCTACTGCCTCGACCTCAGCGGCGGCGGCCTCGTCTCCACCGCCGGCCTCCCGCACGTCGGCTCGGTCGCCACCCGGCTGGAGCGCGACAAGGTGCTGCGCAGTGTCGAGGAGATCGCCCAGCTCCTGGAACGCCGCGAGCAGGTCTTCACCGCCCGCGGCGTCGAGTCGATGGCGGCCTACCGCGAACTGCGGCGCGCCGCCGGCGTGGACGACCCCCACGGGGACGTCTTCCTGGTCGTGGACGGCTGGGGCACGCTGCGCCAGGAGTACGAGGACCTCGACGAGCGCATCACGGCCATCGCCTCGCGCGGCCTTTCCTTCGGCATCCACGTCGTGGTGTCCGCGGTCCGCTGGTCGGAGATCCGCAACAAGCTGCGCGACCTGCTCGGCACCAAGTTCGAGCTGCGGCTCGGAGACACGATCGAGTCCGAGGTCGGCTCCCGCCAGGCCGCGGGTGTCCCGCAGCAGCCCGGCCGCGGACTGACCTCCTCCGGCCACCACTTCCTGTCCGCGCTGCCCCGGCTGGACAGCTCGTCCGCCACCGACGACCTCACCGCGGCCACCAAGATCGCCGCCGCCGAGATGGGCACCTTCTGGACCGGGCGCACCGCTCCGGGCGTACGGCTGCTGCCCAGCACCCTGCCCGCCGGGCAGCTCCCCCCGCCGGAGGGGGACCTGCGGGTCTGCCTGGGCTGGGACGAACAGCGTCTGCAGCCGGTCTGGCACGACTTCTCCGCCCACGCGAGCCTGCTCGTCTTCGGCGACGCCGAGACCGGCAAGACGAACGCCCTGCGTCTGATGGCCAGGGCGATCACCACCCGCTTCTCACCCGCCGAGGCCCGCATCCTGCTCGGCGACCCCGAGCGCGGACTCCTCGCCGACGTGCCCGAGGAATACCGTGCCGGGTACACCGTCGACGCCGACGGGCTGCGGCAGCTCGCCCAGAGCGTCGTGGTGACCATGACGAAGCGGCTGCCCGGTGCCGACGTCTCGCCCGAACAGCTCGCCGAACGTGACTGGTGGCAGGGGCCACGACTGTTCATCCTGATCGACGACTACGACCTGTTCGTCGCCAGCAGCCTGGACAGCCCCACCACCCCGCTCGTTCCGCTGCTGGCCCAGGGAGCCCACATCGGCATGCACCTGGTCATCGCGCGTTCCACGTCGAGTGCCATGCGCGCCATGATGGAACCGCTGCTGCGCCGGGTCTGGGAACTCGGCAATCCGGCCCTGGTGCTCTCCTACCCGAAGGAGGAGGGCAAGTTCATCGGCGAGGCCAGGCCGCGCACCCTCCTCCCCGGCCGCGCCCAGTTGGTCACCCGGCGCGATGTCCGGCTCGTCCAGACCGGTCTGGTGGACGACGCCTGACCGCTCCCTCCGGCGGACACGGACCCCGCCGCACCGCCACCACGCAGGCCGCCCCACAGGAGCCCCCACCCCATGTCCCTCTCCAGCATCATGCCGGACCTCGACGGTACGGCCGTCTGCCGGATCACCGTCGTCGGACCCGAGCGCCGTGCCGACCTGGGCGTGCCCACCGCCCTCACCCTGGGCACGCTGCTGCCCGTACTCGCCGCACGGCTGGCACCCGACGGCGCGCCCGCCGGCGGGTACGTCCTGCAGCGTCTGGGCGAGGAGCCGCTGGACCCCGACGACACCCCCGAATCCGCAGGCCTGCGCGACGGCGACCTCCTCCACCTGCGCCCGGTGGAGGAAGTCCTGCCACCGCTCGTCTTCGACGACATCGCCGACGGCGTCGCCACGGTCGTCGGCTCCCGCTCCGACCGCTGGCGGCCCGAGCTGACCCGCCGTCTCTTCCTCGCGCTCGCCTGTCTCGCGCTGGCGGCGCTCGCCCTGTTCACCCTGGCCGTCGAGCCCGACGGAGCCGCGGCGGCCCAGTCGGGCGTCGTGGCCGTGGCCCTGCTCACCGGATGCCTCCTGGCGGTCAGGGCCGACGCCGACGCGGCCACGGTGCTGGTGACCGGGGTGGCGGGCTGGGCGTTCGCCGCGGCGGCCGGCCTGATCCCCTGGCGCGGTGCGACCGCGCTCCTGGCACCCACGGGACACGAACTCCTCGTCGGCGCCACGTGCGCGGCCGTGGCCGCCACCGTGCTGCTGCTCTCCGGCAAGGTGCCCGTTCAGGTCTTCGGCGCCCTGCTGACGGTGGCGGTCACCGCCGAGGCCGGCTCCCTGCTCTCCCTCGACCTGGGCTGGTCCGCGACCACGGCCTGTTCGGTGGTCGCCGTCACCATGTTCGTGCTCAGCACCGTCGCGCCCCGGCTCTTCCTTCGCCTGGCCGGCCTGCGGGTGCCCCAGCTTCCGCGTAACGCGGACGAACTGCAGGAGGACATCGAGCCCGCCACGGAACCGGCCGTCGCGCGCCGGGTCGCCGCCGCCGACGCCCACCTCACGCTGTTCACCGTCGGTGCCTCCGTGGTCTACGCCCTGGACCTCGTGCTCCTGACCCGCCGCTCCGGATGGTCCGACTGGCTGCTCGCCCTGACGCTCGCCGCCGCCGTGACCCTGCGCTCCCGCAGCGTCACCGAGATCTGGCAGCGCGTCTCGCTGGCCCTCGCCGGGACGCTCGGGCTGATCCTGGCCGTCGCCTGGCTGCTGGTGCCCGGCGGTCCCCAGGCCCGGGCAGCGCTGGCTGTGCTCCTGCTCGCGGCGGTGGCGGCGCTGCTGGCCGCCCGGCGCCTGCGCACCCTGCGCCTCCTGCCGATCTGGGGTCACGTCGCCGACATCCTGGAGACGGTCACCGCCATCGCTCTGATCCCGCTGCTCCTCCAAGTGCTGCACGTCTACTGGTACTTCCGCACCCTGGCCGGTTGAGAGGACCTCGTGCAAAGCCGTCGTGACCATGTCCACGCCTACCAGTTCGCCACCGGAAGACTCGCGGCAGCGCTGGTGACGGGAGAACCCGCCACGGGAGAGCCGCCGGCCCGCCGGAGCGTCCTGGGTGTGGTGCTCGGGCTGCTCCTCGCCGTCCTCGCCTGTGCCGGGTTCGCCGTCTACGGGCTGATCAAACCGGGCGGCAACACGGCCTGGGCCCGGCCGAACGCCATCGTCGTGGAGAAGGAGACCGGAACCCGCTTCCTCTATGTCGACGGCGTCCTGCACCCGGTGGCCAATTACGCCTCCGCGCTGCTGGGCGCCGCCGGCGGGGGCGGCGGCACCGCCGTGCACACGGTCTCCAGCAACTCGCTGTCCGGTGTGCGGCGCGGAACGGAGATCGGCATTCCCGCCGCCCCGGACTCCGTACCCCAATCCGCGGCGCTGCTGACCGGCGACTGGACCCGGTGTCTGACGCCGGGCCGGAACAAGGGGGAGACTCTGGACTTCGCGCCGGCCGGTGCCCCGTCCGCGCCCCGCGCCCCGGTGACCGGCCGGCGCGCCCTGCTGCGCGCCGCCGACGGCACCGAGTACCTGCTGTGGAACGGCGTCCGGTACCGGCTCGGCGACCGTTCCACCATCGCGCTGCAACTGGACGGACAGGACCCCCTGCCCGCCCCCGGTAGCTGGCTGGCGGCGCTGCCCGCCGGCCCCACCGTGGACGCCGCCGACGTGCCCGGCCGCGGCAAAGAGGGCCCCCGTGTCGGTGACCGGCCGGCCCGTGTCGGCGACGTGTTCACGTCCGGTGCGGACGGCAAGGGCGTCGCCCAGTTCTACGTACTGCGCTCCGACGGCCTGGCCCCGCTGACCCGTACCGAGTACGAGCTGCTCGCGACCAGCAAGGGCGCGGCCGAACCCCGCGAGGTGACTCCCCGGGACGTCGCCGCCGTCGGCGGTTCGGCCGACCGTTCCCTGCTGCACCGGCTGCCCGACTTCCTGGCGGGCCCCGTCCTGCGCCCGGGCGCCTCGGCCGTGTGCCTGCGCCAGCACGTCACCGGCGCCACCCGGGTGCACACCGCGGTGACCCTCGAGAAGCGTCCCGCCGCCACGGCGCCGCCCGTCGACGTCCCCGTCGGACAGGGACTCCTGGTCCAGGCCCTCCCGCTGCCGCCGCGCGGCGTCACCCCGCAGGTGTACCTGGTCACGGAACTGGGCGTGAAGTACCCGCTGGCGGACCAGGACACGCTGTCCGCCCTCGGCTTCGGCGGCGGGCAGGCGCGTGCCGTGCCCCGGGACGTCCTCGACCTCCTGCCCACCGGCCCGGCGCTGTCCCGCACCGGCGCCCTGGCGGCCGCACCCGTATACGCGCCCGCCACTCCCGCGCCGTCCGCGACCGCCTCGAAGGGCCGCTGATGGCACTCGGAGTCAGGCTGCGCCGGGACGCGGAGGCACCCGACCTGGACACCCGCCGGGTCGGCCACGCGCTGCTGATCCACCCCAGGGGCGAACTGAGCGCGCAGGCCGTCGCCTTCGCCGAGGGGCTGCCCGACGACCCCGAGCACCGGGTCGTCGTCCTCGACCTGCCCACCGACCCCGGCGACGCCGCCTGGACGGTCGTCGCCCGGCTGCTGGGCCGCGGCCACCCCGGCGGCTACCGCCTGGTCCCGGGCCGCACGCTGCCCGGCGGGACCGTGCCGGTCGGGCAATGGCTCGCCGACCGGCTCGACCGCGCGGTCGTCGTGGCCGACGGCGCGGTGGTCCCGGCGGCCGGCGGTGTGCTCTACATCCCCGCCGACCGCGGACCGGGATGGGTACGCCTGCTGCCGCGCCGGCCGCCCACCCCCGTCTCACGCCGTTTCCCGAAACCCGCCTGGGAGTTCACCCTCTCCGACCGGGCCTGGCGGACCAGCGACCAGGCAGTGGTCGATCCGCTGCCCAGCGGGGTGTGGCTGCACGGCGACGGTCACGACGGCGCGCTCTCCCCCCACCGGGGCCTGCTGGTGTCCCGGCTGGCGTACCGGCCCGACCTGCTGACCGTGGTCCTCGGCTGCCCGGGCGGGGACGCCCTGTCGCTGGACGACGTCTCCCGGTTCTGGCACTCGCTGCTGCCCGGCGTCCGTGATCTGGTGCGGTTCGTGGCCTACGGGCCCCTGGCGGTGCCGGACGGACCCGGCCCCGGCCAGGCCCTGGCCGACCGGCTCGACGTCCCCGTGACCTTCGACAACGGCCTGCCGGTGAGCCACACCCCGGGGGACATCCCCGAGGTCCACGCCCTGGACGCCGACGGCTCGCCCGGCTGGGCGGCCTTCGCCCGGCAACTGCGTTTCACCCCGGCCCGGTTGACCGGCGGGCGGCCCACCGAGCCCGCGGTGGTCGGCCACCGGCCCGCGTTCGGCGACCTGCCGGAGATAGCCCCGGGCCGCTACCGGTACGACGAGGCCGTGCTGGAGGTGGTGCCCAGCGGCCTGTGGCTGCGTCCGTCCGAGGAACCGGAGGAGGCCGCCGTCATCCGCTCGGCCGCGCCGTCCGCCCGGCACGTCAACGTCGTCTTCGGCAGCGCCGCGCACGGCGGCGGCCGGATGCGCGAACTCGCCGAGCGTCTGCTGCAACGGTTCGACCCCGCCCTGCGCGCCCTGGCCAGACTGGTACCCGCCGTGGAGCTGGTCCGCCAGGCGGCGCCGCACGAACCGACCGCGCGCCGCGCCGTGGAGGCCGGCCCCGGCGCGGGCACGGAGGGGGCCGCCGACGGGTACGGAGCACTCACGCCCGCTGCCGCGGCCGGCACGGCGCCTCCTGCGGCGACGGCTACGGGTCCCGAGGCCCCCGGCCCGCGGGTCCGGCTCGCGACCGCCGCACCGGACTTCGGGACGGCCACGGCCGGGACGACGTCAGCGCAGGCGGCACCGGCCGGTGTCGCGCCGAACGGCACGACGGCGGCCGCCGCCGGCCCGGCCGCGACGGGGGAGTGGGCACCCGCTCCGCCCGCCGGTGCGGCCGGGCCCGCGCCGGGCGCACCCGCCCACGCGGCGGACACCACCGCGCCTCGCCTCCCGGACCCCTCCGCCCCCGAACGCCTCGCCCCCACGACCGCCGCTCCCACGGGGCCCGACCTTCCCCTGCCGCCCCGGCCGGAGGAGCCCGCCGGTCAGGCCCCGGGCGGCGTGTCGCCGCCCGGACAGCCCGCCCGTTCCCTGCCCTCCCGGCCGCCGCTCCCGTCGCTCAGGCTGGTCTCGGCACCCGGACTCCCCTCCGCCCCCGCGGACGACGGGGCACCCGACGCCCCCGTCCCCGGTCGGCCGGACGAGGGCGCGGCGGCGCACCCGCCGATGGCGTCCGCGCCGCCCGCCGACGGCCCCGCCCGCGCCGAAGCCGTCCCCCCGGCCCCGCCCGCCGGGACCGGTGAGGCCCCCGCGCGGGCGCCGGACACGGCGTCCGCCGCACCCGGCGCCCGCGTCCAGGCCGTACCCAGCCCGGCCGCCTGCGCGGTACCGCCCCGCAAGGACATCGCCCGGGAACGCGAGTGGATGCGCAACGCCTTCCGGCAGC